>DAINOM010000046.1:0-20947 GCA_036735445.1 Propionicimonas sp.
TGGCAGCCGTCATCCTGGAGCCGATCCAGGGCGAGAACGGCGTGGTGGAACCGCCGTCCGACTTCCTGGTTCGGGCCCGCACGTTGACGTCGGCCGTCGGCGCCCTGCTCTGGATCGACGAGGTGCAGACCGGCATGGGCCGCTGTGGCGACTGGCTGGCCAGCACCGCATCGGGAGTGACCGCCGACATCGTCACCTTCGCCAAGGGGCTGGGCAACGGCTTCCCGGTGGGCGCCTGCGTGGCCACCGGCGAGGCCGCGTCCCTGCTGGGGCCCGGCTCGCACGGCACGACGTTCGGGGGCAACCCGGTCGCGGCCGCGGCCGGCCTCGCGGTGATCGGGATCATCGAGCGGGACGGCCTGCTGGAGCGCACGGTGGCCGCCGGCGACCGGCTGGCGGCGGGGATCATGGCCCTCGGCCACCCCCAGATCGTGGGTGTGCGCGGCCGGGGACTGCTCCGCGGCGTCGTGCTCGCCGATCCGATCGCCCCCGCGGTTGCCGAGGCCGCCCTGGACGCCGGCTTCGTGATCAACGCCCCACGCCCGAACGTGCTGCGCCTCGCCCCGCCGCTGATCATCCCCGACGCCGAGATCGATCGCTTCGTCGCCGCCCTCGCCACCCTGCTCGGCACCCCACCGCCCGAGCCGCCTGCGCCTCAATCGCTGGTCGAGCCTGTCGAGACCCGGCCATGACCGAACAGCGCACCCCGGTGACGAAGTCGGCCCGCCAGTCCCGGATCGCGGAGCTGATCGAGCGCGAGGCCGTCCGCAGCCAGACCGAGCTGGCCAGCCGGCTGGTCGCCGACGGGATCGCGGTGTCCCAGGGCACGCTGAGCAAGGATCTGCTCGAACTCGGCGCCGTCCGGGTGCGCACGGCGACCGGCGAGCTGGCCTACGCGCTGCTGGCGGGGGAGTACGCGCCGGGCACCCCGGCGGCGCTGGCCCGGCTGACCCGGCTGTGCGGCGAACTGCTGCTCTCGGCGGAGGCCTCGGCGAACCTGACCGTGCTGCGCACCCCGCCCGGCGCGGCCCAGTTCTTCGCGTCCGCGATCGACAAGGTCGCCTGGGACTCCGTCCTCGGTACGATCGCCGGCGATGACACGGTCGTCCTCGTCACCCGCGACCCGAACGGCGGCGCCGCGATGGCCGAGGCCTTCCTGAACCTGCACACCAGCTGACCCACTTCCTGTCATCCCGGGCTCGACCCGGGATCTCGATGAATGCGGAGAGGACACCATGACCACCGAGTCCGGCCGGCTGTGGGGAGGCCGCTTCGCCGGCGGCCCGGCAGAGGCGATGTTCGCCCTGAGCCGCTCGACCCAGTTCGACTGGCGGCTCGCCCGGCACGACCTGGCCGGCTCGCGCGCGCACGCGCTGGCGCTGCACGCCGCCGGGCTGCTCACCGACGCCGAACGGGACGCCATGCTGGCCGGCATCGCAGCGCTCGACGCCGACGTGGCCTCCGGCGCTTTCGGGCCCGCTGACACCGACGAGGACGTCCATGGCGCCCTGGAGCGGGGGCTGATCGAGCGGGTCGGTCCGGAGTTGGGCGGACGGCTGCGCGCGGGACGGTCGCGCAACGACCAGATCGCCACCCTGATCCGTGCCTACCTGCGGGACGCGAACCGGGTCCTCGCCGAGGACGTGCGAGGCCTGGTCGGAGCCCTGGCGGCCCAGGCGGAGGCGAACCTCGGCGCGATCATGCCGGGCCGCACCCACCTGCAGTCGGCCCAGCCCGTCCTGCTCAGCCACCACCTGCTGGCCCACGCGTGGCCGCTGGTCCGCGACCTGCAGCGGTTGCGCGACCTGGACGCCCGGCTGGCGATCAGCCCGTACGGCTCGGGCGCGCTGGCCGGCACGTCCCTCGGCCTCGACCCCGAACTGGTGGCGCGTGAGCTGGGCTTCGCGGGCTCGGTGCCGAACAGCATCGACGGGACGGCCGCGCGCGACCTGGTTGCGGAGGAGGCCTACGTGCTCGCCGGCTCAGCGAGGACGTGATCCTGTGGTGCACCCACGAGTTCGGCTTCGCCACGCTCGACGACGCGTGGTCGACCGGGTCGAGCATCATGCCGCAGAAGAAGAACCCGGACGTCGCCGAACTGGCCCGCGGCAAGGCCGGACGCCTGATCGGCAACCTCGCCGGCCTGCTCGCCACCTGCAAGGGACTGCCGCTGGCCTACAACCGGGACCTGCAGGAGGACAAGGAGCCGGTCTTCGACGGCCTCGACCAATTGCGGGTGCTGCTGCCCGCGGTGACCGGCATGGTCGCCACGCTCAGCTTCCACCACGATCGGATGGGTGAGCTCGCCCCCCGCGGCTTCTCGCTCGCCACGGATGTCGCCGATCACCTGGTCCGGCAGCGGGTGCCGTTCGCGCGGGCCCACGAGATCGCGGGAGCCTGCGTCCGGTTCTGCGAGGCGAGCGGGATCGAGCTGTCCGACCTGAACCCCGACGACCTGGCCGCGATCTCGCCCGAGCTGGACGCCGGTGTGCTCGCCGTCCTCACCGCGGAGGGCTCGGTCGCCTCCCGCAACGGGCGTGGGGGCACCGCGCCGGACGCGGTCCGCGCCCAGCTGGACGAGTTACGCGCGGCGCTCGGCTAGGCCGGATACCTGCTGCGGTAGTCGTCCATCGTGTCGCCGCGCAGCGCGGCTCCGAGTTCCTCGGCCCGAGCCTGGTCGACGAGCTTGATCGGGTCGCCGGAGGAGCTGGAGCTGACGCCCTTGACCGGCGCCTGGGCGGCGACCACGTCGGCGGAACTGCCGATGTGCGTCGTGGTGGCCAGGTCCCACATCACGGAGTTCGTCAGGGCCGAGTCCACCGTGACGTACTTGGTCAGGTCGGACACCACCGCGTTGAACGTCACCGGGTTGGCGAGTGTCTCGGGCTTGAGCACCTTGAGCACCACCGCCCGCAGGACCGAACGCTGACGCTCGGCCAGCACGGCGTCCCGGTCGGGGATGGCGGAGTCGTCGCCGACGAAGGCCAGCGCGGTCACACCGCGCACCTCGATCTGGCCCTTGTCGAACCGCAGGCCACTGGAGGTGGTGGAGGCCTGGGGGTTGTCCACGACCACGCCGCCGAGGGTTTCGGTGAGCCCGATGAAGCCGTTGATGTCGACCTTCGCGACGTGTTCGATGCGTGCGCCGATCAGGCCCTCGACCGCCGTGAGCAGACCGGCACTGCTCCCGTCGGGAGCCAGGTCCTTCAACTGCTGCTCGCTGCCACCCACGTTGACCGAGAGATTCCGGGGCAGCGAGACCAGGGTCAGCCGATCGCGCGCCTGGTTCAGGTGGACCACCAGGACGACATCGGCCTGGCCGGTCGTCGACTCACTGAGAACCAAGAAGTTCTGCCCGAGGCCGGGCTCCGGCCGGCCGTCGGCGCCGATCACCAGACTGTCGTCGCGCTTGAGGTCGCCGGCGGCCAGCAGCCCGCGCACCACCAGGAAGCCGCCGAGCAGGACGACCACGGCGAGGGGAACCGCAGCGATCCGCAGCCACAGCGGTACGCGCCGTCGCAACACCCTGCGTCCACGTGCCGGATCGGGACCGGGTGCTCCGTCGTTATCGAGGTTGCGGAAGATCGCCTCATCGAGGTCGGTGCGGTCATTCGTCACAAAGGGGCCCTTCAAAGGGACGCGGGATCGCCCCGAGTTTAGCCGAGGGCTCCGCACCTGCCCGGCCTCGCGGCACGTAGTGGGGCACCCAGATCCCGCACCGCACGACGGGGTGTGGCTCTGCCATGTCAGTGGTAAAGCGATAACCTGAGTACTCAAGTCCCCCTGACCCTTGGCACCCCCAGTTCTTCTTTGGAGCCCCACTGTGTTGCAGAACACCGGCCGCGCGAGTCGGACCATCCTCCTCGGCGTGATCGCACTGTGGGACGCCGCCGCGTGGCTGCTCGCCGCATCGCTGCTCGCGTTCAGCAGGTTCGACTTCACCTGGAGCCGGGTGCCGTGGCCCGTGATCCTGGGGTACGCGGCGAGTTGCGCGGTGCTGCAACTCGCCGCCGGCGCACTGACCCGGGTCTACCGCGGCCGCTATCTCGCGGGCACCTATCGCGAAGCGGTTCATCTCGGCGTCACCGTGGCCCTGATCGGGATCGTCGTCGGTCCGATCTGGGTGTTCGGGTTCGGCGGGTATCCCCGCAGCCTCATGCTCTCGGTACCGCCCACCGTCCTGCTGCTCATGGCGATCGTCCGGGTCGGCGCGCGCAGCGGGCGCAGCATGCGGATCCGCGCCCAGCAGCCGAAGGACGCGGAAGGCGTGCTGGTCTACGGGGCCGGGCAGGGTGCGCGCATCCTCTACCGGATGCTCTCCGAAGACGTGCAGGCGCCGTACGTCGTGGTCGGGTTCGTCGACGACGACCCCGGCAAGATCCACCAGCAGATCGGACGGGTGAGCGTGCTCGGCAGGGGCGCCGACCTGGTTCGACTGGCGAGTGAGCACCGGGTGAACACGGTCATCCTCGCGATTCCGAGCCTGCCGAAACCCGACATCCGAAGGATCAGCAAGCAGGTGGAGGACGCCGGCCTCACCCTGCTGATCCTGCCGAAGCTCGCGGACATCGTCGGACGAACCGTCGGTGTCACCGCGGTCAGGCGCCTCGAGATCGAGGATCTCCTCGGGCGCGGCCAGGTGACCACCGACCTGCAGAGCATCGCCGGCTACCTCAACGGACGGGTCGTCCTGGTCACCGGCGCGGGTGGCTCGATCGGGTCGGAACTCGCCAAGCAGCTGTCGAAGCTGGGCCCGTCGTCGCTGGTCCTGCTCGACCGGGACGAGTCCGCGCTGCATGCCGTCCAGCTCGCCATCTACGGCAAGGGCCTCCTCGACACCCGCGACATGGTGCTGTGCGACATCCGCGACCACGAAGCCCTCGACAGGGCGTTCTTCGAGCACCGCCCCGACGTCGTGTTCCACGCCGCCGCGCTCAAGCACCTTCCGATGCTGGAGAGCTATCCGACCGAGGCGTGGAAGACCAACGTGATGGGCACGCTCAACGTGCTGGAGGCAGCCGAACGGCACGGCGTGACCCGCTTCGTGAACATCTCGACGGACAAGGCCGCCGACCCGATCAGCGCGCTGGGGAAGTCGAAGCGGCTCGCGGAGGAACTCACCTCCACGTTCGCGCAACGCACCGGCCACCGCTACGTGTCCGTCCGCTTCGGCAACGTCCTGGGCTCACGGGGTTCGGTGCTGCACACCTTCCTTCGTCAGGTGCAGGACGGCGGACCGGTGACCGTGGTGCACCCCGAGATCACCCGCTACTTCATGACGATCCCGGAGGCCTGCCAGCTCACGATCCAGGCCGGGGCGATCGGCGAACCGGGCGACGTGATGGTCCTGGACATGGGCGAGCCGATCCGGATCCTCGACGTGGCCAAGCAGATCATCAAGAGGTCGGGCCAGCACGTCGACATCGTCTACACCGGACTCCGGCCGGGGGAGAAGCTCCATGAGGCGCTCTTCAACGCCGACGAGAACCCCACCGCCACGCGGCATCCGCTGATCTCGAGGGTGGCCGTGCCGCCGCGGGACCCGGAGCGGCTGCGCCGACAGAGCCCGGATGCGTTCCTCCTGCTCGAGAAGCTGGACTCGCGGTCGTGATCTACCTGTCCTCACCGGATGTCACCGATGCGGAGGAGCGTGCGCTCGTCCGCGCCGTCCGGTCGGGGTGGATCGCCCCGCTGGGGCCTGAGGTCGACGCCTTCGAGGCGGAGCTCGCGGAGGCGACGGGTCGTGGCCATGCCGTGGCCCTCTCCTCGGGGACGGCCGCGCTCCACCTCGGGCTGCTCCTGCTGGGGGTCCGGCCGGGCGACGTCGTGATCTGCTCCTCGATGACCTTCGCGGCCACGGCGAACACGATCACCTACGTCGGCGCGGAGCCGTGGTTCGTGGATGCCGACTCCTCGGCGAACCTCAATCCCGACCTGCTCCAGCGTGCGCTGGACACCGCGACCGCGGAGGGACGAAGGGTCGGCGCCGTCGTCCCGGTCGACCTGTTCGGCCATGTCGTGGACCATGAGCGGATCGACCCGATCGTTGCCGCCGCGGGGGCGCCGCTGCTCTGCGACGCCGCCGAGTCGCTCGGATCGGTCTACGCCGGCAGGCCGGCGGCGAGCTTCGGCGACCTTGCCGCGGTCTCCTTCAACGGCAACAAGGTGATGACGACCTCCGGTGGCGGCGCGCTGCTCACGGACGACGCCGCGAACGCTGACCGGGCGCGCTACCTCGCCAGCCAGGCCCGCCTGCCGGCGCCGCACTACCAGCACAGCGAGATCGGCTACAACTACCGGCTGTCGAACCTCCTCGCGGCACTCGGCCGAGCACAGCTCGCCCGGCTGCCGGAGATGATCGAGCGTCGAAGGGCGCTGCGGCGGCGCTATCTGGAGCTCTTCGACGGTGTGCCCGGGGTGACCGTTCTCGGACAGCCCGAGCGCGAGGTCGGGGCGACCAGGGACAACTACTGGCTCACCTCGGTCGTCATCGAGCCCGAGCTGGCGGGCTTCAGCAGGGACGACGTCGCCGCTGCGCTCGCGGCTGCCGACATCGAGTCCCGGCCGCTGTGGAAGCCGCTGCACCTGCAGCCGGTGTTCGCCGGCGCTCGTGCCGAGCTGGACGGAACCAGCGAGCGGCTCTTCGCTCGCGGGCTGTCGCTGCCGAGCGGGTCTTCGATCACCGACGCGCAGATCGAGCAGGTGCTCGACGTGGTGGCGGGCGCGGTGGCGCGTGGCTGAGCAGCGCTACCCGAGGATCAAGCGACGGATCGACCTGGTCGTCGGGCTGGTGCTGCTCGTCATCAGCCTGCCCGTGCAGGCGGTCGTGGCGCTGAGCGTGGCCGTCACCATGGGTCTTCCCGTCCTTTTCGCCCAGGAGCGGACGGGGCTCAACGGGCGGCCGTTCGTCCTCCTGAAGTTCCGCAGCATGCGACCCGGCGGGGGAGCGGACGGGGTTCGGCTCACCCGGCTCGGCCAGTTCCTCCGCAGGACGAGCCTCGACGAACTGCCGAGCCTGCTGAACGTCGTCCGCGGCGAGCTGAGTCTCGTCGGACCCCGTCCGCTCCTGCCGGAGTACCTGCCGCTCTACGACGCGACGCAGCGGCGCCGGCACGAGGTCCGGCCGGGGATCACCGGGCTCGCCCAGGTGAGTGGCCGCAACCTGTTGAGCTGGGAGGAGCAGTTCCGTCTCGACGTGCAGTACGTGGACGGTATGAGTGCGAGGCTGGACGCCTGGATCGTGTGGCGCACGGTCGGCAAGGTGCTCACGCAGCACGGGATCAGCGCGGTGGGGGAACCCACCCGGGCCAGGTTCGCAGGGAGGGACGATTAGCGGGTCGCTGGTGGTCGTCGGCGCGGCCGGATTCGGCCGCGAGACCCTGGACGTGCTCGCCGCGATCAACCGTGCCGGCACGGCCGGGTGGGAACTGCGCGGCGTGGTGGACGACGGTCCGTCCGCGGCGAACCTGGACCGGCTGGCCGCCCGGGGGGCGCCGTTCATCGGCACGCTGGAGGTCTTCCTGGCCGACCCGGTGGCGGACTGGTTCGTGGTCGGCATCGGTGCCCCGGCCGTCCGGGAGCGGATCGCGTCCCGGCTCACGGCTGCCGGACTGCGTGCGGCGACGCTCGTCCACCCGTCCGCGACGATCGGTGAGTGCAGCAGCCTGGGCGCCGGCACGGTGGTCTGCGCCGGCGTCGCGGTGTCGACCAACGTCCGAACCGGCGAGCACGTGCACCTCAACCCCCACGCGACCGTCGGCCACGACACGTGGCTGGGCGCCTATGTCTCGGTCAATCCGGGCGCGATCGTCTCCGGCGACTGCCAGATCGGCACCAGGTGTCTCATCGGCGCCGGAGCGGTCGTCCTGCAGGGCCTCGAGATCGGCCCTGACAGCGTGGTGGGGGCTGCCGCGTGCCTCACGAAGGATGCCCCTGCCGGAGCGATCCTGAAGGGCGTCCCGGCCCGCTGGTGAGCGGGCTCGCCTCGGCCGACCACCTGTGCCGATTGCGCTCAGGCGACGGTGACGCTGGCGCCCTTGGCGTAGACCTTGCCCTTCTTGTTCCCGGTCAGGTTGGTGCCCGTGAGGACCACGCCGGTCACACCGGGGTCGGCGTAGACGCCGTAGCGGTGCTTGGTGACGATGCCGCCGCCGGTGACCTGCACGTTGTCGCCCTGCTTGATCCGCAGGCCGTCGTACGCGTACTTCTTCTTCCGCGAGTTGTACTTGATGGTGGTGTTCTTCAGCTGCAGGCTGCTGACGGCGCTCTGGACGATCACGCCTTCCAGCAGGTTGCTGACCACGGCCAGGCCGTTGAGGTTCACCGTGCCGCTCACCGGGGCGTTCAGGTCCTGGGACTCGCTCCGCTTGCCCAGGATGTACACGCCGTACTTGTTGCCGGACGACGTGCCGCCGGTGACGGTGACCAGCCGCGGGCGCAGCAGGGCGATGCCGGCGGCCGAGGCGTCCTTCTTCGCCCGGCCGTTGTTGCGGTACTTGCAGTTCAGCAGCGTGATCCCGGTCTCGGGCGTCAGGCTGGAGCTCTGCTGCATGACGGCGAGGAAGCCACGGCCGGCATTGCTGTAGAAGTCGCACTTGTTGAACACGACGTTGTCGATGACCGAGGCGGGAAGCCCGGCGTGGAGGTGCGGCTCGATCACGACTCCGGCCTCGGGCGCCTCACCCTTGTTGCTGTAGAACTTCGAACTCGTGCAGGTCAGGCCGTTGCAGGCGGTGACCGCCATGCCGGCCCGGGCGTTGCTGTAGCAGGAGACGCCGGTCACCGTCACGTTGGTGCAGGGCGTGGTGTCGGTGCCGATATAGATCCCGTCGCCCTTGGCGTTGCAGGCCTTCACGCCCTGGATGGTCACCGTGTCCGAGGCGTGCACCACGATCGCATGTCGCCACTCGGTCTTGGCCTTGACGATCTTCTTGTTGCCGTCCCAGGTGCCGCCGACGATGGTCACGTTGTTGACGTTCTCGATCCGCAGCAGCGCGTCCTGGGTGCCCTTGGAGAGCAGCACGAATTTCGTGCCGGCCGCGACCACCAGCTTGACGCCCGACGGCATCCTGATCGGCAGCTTCCGGTTGTAGGTCCCCTTCTTGACCTTCACGACCCGGATCTCGTCCCCGGCGTTGAACGGCGGCAGGCCGGCCAGCACCTTGTCGAGGACGCCGTCCGCACCCGACACCGGCGTCGGGGTCGCGACCACCTCGGCGGGAACGGCCGCCGGGGCGGCCATCGCGCGACCGAACGGGGTCATCACGACCGTGCCTGCGGCGATTGCGGACGTGGCGATGAACTGGCGGCGAGAGAGGGTCATGGATCGATCCTGCCAACACGGGCACGGCCCGGCAAACCGCGGCTCAAGCTGCGGTCGACGGTTCGACCCCGACGGCCGAACACCATTCGGGCGCCCACGTCGTGAACGAGTAGTGCCGGGCGACCATCTCGACGCCCCGGCGACCCAGTTCCGCGCGCGTGGACTCGGGCGCATCCAGCAGCGCCTCCAGGGCGTCCTCCCAGTCTCCGGTGACGCTGCTTCCGCCGAACCGCTCCAGCGCCAGCCGGTTCGCCCCCACGGGGGAGGCGGCCATCGGCAGGCCGGTGGCGGCGTACTGCAGCAGCTTGTAGGCGCACTTCCCGCGTGCGAACGGTGTGTCCGGCAGCGGGCCCACCGCGAGGTCGGCCTGCTGCAACTCCGCCGCGACGGTGTCCTCCCGCCACGGCACGTACCGGATCCACGGACGGTCGCCGAAACCCGGGTTGGGCCGCCCGGTGCTGATCACCCGGAGTTCGATCCCGTACCGCTGCGCCAGCCGGTCCAGCGCGGGCAGGAGGTCCAGCAGGTAGGCCTCGGTCGAGCCCGAGCCCAGCCACACGATCCGCGGCCGCTCGGCGAGCGCCCAACTGGTCTTGGGCAGATATGCGGTCGGCTCCACGCAGGAGGGGACCACCACCACGTTCCTGCTGTGGGCGCTGGCCGCCTCGGCGAGCTGGTCGTTCCCCGCGATCACCACGTCGGCACCGCTGGTGCACGCCTCGAACCGGCTGGTGACGGCTGCCATCCGGTCCCGCCAGTTCGTGACGAGGTGGACCGCGTCGTCGAAGTCGTAGACCGAGTGCTCGGCCTCGCGGAGCAGCCGGCTCTCCACTGCTCCACGACTGAGCGGGCTCGCGGCGCGGGAGAGCACGACCCGCTGGCCACGGACGTCGAGGGCGCGCAACTCGCGCTCCGCGGCGAGCACCGCCGGCAGATTCCGCAGCATCGTCACCGGACGCGTGTTGGGCAGTCCGGCGTAGCACTGCGGCCGGGCCTGGACACCGAGGTGGTCGAACCAGTCGTACAGGCGCACGCGGGTGCTGCCGGCCTGCCGGGAATAGCTCGACACTGCCACCAGGTCCCAGGGAGGCTCGTGGTTCACGACGTCCGGAACCAATCCACGGTCCTGCCCAGACCGGTGGGCAGGGGCACGGGTCGCACGTCCGGGAACAACCCGCGCAGCACGGTGCTGTCGGCCTCGGAGTGCCGGACGTCGCCCGCGCGGGGCGGGTGGTGGTCGACCTGGAGCTCACGACCCAGGAGCCCGGACAGTTCGGCGATGAGGTCGTTCAGCGAGGTGTTGGTGCCGAAGGCGAGGTTGACCGGCTCGGGATGGGTCACGCGCCGGCGCGCGGCCTCCAGGAGCGTGTTGCAGACGGTCTCCACGAAAGTGAAGTCCCGCGAGGTCAGCCCGTCCCCGTTGACCGGCAGCGACTCTCCGCGCAGGGCCTTGTCGATGAAGATCGGGATCACCGCGGCGTAGGCGTGGCCGGCCCGCTGGCCCGGGCCGTAGACGTTGAAGAACCGGAACGCGAGGGTGCGCAGGCCGAACGACTGCTGGAACGCCAGCGTGTACTGCTCGGTGGCCAGCTTGCTCACCGCGTACGGACTGAGCGGGCGGACCCATTCCCGTTCGTGCTTGGGGCGTGCCGGGTTGAGCCCGTACACCGACGACGAGGAGGCGACCACGACGTGTTCCACTCCGGCGTCACGGGCCGCGGCGAGGACGGCGAGGCTCCCGGTCGCGTTCGCCTCGTGCGTGGCGAACGGGTCGATGATGCTGCGCGGCACGCTGCCGAGGGCAGCCAGGTGGACGACCGAGTCGACCCCGGCGACCGCGCGGCCGAGCGCGGAGGGATCGAGGATCGAGGCCTCGATGAACTCGAGGTCGAGGCCGCGAAGGTTTTCGCGGTAGCCGGTAGAGAGGTCGTCGATCACGACCACGTCACAACCCTCGTCGACGCACCGCCGGGCCAGGTTGCTGCCGATGAAACCCGCGCCTCCCGTAATCAGTAGCTTCAAGAAATTCTCACTTCAGATCGGTCGGATATCGCGGTCGGCTTCGCCCAGCATGGTAGCCGATACCCCGGCCCAGATCCGTTCCGGCGGGAAGTCGCGCGCCGCTCGGCGCCGCGCGGCCTCACCCATCCGGACGCACTCGTCGGGATCGGCGGTGAGCCGGTCGATCGCGGCCGCGATACCGTCCGCATCCCCGACCGGAACGGTGATCCCGGTCACGCCGTCGACGACGGCGTCCACGGCGCCGGTGGCGTCCGTGGCGATGCTGGGGATGCCCGCTGCGGCCGCCTCCAGCACGACGTTCGGGAACCCTTCCCTCAGGGTGGGCAGGCAGAGCACGTCCATGGCCGCGTAGTAGGTCCAGACGTCATCGGTCCACGGGACGTGCGCGACGGGCACGACGCTCGTCTCGAGCGTTGCGGCGATGGCGGGCTCGTCCAGGCTGCCGACGAGCAGGAGCGCGGGTCGGGTGCGCGCCGCGGCTACGCCCGCCAGCAGGGTGTCGATCCCCTTGTCCGCGACGAGCCTGCCGACGTAGCCGACCACGAAGGCATCCTCGGCGAGCCCGAGACGCTCCCGCAGGGCGCTGCGGTCACCTGCGGCTGTTCGTCGGGCGACCGCGGCAGCGTCGACGCCGTTGCTGCTGCCGTCCCCGATCAGGCGCGCGGGCCGGCGGCCGAGCAGGCGATGGGTGTGCAGGGCGTGGCCGAGGCTGCGGCTCACGACGAGGACGTCCGTCGAAAGGGCGATGGTGAGGCGCTCGGCCAGCCACAGCAGCGTCCGGGCGGGTCCGGAAGCGCCTTCGAGGCGCAGGCCGCGAACGACGTAGACCCGACGGGGTACCCGCAGCACCCAGGCCGCGACGGAGCCGAGGAGCGCCGCCTTCGGGGTGCTGACGTTGGTCACCTCGGGGCGCAGCCGCCGCAGCAGCCGCAGCCACGCAACGAGGGCGGCGAGGTCCGCCAGGGGATCCATCGAGCGGCTCATCCGGACCGGATGCGGCGTGAAGCCCTCGCGGTCGGCCGCAGCATCCAGCGCGTCTCCGGGGGCGCAGGCGACATGCACCTGCCAGCCGTGCGCGCCGAGCCAGGCGAGTTGTCCTCGCAGGAGGGTCTGCACGCTCGTGCCCGCGGTGACGCCGTACAGGACGGTTCGCTGCATGGACGGCCTACAGTCGCGTGACGGTGCCACTCACGTGCAGCACCCCGCGGGTGTCGAGGATGTGGGCCCCGCTGGCCTCGAGTCGGGCGAGGTCGTAGGCGGAGTGGGCCTGCACGAGCACGACCAGATCGGATTCCGCTGCCGCGGTGTAGGGGTCGGTGACGGCCTCCACCGGCTGGCCGCCCACGGTCCAGTCCGCCACCAGGGGGTCGTGGTAGCGGAGCCGGGCGCCCTGCTGCAGCAGCCGGCTGGCGATCGGCGCAGCCGGCGTCTCCCGGAGATCGGCGACGTCGGGCTTGTAGGTGACCCCGAGGAGGAGCACCCGCGAGCCGTTGACGGCGAGCGCCCGCCGGTTCAGCTCCGCAGCGGCTCTCTGGGCGACGTAGACGGGTGCGGCGGTGTTCACCTCCTCGGCCAGCTCGACCATGCGGAACGAGTAGCCGAGCACTGCGCGCACCCGGTGGCTGAGGTAGGACGGGTCGACCGGGATGCAGTGGCCGCCCACCCCGGGTCCGGGTCGGAAGGCCATGAAGCCGAACGGCTTCGTCTCCGCGCAGTCGATGGCGTTCCACAGGTCGATGTCGAGTTCGTGGCAGAACCGGGCCATCTCGTTGACCAGGGCGATGTTGACGTGCCGGAAGGTGTTCTCCAGCAGCTTCGCCATCTCCGCCTCGCGGGCACCCTTGGCGCTCACCACCTCGTCCACGAAGCGGCCGTAGAAGGCCGCGGCGCGCCGCGTGCACTCGGGCGTGAGGCCGCCGACCACCTTGGGGGTGTTCTGCACGCCGTACTCGACCTGGCCCGGGTTGATCCGCTCCGGCGAGAACGCGATGTACACCGACTCGCCGGGGACCAGACGGTCGCCGCACACCCGAGGCGCGAACACCTCCTCGGTCGTGCCGGGGTAGGTGGTGGACTCCAGGATGCACAGCGCGCCCGGCTTCACGTGCGCGCCGATCAGGTCCGCCGCGGACTCGACCGCTCGCAGGTCTGGACCACCTTCGGGGCCGAGCGGCGTGGGCACGCACACGAGGACGACGTCCGCGACACCGAGGCAGGACGGGTCGGAGGTCGCACGGTAGCCACCGGCGAGCCCGGCGGCGAGTTCCGCCGCACTGACGTCGCCGATGTGGGAGACACCTGCCTGCAGGGCCGAGGTCACCGCGGTGTTGGTGTCGAAGCCGGTGACCTGCACCCCGGCCTGGGCTGCGCGCAGGGCCATCGGCAGACCGACGTAGCCCTGGCCCATGACCACCAGGTGGGTTCGGGGGGATTCAGTTGACAACCTTCACTCCTGCCTTGGGGGCGTCCATTTCGCCGCGGTCGTTGCCGCTGAGGTCACACCTGGTGAGCACGACCTTGCGCACCTTGGGTGCGGCCTGCAGGCCGAACATCCGGGCTCCGGTGGACACGCAGTCGGTGAAGGCCATGTTCGAGCCGTTGGCGAGGAGGATGCCGCTGAAGTACCCGTCCTCCTCCTGTGAGTTGGTGAAGAACCGCGAGTCGCTGACGTCGAGCTTCCGGATCCCCTGCAGGACCAGCAGGCCCTCGCGACTGCTGCCGGTCACGTCCAGTCCGTCCAGGACCAGCGTGCCGCGGTTCAGCTGGTCCTTCCCGTCGCGACCACGACGGCCCTGGACCGAGATGCCGATGTTGTTGCCCCGGATCAGGCTTTTCGTGATCTTCACCCCGCGTGGCCTGAGCAGGGTGACGCCCGCCCAGAGCGGCCTGCTGTCGGCCTCGGTGCCATTGCGTTCGATCGTGCACTCCTGCAGCCGGATGCTCCCGGGGAGCTCCGGGCTGTCGGGATCCATCACGACCAGGAACCCCCGGGCGGTGTTGTCACTGAAGGCGCACCGCCGGAACGTGAAGTCGCGGATGGGTGCGCCGGGGTCGTTCGGCTCGATGTCCACGCCCGCCATCGGGGACGTGGAGCCGTTGGCGGAGAAGATGGAGTCGGAACAGGTCAGCCCGATGCAGGACGTGACCGACATGCCGTTGCGGTGGTTCTTCTGGCTCTTCACCGACTCGAGGGTGACGTCGCGGCACGGCACGTCATGCGTGCCCAGGTAGATGCCGTCGCCGCGGGCGTTCTGCGTGACCAGGTTCTTCAGGGTGATCCGACTCGAGTTCTGGACCCGGATCACGTGCTTCCACTCGGTGACGACCTTCACCTTGCGTGAGTTGCCGTCCCAGGTGCCGCCCTCGATCGTGATGTCGCGGGCGTTGTCGATCGCGACGAGGGGCTCCTGGGCCCCGGGGATCGCGCTCACGAACTTCGATCCGCCCGCGACGAGGTGCACGCCGGACGGAATCCGGATCGGCCGCTTGACCGTGTAGGTGCCGGCCTTGACCACGATCCGTCGCTGCGTGCCTCCGCGGTAGGTCGGCAGGGCCGCCAGTGTCCGCTCGAGATCCTTGCCGTCGATCCCGCCCGTCGGGGCCTTGGCCAGCTGGAACGCGGGCGCGGGCACGTCGCGGGGCTGGATCCCGGGTGCCGTCGGTGTCGCGCTCGGAGCGCTGGTGCTCCGGCTGCCGGAGGAGGACGGCTGCGGCGTACCCGTCCCGGTCGTCGGGGACAGCTCGCTGGCCGTGCAGCCCGTGAGAGCGAACAGCCCGCCCAACTGGAGCAGACGTCGTCGGTCGAGGTTCATCCTTGTTCGTGTTCCTTGCCGGGGGTGGAGGTCGGGGTCGGCTGCAGAACCTGCTGGGAGCCCGGCTGACGAAGCTCGTCCAGCACCAGCCGGAGCGCTCGATTGCGGGTGCGCTGGCCCTCGGCCTGTCGAGTGATCGTGCGAACAGCATATTCGAGCAGGCTGATCACCAGGACCGATGGCGCGGCGAACGGGGCCGGACGCCACCAGCTGCGGGCGTACCGCACCCGGCTGACTCGCTGCGCGATGTAGGCGGTGCCGGCTGAGCGGCGGTAGCTGTGCCCGCCGATGTGCTCGCCCCAGGGTCGGTTCACGAGCAGGCACGTCCCGTTCGCCCTGACCCGTGCGCACAGGTCGACATCCTCGTAGTACAGCTCGAAGCGCTCGTCGAAGCCGCCCAATCTGGCCCAGGTCGAGCCGTGCATGACCAGGAGCGCCCCGTCGAGCTGCTCGACCGCGTGCACGGTGCCGTCCGGTGGGGGCAGGCCGCGAAGCCGGTACGCCCGGGTGCCCACGACGGCCTTGGCGAGTTCGCGGACCGCCGTGGTGGCGGGCCTGGCGTTGACGCTGTCGGGGTGCAGGGGAGAACTCAGCCTCCCGGCGACGACGTCGTCCGCACCGGCGCCGGCGGCCACGAGCAGGTCGCCGACGCGGCCGGTCAGCTTCACGTCGGGGTTGACCACCGCGACGACCTTCCGGTCGCCGAGGGCGGCCAGTCCGAGGTTGGCCGCGCGGGCGTAGCCCAGGTTGCGACCGGGATCCAGATAGGTGACGCGACCGTCCGGCGCGGCCAGGCGTGCGCACACCTGCCGCGTGGCCTCGTCGCCGGCGTTGTCCACGACGGCGATCTCGGCGCGGGGATCCGCCAGGATCGCCGTGAGGCAGGCATCCAGGGTGTCGGCCGAACGGTAGGCGACCACGACGACGGCCAGGTCAGTCACCGGCCACCGCCGCTGGGTTCTGCTTGCGCGGCAGCACGATGCGGACCAGGACTGCCTGCGCGCAGTAGATCAGCGAGGACGCCGCCGCTGCACCGATCGCTCCGCCGATGAGAATCGCCGGGAAGTAGGCGAGGGACAGGAGCGCGGACCCGATTCCGACGGTCATGGACGCGCGCTGGTCCGAGCGGGCGATCAGGCTGGAGAGGCCGATCCTGGCGATGCCCTGGACCACCGTTCCCGGCACCAGCAGGGCGATGAGCAGGGGCGTCTGGCCGAACTCGGGCAGGAAGAGCGGGAGGATCCACGCGCCCGCACCGACCACGAGCAGCCCGGCGGGGATGGCCACCAGGAGGTAGGCCCGCAGGATCCGCTGATACCGCGCCGCCTTGGCCTCCGGCGTGTTGTCGCCACGGCCGAAGCCGAAGGTGGCCATGCTCGCCGTCTCGGCGAGGACGAACACCAGGTTGGCCACGGGCGAGGCGACGGAGTAGAGGCCGACCTCCTTGATCGGGGCCAGGGCCCCGAGGATGGGGATGTCCGCACGGAACAGGAGTTGCTGGCCGAGGTTGCCCACGTGCGCGGCACCGGAGTCCGCGACCATGCCCTTGGTCGGAATCGTCGCATCGCGGTGGGTGCTGAGTCTGCGCAGCGTGGGGATCGCGAACAGCGACGTCACCGTGCTCGCGACCGCCCAGCCGAGCAGGACGGGTACCGGCGAACGGGTCGAGAAGGCGCCCACCAGGCCCAGCACGAGGCCGAGCAGGGCGTTGATCATGCTGAGCCTGCGGTACTCCGAGGCCAGTCCCACGCCCTGGATGGTTCGCGTCGTGAAGGTCTGGATCATCAGCAGCGCGGCGAGCACCGACACGAGCAGGCCTTCGACGCGGCCCAGACCGTCGCTTCCGTCCGACAGCACGAAGCTGAGCGGCACCCCGACGAGCAGGACCGCCAGGGCGAGGCCCGCGGTGAGCTTGAACTGCCGGGGAATGGCGCTGCCGTCGCCGGCGCGGTAGGCGTTGGCCGCACCGACGTGGAGGCTGAACGAGACCGCCTGCGCGATCAGGTTCGCCGTCCCGATCACGAGCGCGAAGACGCCGCGTCCGTGGGGGCCGAGGACGCTGGCGGTGAAGAGCGTGAGCATCATGGACGCGCCCAGTGACGCAACCTGGGAACTGAGCAGCTGGAGGACATCCGGGGGGACTGCGGAGCGGAGTCGAGTCAGCACGATCCTCCGTTGGACCGGATCCGGAAGGCGCGTCCGCTGCCGTCAGACGGCATCCAGCACCTCCACTCCGGGCGTGCCCAAACGGCGCCCTGTCCGGCGAGGATCATACCGTCCGGCGGGCACCTACCTCTTATACTCCGGCCCCATGGATGCCGTCGAACCCCCACCCGCCGGCGAGCGTGCTCGCACTGTGATGCCCGTCGCGCGGGCCACCTGGCAGAAGCTGGCCGGTCTGGGTATCGGCTGGTACGCGACCGCCGTCCTGCTCCTCGCCGCCACGATGCCGGTCCGGTTCACCCCGCCGGGACTGGGACGTTCGATCTCGGTGTTCGACGTGGCGATAGCTGTCCTCATCGTGCCGATGGCGGTGCTCGTCCGGCGGCAGGGCTGGCCGCGGATACCGCGGCCGTATCTCGTGCTCGCGGTGCTGATGCTGGGCCTCGGTGCGCTGTCGCTGGCCTGGAGCGTGGACCGCGGCGACACCCTCGTGCACGTGGTGGTGAGCATCGAGTCGCTGCTCGCCTTCGCCTGCGCGATGGTCTTCCTGCGCGATGTCGACGAGCGCGGCTGGCACCGCTGGCTGCAGTTCTTCACGGTCCTGCTGGTCGTCCCGGGTCTTCTGCTCTGGCTCGGCGTGCCCGGTTTCCAGCCGCCTGCGGAGGTCGACCCGCGGTCGGGGGACTACTGGTCCTACTTCGTCCGCCTGAGTCACCCCTACATCGGTCGCTCGAACAACCTCGCCGCGCTGCTCATGCTCATGGTGGTGCCGCTCGGCCGCTGGGCGATGCGCACCCGGAAGGCGTGGGACATCGCCGCGGCACTGATCGCCGCGGTGGCGCTGATCCTCACCTTCAGCCGCGGAGCCATGGTCGCCCTGGTGCTGGCACTGGGCCTGTTCATGGTCGTCGACCGCTCGCTGCGACGCCAGATCCTGAAGGCGCTGCGCTGGGCGATTCCCGTGCTGGTCATCGCCGTGGTGATCGGGGCCCTCAACCCGCTCACCCGCCAGTTGATCGCCGTCAGGCTGAGCCTGGCCAACATCGAGGCCAGGCTCACCCTTCTCGCGGGCTTCTGGAGCGACCTCGGGCGGCACTGGCTGCTCGGCTCCGGTGCCGGAACCGGTGTGGACGTCCACAACACCTATGCGCAGCAACTGCTCTCGTTCGGCATTCCCGGCGGCCTGGCCGTGATCGTCGCGCTCGGGTGGACGGGCGTCTGGTGGTTCCGAGGCTCGGCGGAGACCCGGCCGGTGGTCAGCCGGGTGTTCGGCATCGGTGTGGTGGCGCTGCTCCTGTCGTTCGCTGTCGAGTCGAGCTTCGAGGGCAACCTGCTCCGACCGCTGATCTGGTTGGTGTGGGGACTGCTCGTCACGCTCGCCGTCTGGCCCTCCCGCCGGGTGATCCCGCCGGGGGACACGTCGAGCTGGACATCCTGGCCGGTCCGGCGTGGTGCTCCCGCCGACTCCGGTTCGGAGACCGCGCCCAGCGCATAGCCAAACGCCACCCGGCCCCTCGCGAAGCGGACGTGCGAGCGCGCCGGCCGGCTTCCGTCCGGACGGACCCGGCCCAGGCCACGCCCGCCACCCGCGACCACGCGATTCAGGCCGCGCCGTCCAGCCGCACCCATCGCCCGCGGTCCCGCCGGAACACCCGCAGGTCGGACCAGACCGCGACGCGGCCCAGCCCGGTCGCCATCGCCTTCGCCGCCCGCCAGGCCGCCGCGTCCTCCTCCGCGTCGTTCCCGGCGGGTACGACGAACCGGACAGTCACGCGCGGCGGTCCAGCGCCCCGCGCCAACGGTTCGACGTCGACGAACGCGTCCTCGACCGTCCAGCCGGTGGCAACAGCGTCCCGCGCGGCGTCCAGCACCTCGGGTGGGTCCACGCCTCGCAACGCCTCCACGATCCCGGCACTCGCCCGGAAAGATGCCATGCCTTCCACCTCCCACGGACACGCTAGGCGCCCCCACTGACAGGCCCCGGCGCAGCGCAGGCGACGCCGCCGATAGGCTTGCGGATCGTGAACGCGGTGATCGACGAACTGACCTGGCGGGGCTTCATCGCCCACTCCACCGACCCGGACGCGCTGGCGTCCGCCTTCGATGCCGGCCGGGTGAGCTCGTACGTCGGCTTCGACCCGACCGCGCCGAGCATCCACATGGGCAACCTCGTGCAGCTGATGGTGGCCCGCATCCTGCAGTCCGGCGGGCACCGTCCCTACCTCCTCGTCGGCGGTTCCACCGGGCTGATCGGCGACCCCAAGCAGTCGTCGGAGCGCAACCTCAACCCCAAGGACGTCGTCCACGAGTGGGTGGAGCGGATCCGGGGCCAGGTGAGCCGGCTGGTCGACTTCGACGGCCCCAACGGCGCCGTCGTCGTGAACAACTACGACTGGACCAGCGAGCTGTCGACCCTGGACTTCCTGCGGGACATCGGCAAGCACTTCAGCGTCAACCGCATGCTCGACCGCGAGGTGGTGAAGGCCCGACTGGAGTCCGGCATCTCCTACACGGAGTTCTCCTACGTGCTGCTGCAGTCGCTGGACTACCTCGAGTTGTACCGGCGCCATGGCGTCACCCTGCAGACCGGTGGCTCCGACCAGTGGGGGAACATCACGGCCGGGGTGGACCTGATCCGTCGGGCCGAGGGGGCGAGGGTGCACGCGATGGCCACGCCGCTGCTGACCAAGGCGGACGGGACGAAGTTCGGCAAGACGGAGACCGGCACCGTCTGGCTCGACCCGGCGATGACGAGCCCCTACGCCTTCCACCAGTTCTTCCTGAACGCGGAGGACTCGAAGGTCGTGGAGTACCTGAAGATCTTCACCCGGCGCAGCGCCGCGGAGATCGATGACCTGGCCCGCCAGACCGCGGAGGCGCCCCACCTGAGGGCGGCCCAGCGAGCCCTTGCGGACGACATCACCGACCTCGTCCACTCACCGGCGGAGCGGCGCGCCGCGGCGGCGGCCGCAGCGGCGATCTTCGGCCGGGAGGACCTCGCCTCCCTCCCGGAGCCGACCCTCCGCTCCGTCGTGGCGGAGCTGGGCGCCCCGCCGCTGCGCGTCGGGAACGAGCTGCCACCGGTGGTGGAGGTGCTCGCCGCCGCCGGCGTCGTGCCGTCCAAGTCGGCCGGACGACGGGCGATCGACGAGGGCGGCGCGTACCTCAACAACGCGAAGGTCACCGACCCGGACGCCCGGCTCACGGACGCCGATCTGCTCCACGGGCGGTACGTCGTGGTGCGTCGGGGACGCAAGACCGTGGGGGCTCTCGCGGTCGAACGCTGACGACACGCCCGGGCGCCCGGCCGATTTGACCCCGTCCGGGCGACTGCGTAATGTTCATCGAGCGCCGCCGGTGCGAAGGACGAGACAGACAAGGTTCTGGAACGGCCGATCCGGGGCGCCGAACCCACCACTGACAAGCACGGATACGATGTGCGCCCATGCCAGGGCCCGTCCAGATCCGGACTTCGTTGCGGGTGGGGGGAGGCGGAAAGGCCGGTTTGACACCGACCTGGAGGCCAAGTAAAGTAAGACGAGTTGCCCCAAGCGGCGGTGAAAGCCAAAGCGAGGAGCGCACCCGAAACTTGAGAACTCAACAGCGTGCTTAAAAGTCAATGCACAAT
>DAINOM010000047.1:0-20862 GCA_036735445.1 Propionicimonas sp.
CCGGCCCCAGACGTTCAACTGGCCCTCGGCCCGCGCCGCCTCGAAGATCTCGGACAGCTCTGTGGACGGGGTGATCGGGTAGCCGATCACGCCCCCGCAGACGTGCTTCATCACGTGGGCGACGGCACCGTTGCCGTTGATCACGTCGGGAATGCCGGGGAACTTCACGTCAGACACGGACATGCGCACTCTTCCTTGAGTCGGGCTCGGTCCGGGACCGTCCTGCCAGGGACGGGTCCCGGCTCGCGATGTCTGCATTCTCCCTCCCGGACGTACCCCAGGGGGCATGAACCGGATTATTCGAAGACGGTGTCCCGTTCGCTGTCGGGGGCGTCCGCCTCCGCGACCCGCTGCTCGGCGCGGCGCAGGGTGCGCAGCGAGGCGACGGCGATCAGGGCTGCGGCGGCAGCGAAGGCGCCGACGCTGAGGAAGCCGGCGTGGTAGCCGCCGGCGTCGATCAGGGCACCCGAAACACTCGAACCGGCGGCGGCGCCGATGCCGATGCCGGTGCCCATCCAGGCGAGTCCCTCGGTGAGCCGCTCGCGGGGCACCAGCCGTCCGATCAGGGTGTTGCCGTTGATCAGGGTCGGGGCGACGGTGGCCCCGACCAGCAGTCCCACGCCGGACAGCAGCAGCACCGAGTTGGCCGCGAACAAGCCCAGCGTGCACGCGAACAGGGCCACCACGCCGACGGCGAACCGCCCGGGCAGGGGTGAGTGCCAGGTCCGGGCCCCGTAGAGCAGGCCGGCGACTCCGGACGCCGCGGAGAACACCGCGAGCACGATGCCGGACGCCGCCCGGACGTCCCAGGTGGTGGCCGCGGCGACCACGCTGACGTCGATGCTGCCGAAGACGCAGCCGATCAGCAGGTTCACCGCGACGACGACGGCGACGCCGGGCGTGAGCAGGATGAACTGCCGCCACGCCCTGCCGATGCCACCCGGACGCGGCGAGGGTGGCGGCTCCGTGGCGCGCTGCGAGTAGAACAGCTGGGCACCGGCGAGCGACAGCACCACCGGCGCGACCAGCCCCGCCGCCGGGTGCACCCCGGTGGAGAGCGCGGTCGCCACCACCGGCCCGATCACGAAGGTCACCTCGTCGAGCGTCGACTCGAGGGAGAACGCGGCGTGCAGCTGGTGCGGTTCGCTGGTGACGTGGTTCCAGCGGGCGCGGACGAGAGCGCCGGGCGAACCGCCGGTGAAGCCGCTGACCACGACCGGGAGGATGAGCGTCCACGCCGGCAGCCCGAGCACGGCGAGCACCACCACGACGGCCAGCGACAGGGCGGACGCGACGGCCGCCGGGTACATCACCCGGCGCTGCCCGTACTGGTCGACGAGGTTGGACAGCAGCGCCGTCCCGACCGCCCAGGCCACGGCGTTGGCGGCGGCCAGCGCGCCGGCGAGGGCGTAGCTGCCGTAGAGCGAGGACACCATCAGCACGAGGCCGAGGCCCATCATCGCGCCGCCGGAACGGGCCAGCAGCCCTGCGGCGGAGAAGGCGAGTGCGCCGGGGATCGAGAGGATGTCACGGTACGAGCGCACCAGACGAGTCTGGCACAGCTGAGAGCGCTCCACTGACCAGTGGGCGGGGTGGACGGTCTGGGCCGGAGCCACGAGGGGTCGGGATGGCTCCGGCCTCGCCGTCTCGGACGCCTATCCCATGCTCGCCCGATCGTGCGTCACCGATTCCCTGGAGTGCAGGGGTGGACGGAGTGAGGGGGAGTCACCCGTGGCCCACGGTGTCGAGGAACCCCCGGGGAGCGGGGATTTCCTCTCCGCTGAATTCTGGCAGATGGCAAGGGTGGTCTGCGGCGCCCGACGTGTTTGGCCGCCGATTTGGTCAGCCGATTGGTACAGCCGTCCGCTTGGGTGGCGGGAAACGGGGACAGACCCCTTTCCCGCCACCCGGCGCCCGTCGCGCGGAGAGGTTGGCTGGACGCGCACCCCAGCGGTCCCTGAGGAGCGAGCGCCAGCGAGTGTCACGAAGCGGTCCCTGTACGCCGCAACAGGGAGGCCGGTTCGGCAGTCTGGGTGAGGTCTGAATCGCGAGCCCTCATCACAGTCTCGGCCTTCGCAGAACGCACCGGCCGGGTAGCGCACCCTACTGCCCGATCAGGTCCGCAGCGGTGAGCAGGGAACGGCGGCTAATCACGAGGTGGAGATCCGGTTAGGGAGGGCGGGCGGGGCCGTGTCCGGGCTCGGCATCATGCGGTGAACGGCCCGACCGGTGGCTGGAGAAGAACCCGGTAGACCCACACACCCACGATCAGGGTGCCTGCGATCGCAGCCAGCGCGTACGTCACGACGCTGGGCCAGGGCTGGATGTCCGCCGGGCCGGTCGGACTGGCGAGGATCATGATGGCCGCCGGCGCGGCCAGACCCGGCGCGAGGCTCCACCATCGCGGCTGGGCCGCCAAAGCGCCAAGCAGGCCCATGCCGAGACCACAGGGGATGGCGAGCAGCCCCCAGTACAGCAGGCCTTGGCCGTCGAACCCGCCGGAGTAGCCAGAGACCTTATCTGCCCAGTAATAGGTCACGTCAGCAATGGGTGTGCCTGCGCACGAAGGGCAGCCCGTGGAGCCGTTTCACAACGACCCGGCGCGCGTTCTGCTCAAACAGCAAGGTCGCTGACTGCACCGCGATGAGCACGAACAGCGCGAGTGTGAGGAGGAGCTTGGAGACGGCGTCGGACAGGCCTTCCTGGGCCAGCTGCAGCTCGACGAAGGCGTAGTCGTTCAGTGTGACCAGGTGGGTCAGGTTGTCGTCGAGGTTGAGCCGGCGCAGGGTGCCTTGCAGCTGGGTCAGAGTCGCGGCGGCATCGCCGTCGACGAGCTTGACCTTGATCGCCGCGCCAGGGCTTCCGGAGACTCCGTTCATACGGTCGATCCCGGCGCTGTTGGCTGTGGTCATGACCGCGACGATCGGGTCGGTGATCCGATTGCCCTGCTCGGGTGCGACCTCGGGGTTGAAGGCGAACACCTCTTGGTGGTCGGCGGTCCACACGACACGGACCCGCTGGTTTCGAATGGTTGCGGGCACCTCCTGGCCGAACAGCCGCTTCTCCAGTGATGCGGCCGATTCGGTGGTGCTGTCGCCGGTGCGGGATCGCTGGAATGAGTCGGTGATGGCCCTGGCCTGGTCGTGGAGGCTGGACGGAACGAGCAGGATCCAGTCGGTTGTGGTGTCGTCGACAACGACTGGTTTTCCGTTCTCACCGGTGATCGGGTAGACCGCCAGGTAGTTGGGGTTGACGGTGATCCAGCTGAAGCCGTCGACGGGGCCGTGTGCGAGCGCTTCGGTCTCGTACTGGGTGGCGTCGATGAACAAGGCACCCTGGCTGTTCAGCTGTGGGTAGAGGTCGTGCACCTCGGCTGAGGTTGACGCCAGGCCCCCGGTCTGAAGCTCGTCGAGGTCGAGGCCGACGCCCTTCGGGACGAACACACCGTATTGGGCGGTCGCCTGCCAGCTTCCCAGTCTGGCCTGGGCGGCGCTCATCGCGCCGTACTGGGCGGCTGCGGTCGCGCCCATGACGATCAGGGCGGTGGCAATCCCGAACTTGAGGGCAAGGCTGAGCCAGACCAGCAGGCGGGTGTCCTTGCGGTTCTCTAGAGCCTGGGGAAGGTTCAGGGTCCGGATGTAGGCCGTTGAAGCGAGGGTGGCCATGACTGCCAAGGATGTGGCCCCGATCACGTTGGCGGCGACGGTGACCGCCATGGCGGGGGTGCCGCCAGGCACAAGGGCGGCGGCCGCGATCGTGCCGGCGCCGGCGGCGAGCATCGTGACGAGAGTGACCCGCCCGGAGACGAGGAACCAGGCATGGAGGGTGCTGTGGCCGTGGAGTGCCAGCACGGCGGTGCACTTGGACTCATAGAGCTGGCGGAACGCCGCAAGGATCCCGACCGCGACGACGACTGCCCAGATCAGTGACCACGTCCACGGTGTGACAGCCGGAGAGATCTCGCCTCGAACGGTGGTGGTGGTCTCCTCGAGCTGGTCGGAGACGATGTGCGCGCCGAGCCGGGAAAACTCCTCGCTGATCTGGTCGAGGAACTGGGAGCATGCGTCTGGTTGTGCGCATTCGACGCCGTACTCGCCTGGGGCCGGCAGGGAGGCAAGTGCCGCCGCGAGAGGCCGCACGTACACCGCGTCGTTGTGGTTGATGTCTTCGAGGACACCGACCTGGGCGGCCTGCCCGGTGTCTTGGGTAGCCAGGAATGCGTCGCCGGTCCTGGTGTCCGTCCCGGTGAGCAGCCGCCCTTCTCGTAGCCGGAAGGGGCTGAGCAGATCGGTGTGGTCACCGCCGAGGTACAGGTAGTGGGTCGTGAGCGGCTGGTCGGCGGCGTCGTACCCCCTGGAGGTGCGCAGCACGTTCGTCTGGTTGGCGTCTGCGGCCTGCTCAAGGACCTTCAGCACGACGTCGGGGTCGGACAGCACAGGCTGGACCGGGATGGTGAAGCGGGTTCCGATCCTCGGGCCCGCTTGCTGCAGCTGCACGCGTTCGGCGCTGTCGGCATCGTGAACCCCAACCGCGAGCGACGCGGCCGCGAGCGCAACGAGTAGCCCGATGAGAAGGCGTTTCAGCAGCATTGGGGTCTCCCGCCGTGGTGTGGCGAACGCGCCGAAACGGCACGGGCGGGACCGCCCGCCCGTGCCGCCGTTGAGCTGACTGGGTCAGCAGTGCCGGCGATCACCACCGATCAGTAGGTCGACCAGTAGGCGTAGCCGGTGTAGGACGACTTGTCCGTCGCGTTGGCGTTGGACCACTTGGTCTTGTCGGCGTACTTCTTGACGTTCTGGGGGCCGATGATCGCCGTCGAGGAGTGGTACTTCGTGGGGTGGATGTAGTTCGACCACACGTACTTCGAACTGCCACTGGTCGACGTGCCGTAGTTCCAGGTGCCGCCACCCACGTTCACCACCGTCGCGAACGCCGGGGCCGCAGCTGTGAGGGACAGCGCCAACGCGGCTCCGACTCCGATCGCCATCCTCCTGAACTTGCCCATTTCACCGTTCCTTTCGGTTGCGCGAGAACTACCGTTCTCTCAACCGGGCCAGAGTCACTCCCCGACCCGTTGACTCACGCTAGGCAGGCCAACAGTCGATCGTCACCGGCCAATAGGGCCGGTTCCAGCACCCCGCTCAACCGCGGACGTCCGCCAGCTATCGCCGAGTGCGGAGGTAAGGGCCGGCGTTGATCGCGAGCATGGTGCGGTTGGTGACACCCATGCGTTCCATCAGCAGCGACACGTAGTGCTTGACCGTCGAAGGTGCGAGCGAAACCCGTTTGGCGATCTGGGGGTTGGTCAGCCCTTGGCAGATCAGGTCGAGAATCTCCGCCTCCGTCTGGTTGAGGTCGGGCAGCCCCATACGATTCGCTGCCGGAGGCACCAGCGCATCCGGCGACATCACGGTAAGCCCCATGTGGGCAGTCTCGATCGCGCGCGCCACTGCAGGAACCGGGGTGTCCTTGTACAGGTAGCCGATCGCCCCGGCCGCCTGCATCCGGGCCACCATTGTCCGGTCAGCCAGCGACGTCCACGCGATCACCTTCGAGTGGCCCTGCTGACGGCGGATCCGGCGGGTCGCCTCGATCCCGTCCATCCCCGGCATCGTGATGTCCATCAGAATGACATCGGGAGGCTCAGCGACCGCCGCGGTGACCGCCGCGTCGCCGTCACTGAACAACCCGCTGACAACCAGGTCGCCGTACTTGGGAAGGAGTTCAGCCATGTGCGAGCGGACAAACAGATCATCGTCGACGACGAAAACCCCGATCGTCGCTTTCACTTGATCGGGATCTCGATGCGCATCAGCCATGTCGAGCCTTCCTGTTCCGCTTCCACCTCGCCACCCAACAGTGACAGCCGCTCGGCCACTCCCAGCAATCCCAAGCCGAACGCCTGCGGCGCTGACGGGCCTGGTGCCCCAACCTCGTTCATCACCACCATGTCGACAACCAGATCGTCGACGCGCACAGTGATGGCGCAAGGCTGGCCGACCAACCCGTGACGTTCAACGTTGGCGACCGCCTCCCCCAACGCCGGGCCAGCGCTGTCCGCACCGCGCCAGACACCCGGCCCAGCTCCCCGCTGATAGTGAGCGCGGCCGGGAACCCGTGCGACTCCAGGGACATGCGCGCGCTCTCGGCCGCCGAAACCAACGGATCATCCCGATCCAGCCCCGCAAGCGGTTCAGCGGCCCGCAGCAGGTTCAATGACCTACGCAACTCATCGGAGGCTTGGCTCACCCCTGCGGTGAGCTCGTCGAGTACCGGCCCGCCTTCACCATCGGTGGTCGCACGCTGGGCCCGGAGGAGAATCCGAGCCAGCGTACGGGCCGTCGTGTCATGCAACTCACGGGCCAGGGCAAGTCGCTCCTGCAGCACCACGTAAGCAGCCGCATCCACCTGCGCGCGCCGATAGGCGGTGAACAGATTCCCGATCAGCCACAACACCCCGATCAGAACAGCCCACACCAGCACGCCAAGCAAGAACAGTGGGCTACCCGGATAGTCCTGATAGGTCAACACGACCAGGACGACCGCGAACCCCACAGTCATCTATGCCCGTTGGCGACGCTGCCCTCGCATCCCCGCACCGAGAATGGGGATCAGCGGCGCGTACTCCCCCATCGTCGCCACGTTGTCGGGCAGGAACAGGTAGCCGGTCAGCAACAGCCCCAGCCCGACGCTCGACCACAACGGCCAGCGGACGGTCAGTCCCGCCAGAACCGCCGCCATGACCTCCAGAACCACGACCCAGCCGACACCCCGGAAACCGTCCAGCGTGACGCTCAACACCCCCAACGCCACCGCCAGCAGAACCTCGAATCTGCCCGTGGCCAACAGCGCGGACAACCCACTCCGCGGATCGCTGACAGCGGGCGCTCGCCTCACAGGCTCCATCCCGTGGCACACCGCCCAACCAGACCAAGCCGTTCCGAATCGACCATCGGGCCTTCCGCACGGCCGATAGTGCCGACTTACCCAAATCACCCTTCACCACACACCACCCGGCTGCCATCGTCGGCGGCATGCACAAGCACACCCTCGCAATAACGCTGGCGATCGCATTCTTGGCCACACTCGTCGCCGTACCCACCAGCAGCGCTGCCGCGACGGCCGAGCTGCTCGCCCCGGCAAGCATCTGCCAGTACCTACCCAAGTGGCCCGGCTGCCCACGGTGAGGACAGAGGGTTCCCGCTGTGGCCCAACTACCGTGTGCGTGATCGACGCCGAAGCCGACCGCCACCAGTCCCGAGCACGATGAGCACCCGGGTACCCCAAGCTGGCCGCCACCTACGAAGTAGGACATGCAGGGCCTCCGGGTGATCGTTATCGAGCGGACAGTGTTCGGCAAGCTCTATCTGCTCGGCCGTGAACCCCTGATCGCTCCGGTCGACCAACCAAACCGCTGACCGACGACCCTACGGCGCAACAATGACAGCCGGTCCGGGCGGGTAGCTCACCAGCCCAACGCGGGCGGTCGCAGAGCGACCTCCTCAGGGAACGCGGTGAGAGGTTCGACTGGAGATGACCAACGGTCGGCGGAAGACACGGCTGGGACGGCCTACGGCCGGGGTCAGGGAGGGTATTGACTCCGGCCGCTCGGGCGCCACGATCAGCAGGTACTCATCCGTCCGTCGTGGGTCGGGCCCGGCCGTGCGCCGGTGGTTGGCACACCGGCGCACAGCCTGCGGCGTTCCCGCCCTGTACCCACTCTCCCGCCGCTGCGGGCGGCCGTCGAGAGCAGCCGGGCCAGATGGTGCAGCCGTTGGTCGGCCGGGTGGCACCCCGTGTGGTCAGGTGCGTGGCACAAGTCCCAGCTCGTGCGCCTTCCGCACCAGTTCGGCCCGGGAGGACGCGCCGAGCTTGCCGCGCAGCGACACCACCTGCTTGCGCACGGTGTTCACCGAGACGTACAGCTGGTCAGCGATCTCCTTCGCCGTCGCCGGACCGGCCAGCAGCGGCAGCAGGACCTTCTCCCGCGGCGTCAGCCGGACGAGGTCCTGGGTGGCCGCCGCCTCCGCGCGCAGGCCCGCGAACCCGCCCTCGCGCACCGCCCGGGCGAGGAAGCAGTCGGGAACACCGTGCTGCACCTCGTGCCGGGCGAGCAGCGCGGAGCGCGTGACGGGCGGCAGGACGGCGAACGGCACGAGCGTGTCCGCCTCAGCGCACACCACGCAGGCCGCGGCGGCGGCGTGCGCCGCCCCCTCGTCGCCCGCCAGCCACAGGGCGGCGGCCCGGACGGCGTGGAGCTGGGCGCGGTCGTCCAGCGACGTGTGCAGCGAGTAGATCCCGTCCTCCGCGGTGGCGATCGCGCTCTCCGCGTCGCCGGTGTGCAGGTACAACAGTGCCGCCGGGACGGTCGAGACCGCGTCGTCCGCGTGCTCCAGCAGCGTCTCGATGAGCTGCCTGGCCCGGTTGGACGCCCCGGTCGCGAGCAGGAGCTCGGCCCGGGACCGGAGCAGCAGCCCGCCCCACGGACCGTCGATGCCGGTGGCGTAGGTGGACGCGCCGACGATCGCGTCGAACTGGGCGAGGGCGCTCTCCGCGTCCCGCCACAGGACGCCGATGATGCTCCTGACCAGGGCGTGCATGGGCTGGAAGTCGAACCATGCCGCGATCGCGCGGTGGTCGTCGTGCAGCGCCAGGTGCCGCTCCGCCCCGGCCTGGTCGAGGTGTCGGGCAGCGACGGCGGCCCGGACGAGGTGCATGCCGGGCTCCAGCCAGGCCGCGGCCCGGCAGTCGTGCTCGGCGTGCCGGGCGAGCAACCGCTCCACCAGCTCATAGTGCTGGCTGTCGCCGGACGCGACCGCTGCGGTCGCCATCACCACGGCGCCGAGGAAGCCGGGCAGGCCGCAGTTCTCGCTGAGCAGCATCGCGAGGTCGGCGTTGTGGCGCGCGGTCCGCCAGTCGGCGCGCGGTAGCGACATCAGGGCCGCGCTGGCGTGGAAGAAGCTGATCGCCCACGCGCTGACCGAGACGCCGGAGCGGGCGGCCTCGCCGATGACGGCGGTCACGCGCTCGTAGGTGCTCGTGTGCCCGTGCGGCGGCTGGGCGCTCACGGCGGCCGGGATCGTCGCCTCCGCGAGCATCCACAGCGTGCCGCCGACGACGGCGGCCTCGCCGGCCGGCCGTCGGGACCAGCTCGCGTGCAGCGTCCGGCCGTCCCTGACCAGGGCGATGGTCATCTGGTCGAGGTCCACCAGGTCGGCGTCGGGGTCGTAGGCGGTGGCCAGCGCCGCGGTGTAGCTCAGGGCCGGACGGTGGGCGCGCTGTTCCGCCGGAACGCTGCGGAAGGCGCGGCGGACGCGCTCGTCCCGCATCAGCACGGCGGGGGAGTTGCCCAGCCAGATCGCCTCCAGGCTCGCCCAGTCGAGGGCTTCGTGCGCCCACTCGGCGAGCTGGCCGACGAACCCCGGCGCGCTCAGGCGGAGCCCGGCGGCGAGCATGTCCTGCCGCACGCCGGCCGGGTCGAGGCCGCTGTCCTCGAGCTGGCCGAGCAGGAACTGCCGCGCGTGCGGACGGAGCTGGTAGCCGCCCGCGGGGTGTTCGTCCGCGGCGAGGAAGCCGGCGTCCCGCAGCCGCCCGAGCAGCAGGTGGCAGCCGCCCGGCGCGCAGCTGCCGCCCGCGCTGGTCGCTGCGACGAGGAAGACGTCGGGCGAGACGGCGTGGGCGACGGCGACGCGGGGCAGCCAGTCGGGCAGGCCGTCGACGGCGTCGCCGTGGGCAGGGAACGGAGCCGGGTCGGGTGGCCGGCGTTCGGGCGTGGACATCAGCAGGGACCTCGCGGACGACGTATGGCGGTACGTGTGGTCCGGTGGTCGAGGGCGGCGACACTCGGTATAGACCGTTGTCACCGGGGGATGACGCGAGCTTTCCGGACCGCGCCAATCGTACCCCAGCGCACGCCGGGCCGGTCAGTCGGTGGCAGCGGCGTCGGCCGCCGGCTCGACCGGGGGGTCGGGGAGACGGATCGGCGTCGGTGCGTCGAGCGGTCGATCCGGCAGGTCGCGCTCGGGGAGCGTCGGCCGGACGTCCGGCTGCTGCTTCGGCTTCGGCCTGTGCGTGGTGCGCGGCGACGACGCGTGGCGTTGCCGCGGCGGGTCGGTCGCCGCCGGTGGCTTCGGGCTCTTCTTCGGCTCCGGGCTGGACGGGAACGTCGTCGGCTCCGCGGCCGGGGGAGCGGACGGCGCCACGATCGCCGCGTGCACGTCGGCTGTCACCTCCGGCGACTCGGCGGACGCCCGGGCGAACCCGGTGACGGTGACGGCGACGGCCGTGGCGACAGCAGCCGTCGTGACCACGCTCGCCACCTTGGGGATTCCGGAGCCGAGCACCCGCGGCAGGATCTCGCGGAGCCGGCCGGCCAGCGGGACGACCGCGGGCTGCAGGGTGAGCGGCGCCCCCGTGGCGGTGACCGGACCTGCGGCCGCGCCGACCACCGTCCTGGCCACCAGCCACGCCGCGCCGGTCCCCGCGAACAGCGCCGAGACCTTGAGCGCGCCGCCGACGAAGGCCAGGCGGTCGCGGGTCTCGGCGCAGCGGGCGCACTCGGCCAGGTGCGGTTCCACCCGGCGGCGCTGGCCTGCGGGCAGCCGACCCAGGGTGTGCGCGCCGAGGTGTTCGAGCACCCACTGGCACTCGGGGTCGCGACTGCGGCGCTGGACGTGCGCCTGCAGCCAGGCCGCCCGCAGCCCGTCCCGGGCGCGCAGGCAGAGCGCCGACGCGGCGTTGGCCGAGATGCCCAGGGAGTCGGCCAGTTCGTGCACCGGCCGCCCCTCGACCTCGGTCGCCCAGAGTGCCTGGCGCCAGCGTTCCGGCAGCCCGGCGAACGCCGCGCCGACGAACTCGGCCTCCGCGATCGCGATGCTGGTGGCGTCGGGCTCGGCGGGCGCGTCCTGGATCAGGGCCGGGTCCGTGGCGAGTTCGCGGCTGTCGCGGCACCAGTTGAGCGCGACGTTGCGGACGGCGGCCGCGAGGTACGGACGGAACGCGCGGTCGGGCCCGCGGCCGTGGGAGAGCGCCGTCCACACGCGGGCGAACGCCTCGGCGGCAACGTCCTCCGGATCGAGGCGGCGGCTGGTCCGCGCCGCCACCCGGATCGCCGCGTCCCGATGGCGGGCGAACAAGGTGGCGAAGGCCTCGGTGTCGCCGCTCCTGCTCAGCCGGAGGAGTTCCGGGTCGTCGCACTCGGCATGGTCGTACCTCGCGGGGGCGGCGTTCATCTCCTCGGCAGGCAGGATCATGTCGCTGGGCGGCTTCCTCGTCTGTTCGGCGGGCTGGTCCGGAGGCTACGGGGTGCGCAGCCGTCCCGACAGTTCCCGTCCGGGCTGCATCTGGTGCCGGACGGAGGAGTTCCCCACCGCCGGAGGAACTTCCTCTCCGTCCAGCGAGCGCCTGACGATCCCCCCGACGTCGTCACACGCTCCACCCCTGAAGACACGGCGAGGCGACCGACATGACGCGACGCGGCAGAATCCCCCACCGGCTAGGCTTCCCGTCGTGGAGGATCCGAAGCGCCAGGCCTGGATGTACGTCGTCGTCGGCGGGATCGCGGTGATCGCCGCCATCTACTTCCTGTCCGTGGACGGGATGGGCTCGGGCAGTTTCGGCATCTTCGACTGGGTGATCCTCGGCATGGGCATCGTCGCCGTGGTCCGTGGCATCCGGATGCTCCTCGACCTCAAGCAGGACGACGGCAGCGGCACGAAGAAGACGATCGCGAAGCCCGGTTCCCCGCGCGACAAGGGCACCGACGAGCAGTAGCAGCCACGCGCGGGCCGGCGGACCTCAGGGCAGCGCCCGGACCACCGACGCCCCGGACGAGCCGATCACGACGATGGCGACGATCGTGAGCACGACGAGCGTGAGGCTCAGGACGAACAGGGCCGATCTGGCCGGCAGCTGTGGCCGCTCGGTGCGCGGCAGGGTCGGGACGATCATCTCGCCCGCAGGCTAGCGGGGTCCGGCCCCGGCCCGCAGTCCCCCGAAAGGGGTCAACTCCTCTCTCCGGGTCCCGCGTCGGCTATCTATTTGTAATGACCGGTCAGTTCAACTATCTTGGCAGTGAACAGGAGGCATTCGATGAGCGCGACCATGACCGACCCACTGAGTGACCTGTCCGCCGATCTGCGGCCGACGGGTACCGCGGCGGCGGTGACCGCTTCCGGGCTGCGACTGGACGGCCGGCGCGGCCGGATCTACGGTCCGATCGACCTGGAGATCGCGCCGGGCACGCTCAACCTGGTCACCGGCGCGGCCGGCAGCGGCAAGACCTCGCTGCTGCTCACGCTCGTGGGCCGGATGAAGCCCGGCCGGGGCAGCGACCTCACCGTCCTCGGCCGGCGCCTGCCGGCCCGGGCCCGCGGCGTGCAGCGCCGGACGGCCGCGGTCGGCGTCCACGGCCTCGACGACCTGGACGAGGAGGTGACGGTCGCCGCCACCGTCCGCGAGCGGGAGGCCTGGCTGTCGCCCTGGTACCGCGTCGTCCGCACGCCTGACGACGCCCGCGTCGCGGAGGTCTGCGGCGAGGTGTTCGGACGCAACCCCGTCCCGCGGGCGAAGCAGCTCGTCCACGAGCTGGACGAGGCCGCCAACCTGCAGCTCCGGCTCGCCCTCGCCCTGCTCAGCGCGCCCGAACTCGTCGTGGTGGACGACATCGACGCCCTCCACGACACGGACGGCCGCCGCCGGGTCTGGGAGTCGCTGCGCGCCCTCACCGAGCGCGGCGTCACCGTGGTCGCTGCCGCCGCCACCCCCGGCGAACTCTCCCGCCTCGGCTGGGACACCCTGCCGACCCTCCTCTGAGCCAAGGAAAAGAAAGCCCATGTTTGCCTGGACCTCCCACGGAACCGAACTGAAGCGGTTCGCCCGCCAGCCGATCACCCGCGCCGCCATCGCGGTGATGCTGCTGATCCCGCTGCTCTACGGCGCGATGTACGTCTGGGCGTTCTGGGACCCGACCACCCGGATGGACGACCTGCCCGTCGCGCTGGTCGACGCCGACGTCCCGGCGAAGGACGGCGACGGCGTGCTGCAGCACTACGGCCGGGACGTCGTCGACGAACTGGTCGACGACGGCTCCGTCGGCTGGACGACCATGGACGCCGCGGCCGCCGAGGCCGGCGTGGAGGCCGGGAGGTACTACTTCGCGGTGACCATTCCCGCCGACTTCTCCGCCGACATCCTCTCCCTCGGCGAGGACGACCCGCGCGCGGCGACCATCGCGGTCAGCTACGACGACAGCAACTCGTTCCTCGCCTCCACCCTGGGCCGCACGGCGATGCTCGAGGTGCGCGATGCGGTGAACCAGAAGGTCGGGAAGGAGGCCGTGGACACCCTGCTGGTCGGGGTCGGCGAGGCCAGGGAAGGCTTCGCCACGGCGTCGGACGGCGCGTTCACCCTTGCCGACGGCCTCACCGCTGCCGCGGACGGTGCCGACCGGCTGAACGTCGGCGCCCAAGACCTGGCCGCGGGCGCGGCGAAGCTGGCGGATGGCACCGGCGACCTCGAAGCCGGCAGCGTCCTGCTCCGGGACAAGCTCGGCGACTACGTCGCCGGGGTCAGCACGGCCGCGAAGGGGGCCGGGCAGCTCAGCGCGGGCGCCGCGAACCTGACCGCCCTGCAGGACGGCCTCGCCCAGGTCGCCGATCCCGCCGCCGGCGCCCCGGCGCTGGCCGCGGGCGTGCACCAGCTCGGCGCCGGCGTCACCACGCTCGCCGACGGCGCCATCCGCTACGCGAACGGCGCGACCGACTTCGCGTCCGGGGCCGGCACGTGGGTGGCCGGCGCGAGGCAGTGGCAGACCGGTGCGTCGGCGGCGACGGCACCCGACGGCCAGCTGGCCGCGGGCACCAGGAAGGTCGCGTCCGGTGCCGGCGACCTGGCCGGCGCCACCGGCTCGGCCTCGGCCCTCGGCCGGGGCGCGGCCGCTGTGGCGAAGGGGACGGACGACCTCGCCGCCGGCCTCGGCGGCATCGACGGACTGCTCGCCAAGGCACAGTCGGCGCTCAGCGACGGCGACACCGATCAGGCCGCCGCCTACCTCTCCGCCGCAGCGAAGGCCACCGACTCCGCCCACGCCGGTGCGAAGGACCTCGCGTCCGGCGCCGGTCAGGTGCGCGCCGGCCTCGCGCAGGTGCACTCCGGTGCGACCGACCTCGCGGCCGGCGCGAGCGCGCTGCAGTCGGGCTGGGCGGGCGTCCACGCCGTCCTCGGTTCGGACGGCCAGCTGGGCGCCGGTCTGGCCCGGCTCGACGCCGCGCAGCAGCAGCTGGCGACGGGCGCAGCCGGGCTCGCCACCGGCGCCGGACAGCTGGCCGACCCGGCGACGCTGGCGCAGGTGCGGCAACTCGCCGCCGGTGCGGACCGGCTCTCCGCGGCGCTCGCCACGATGAGCACGGCGGCGGGGGACTCCTCGTCCGGCATCCCGGCCCTGCAGGCCGGTCTGGGGCAGCTGGTCGCGGGCTTCGACAACAGCGACCCCGAGCACGGGCTGGTCAGCGGCGCGAAGGCGCTGCACACCGGTGCCTCCGACCTCGCGGACGGGCTGAGGACCGCGGACGCCGGCGCGTCCCGACTCAGCTCCGGCAGCACGCAGATCGCCGCGAACACGCCCGGGCTCGCGTCCGGACTGGCGGACGCCGAGGCCGGCGCGACCGAGCTGGGCACCGGGCTCTCCGACGGCGCGGACGAGATCCCGGACGACAGCGCCGCCGTCCGGCACGACCGGGCGAAGGCCGTCTCGACGCCGGTGGCGCTGTCCTCCAGCCACATCTTCCAGGCCGACTCGTGGGGCGAGGGCTTCGCGCCGTTCTTCATCCCGCTGGCGCTGTGGGTGGGCGCGTTGATCACGTGGCTGCTGCTCCGTCCCCTGCAGACGAGGGCGCTGATGACGTCGGTGAACGGCTTCCGGATGGCGTGGGGTTCGCTGAACCCGGCCCTGCTGCTGTCCCTCGGCCAGGTCGTGATCATGCTGTCGGTGATGCACTTCGCGATCGGCCTCGACCCGCAGAACATGCTGGCCACCTTCTGCGTCACGATGCTGGCCGCGGCCGCGTTCTTCGCGCTGCAGCAGTTCTTCCAGGTCACGCTCGGCTCCGCCGTCGGCAAGGTCGTGATCATCGTGCTGCTGATGGTGCAGTTGGCTTCCGCTGGCGGGACGTACCCGATCCAGACGACCCCGTCGTTCCTGCAGGCGATCAGTCCGTACATGCCGATGACCTACGTCGTGAACGGCCTGCGCGAGGCGATCACCGGCGGCATCGAGACCCGGTTCTGGACGAGCGTCGCCGTGCTGGCCGCTATCTTCGTGGTGTCGCTGGCCGCCACCTCGATCGCGTCCGCCCGCAAGCGGGTGTGGACGATGTCGCGGCTGCACCCGGCGCTGAGCATCTAGGAGGACGGCGATGGTCCAGACCAGGCCGGACGGACGCGTGGCGCGTCGCGTCGGCACCCGCGAGGCGATCATGGACGCCGCCACCGAGCTGTTCGCCGCGCGCGGCGTGACGTCCACCTCGATCGACGACATCGCCGCGTCCGCGGGCATCGCGAAGGGCTCGATCTACTACAACTTCGAGTCCAAGGCGGGACTGGTCGAGGCGATCATGGCCCGGAACAGCGAACTGCTCGCCGACGCCCTGCGCGAGGCGACCAGCGGACGGACCGGCGTCGCCCTGCGCGAGCAGGTGGTGCGGGTGCTGCTCGGGCTGGTGCAGGAGCACGCGGCCGCCGCCCGGGTGATGGTCACCGAGCTGTTCCGGACGGAACGGTCGTGGCGGGAGTCGATCGAGCAGTGGCGGGGACTCGCGCTGTCCCCCCTGATCGAGGACCTCGAGGCCGGCGGCGCCGAGCCCGTGGTGGCCGGGGTGCAGGCCGCGGCGATCGTCGGCGCCACCCTGATGGCCGGCCTGGAGTGGCTGGTCTTCCACCCCGAGCGCAGCTACGAACAGGTCGCCTCCGCCGTCCTGGGCACGCTCAGCCACTGAGCCCCGGACCGCCGGGGTCAGACCCGCTTGTACGCCTCGCGCAGGGTGTCCTCGGAGTTCTGCCGGAACTGCAGCACCATGCCCGCCCCAGCCAGCACGACGAAGGCGACCGTCCATGCTGTGTTCGTGACGAGGTCCGTCCGCCACCCCACCTGGTCGAACCAGTCGAGACGGTGTCCGCCCACGGACTGGAGGCCGTCGACGATCGCACCGGCGCCGACCAGCGCGGTGACCACGACCAGCAGGAGTTTCGGCAGGTTCAGTGTCCAGCCGACCATCACCAGGCCGGCCGCTGCGACCAGACCCATGCCGAAGGAGATCCATCCCGGAAGGTGCATGGTCGTGGACGCGAACTGCCCGAGCCCCCAACCGATCGCCCCCATGGACACCAGCACGCCGAACGCGTAGAAGGCGAACGAGAGCCAGGCCAGCAGGAGCGCGCACGCGATGCTGACCGCCCACCACGGCACCCAGGTGACGAACGGCTCGTGCAGCCAGTTGACGAGGATCACGTACAGCGCCCCGCCCGCGACGAGACCCACCAGCGCACCCCACAGCGCAAGGACCGCCCGGGCGGCCGTGTAGCCGATGAAACAGAAGATCAGGCCCAGACCGACCTCGGCCACTCCCAGCCAGACCGGAGCCAACCCCTCAAACATGGAGGGAGAGTACCCGGCAATGGCCGGAAAAGGCAGAAGATATGCGCAATCCGCGTTCCGGAACAACGCATTTGCAGCCCTTGGGCTGGAAATACCGCGCATTCTGTCCCCCTTGAGGGGGAATCGGGTCGCTGACGGCCCGCACACCGGCGTCCGGACGTCAACCCTGGTCCCGCGAGCCAGAACCGGTTCGGACGAACCCGCGCGAGCAGCAAGAATGGACGCATGGCCCGTATCGAACCCGCCGCCATCTACCTCCGTCTCGCCCAGCTCGGCCTGCCCGTGCCGGCCGACGTGCAGGACTCGCCGACAGCGAAGCTGGTTGCCCCGATCCTCGCCCGGCAGCGCGAACTGAGCCGTCGGCTCGCCGACCGGCTGTGCGCCGCGGACGGCCGCATCCAGGCCTTCCTGGACGACTACCTCGCCGACACCGGGGTGTCCCCGAAGCTGCCGCGCCGCACCCTGGTGCTGGACGAGGCCGGCCTGGCCCGCGAGCTGTCCCTTCCCCATGACTCCGACCGGTTCACCTCGCCGCTGCTGAGTTCCTACCGGCTGGCCAACGGCGTGCTGCACAACCCGGCCAACGACCGCCGCACCACCGCGGGGGTGTTCCACATCGCCGAGGGCGGGCTGCCGATCCCGGACGACAAGATCGCCGTCCCGAAGGCGGTGTTCGCCCGCCTGCTGGAGCTGGCGTTCCAGCCGCCCGCGGAGGACCTCGTCCTGCCCTACACCGCCGACGAGCCCACGCCCGCCGCGTGCTTCGTGTCGCTGCAGTTGCGTCCGCTGGTCGCGCCGGCCGTGCCCGGGTGGGTGCGGGAGAAGCGGATGGAGACCCGGTTCATCGTGCCCGGTGGGCTGGTGGCCAACCTGGACTTCGTGGAGAGCATCTTCGGCAACGGGGGCGATCCGTACCTGCCCGAGCACGACGCCTCCCTGGCGCCGGAGACGTGGACGGGGCACACCGGCGCGGTGATCCTCGCCCCGCACCTCACCGCCGTCACCAAGAAGGAGCTGGGCCTGCCGCACGTCAGCCTGGCCACCGACCGCGAGCGTCGCGACGGCATGTGCTGGGAGACCGAGGACGAGCGCTACAACGGCGGCCAGGCGTTCAAGGTCTGCGCCCGGGACCAGCGCGGGGTGATCGTCACGGTGATCGCCGACAACTACTTCGGCTACTGCAAGAAGGAGGTGAAGACCCAGATCAGCTATTCGGCGAACCTCTTCGGCAACGCGGAGGAGGAGCACGCCGGTGGTGCCCTGGTCTTCCCCAGCTACAACCTCGGCCAGGAGTACACCGTCCCCGACGCCGGGCCGGACTACTCCCTCGCCGCCGTGCTCGAGCGCGACCCGGACCGGTTCGCGCTGCAGCCCGAGGGCTACGCGCTCGACCTCGAGCAGCCCCACATCGTGCTCGTGCCCTGCGGCCCGACCTACTCGCTGCGCACCCTCACGGTCAGCTGGACCACCACCGACGGCAGCGAGCGCTCGATCCGGCTGCGGGCGGACAAGACCTACCTCAGCCCGGACGGCTACCGCGTCCAGATGGTGCAGCAGGTCGCCGACCGCACCCAGTGGAGCCTCGTCGGCACCTCGCCGACCGCGACCAGTTGCCACAAGCCGGCCACGGTCTCCGGCGGCGGCAAGTCCGAGATCTCCAAGGCGATCACCGACGCCTTCATCTTCGGCAACGCCTACACCCCCGACTTCGACGCCGACATGGACGCGGTCGCCGCGATCCTCGTCCGGGACTTCTCCGACCGGTTCCTCGACCCGGAGCAGCGTGGCCGCGACCAGCGGCCGCTCCTCTCCGACGACCGCTCGATCGGCAGCGTGATCAAGCTGCTCACGCCGTCGGCGACCGAGTACACGGCCGAGTACAACGACTGGCTGGAGTCGATCCCGCAGCACGTCAAGGAACTCGTGTTCGTGGTGAAGCGCTTCTACCGTCCCGAGTGGGGCGGCGACTGGCGCAGCCATTTCACGGTGGGCATCATCAACGGCCGCCGCGGTGTCCAGCTGCGCCTGGACGGCGACAAGATCATGGTGAACATGCTGCGGGTCGGCTTCGAGACCGACGGCTCCTGGCGGCTGTTCGGGTTGCGGCACGACTTCAGTCCCGCTGTGAAGGTGCAGACCGAGGACGACATCACCGCGTCCGTCGTGATCGGCGGGCACATGCTGGGGCTCGACCCGAGCCGGTCGTACAAGCTGGTGGAGAACTGCGAGGAACTGCTGTTCCAGCGCCCGGACGACGCCATCCACCGCGGCTACGACAAGCAGGCCGAGGCCGACATCGCGTCCCCGGACACCTTCCTGTCGAACTTCCAGCCGCTCACCCACGCCGATGCCGTCCAGATGCGGGACGACGCGGTCGCGTTCAGCCAGTTCACCGAGCCGATGCGCGCCCTGATCAGCGATTTCGCCGATGCCCGCCCCGACTCGTCGCCCGCCTACTTCGTGTCGTCGGCCAACCCGCGGCTGGTGGACGGTGTGCCGAGCAAGAACCCGCGCTACCTGCAGCGGCGTCCGGACCGCACCAACGCCCCGGCCACCGCATCGGCCGACCTGGCCTCGCACCTGGTCCGGCAGCTGCCGTCGCACGCGGCGCTGCCGCTGCCGGTGGACGTGGTGGCCGCCGGCCGCCGCAACAACCCGCCGGACGGCCCGGTGCCGCCGCTGTGCTCGTACAACCCGCTGCACTACATGGAACTGCCGGAGCTGTTCGCGGAGTTCATCTCCTCGATGACCGGCAAGTCGCCGTCGACCACGGGCGCGGGCTCGGAGGGCGCGATGACGAAGGGCCCGTTCAACGCGATGCCGGCCGTGCTCGACCTGAACGCCGCACTGCTGTCGTTCGCCCTCACCGGCTACGACGGCTGGGTGTCGTGCGCGGGCTCCGTCGGACCGCAGGTGCGGGTCGACCACGACATCTCGATGCTGGTGCCCGAGGTGTTCTCCCGGATGACGCCGACCGAGCGGACCGCGGCGAACCTGATCGCCGAGGGCGCCCTGGAGCGGATCGAGGACTTCGAGCGGGACGGGGAACGCGTGCTCGCCAGCCGGCTGGGCTACCGGATGACCCAGCAGTTCGCCCGCAAGTACTTCGGCCGGATCTTCCTGCACCCGCACGTGGTGTTCACCTCGGCGATGCTGCGGCCGGAGGAGCAGGACGCGGCGGTCTTCGCCGAGTCGGTGGCGACCATCGTGGCCACCCACCAGCGGGTCGCGCAGGCGTACTTCGACGACGGCACGATCGAGCTGGCGATCCCGCCGCTGAAGGCGCTGCTGGAGATCATGGCGCACGGCGCGTCCGCCGAGGGCTGGACGCTGGAGTCGCCGGAGTTCCGGGCGCTGTTCTCGCGGGAGTCGATCCTCGCCTCGGACTGGTACGCCGCCCGCCTGGACGCCAAGCAGGCCGCTGCCGCCGGGCGGGCCGACGCCGGGCTGAAGGCGCTGGAGAAGTTCATCTCCACGCCGGGCAACGAGGAGCCGTCCGAGCGCCTCGACGTGCCCGGACGGATCGAGGCGGCCCAGGCCGAGTACGCCAAGTTCAGCAGCCCCGAGTACCGGGCCGGCATCATCGGGACGGTCGGTCGCCAACCCCTGTGACGGGCGACAATGACGGGGTGAGCAACCCGGCCAACCGTCATCCCGGCGAACGCCGGGATCCCCGCAGCCGACCTGAGGACGCTTCCGGGCTCCCGGGTCAAGCCCGGGATGACGAGGGTCAAGCGGCGAGGGACGCCCTTCGTGACGCGCCGCTCGTACCTCACGGCGCTCCTCAGGGATCGCCTGTGGGTAGCGGCGCCCCCAACCGGTCCCTGAGGAGTTCACGGGCGAGGGACGCCCTTCGTGACGCGCCGTTCGTGCCTCACGGCGCTCCTCAGGACCCGCCCGTGGACGTCACGAAGGGCCAGCCCGTCCGCGCCGTCCTCGACGGGAACGAGGCAGCCGCCCGGGTGGCGCACGCGCTCTCCGAGGTGATCGCGATCTACCCGATCACGCCGTCCTCACCGATGGGCGAGTCCGCGGACGCATGGTCGGCCGCCGGCCGGCCGAACCTGTGGGGCGCGGTGCCGGAGGTGGTCGAGCTGCAGTCCGAGGCCGGCGCGGCCGGGACACTGCACGGCGCGCTGACCAAGGGCGTGCTGGGCACGACGTTCACCGCGTCCCAGGGCCTGCTGCTGATGCTGCCGAACATGTACAAG
>DAINOM010000048.1:0-20853 GCA_036735445.1 Propionicimonas sp.
GACCACGCGGGCGAGGTGCTCGATGTTCACCTGGTGCACGATGCCGGTGCCCGGCGGCACCACGACGAAGTCGTCGAAGGCGGTCTGGCCCCAGCGCAGGAACTGGTAGCGCTCGCGGTTGCGCTGGTACTCCAGTTCGACGTTGCGGGTGAACGCGTCCGGGGTGCCGAACAGGTCGGCGACGACGGAGTGGTCGATCACCATCTCGGCCGGCGACAGTGGGTTCACCTTCGCCGGGTCACCGCCGAGCTCCGCGATCGCCTCGCGCATGGTGGCCAGGTCGACCACGCACGGGACGCCGGTGAAGTCCTGCATGATCACCCGGGCCGGCGTGAACTGGATCTCCCGGTTGGGTTCGGCGGACGGGTCCCAGGCGCCGAGGGCCGCGATGTCGTCCGCGGTGATGTTGGCGCCGTCCTCGGTGCGCAGCAGGTTCTCCAGCAGCACCTTCAAGCTGAACGGAAGGGTCGCCGAGCCCTCGACGGCGTCGATGCGGAAGATCTGGTACGTCTTCCCGGCGACGGTCAGCTGGTCCGCTGCGGAGTAACTGTCGATGCCCATGGCTCCTCCTGTGGTCGCCGGAGATATCTTGATGTCGAGATATTATCCCACCCGACCCGACGAGGCTAGCCGAGCCGGCGCGCCCCGGCTGCGGTTGCGCGGCGTTCGCCCCACTCGACCCGCTGGTCCGGGTCGGACATCACCAGGTAGACGAGCCCGCAGTCGTGCGGACCGGTGACGTCGAGCTGGCACAGGTTGCAGATCTCGTCCGGACGCAGCGGGCACTTCGCCTCTGGACGGGACCGTCTCGGGCGCAGCTGGGGAGTTGTCATCTTGGTTCGAGGATAGCCACGCACTCGACGTGGTGCGTCATCGGGAACAGGTCGTGCGCGGTGACCGAGGTGGCGTGGTAGCCGAGCTCGCCCGCCGTGCGCAGGTCGCGGCCGAGCGCCGCCGGGTCGCAGGCGACGTAGGCGATCGCCCGCGGCCGCCGTCGTGCGACGGCCGCGATCACGTCCGCGCCCGCACCGGTGCGGGGCGGGTCGAGCACGACGAGGTCGGCCCGCTCCGGCAACCGGCTGACCCGCCGGGCGACATCGCCGGCGACGAACGTCGCCTGCGGCACGTTCGCCGCAGCCAGTTCGACCGCACGCCGGTCGCCCTCCACGCCCCACACGGACGCCCCGGCCGCGACGAGCGCCGCGGCGAACAGCCCCACGCCGCAGTACAGATCGAGGGCTACCTCACCCACCTTCGGCTGCAGCCCGGCCAGCATCCGCCCGACGAGGACGTCCGGCGCCGCGGCGTGCGCCTGCCAGAACCCGTCCGCGGCGACCTGGAACGACAACTCCCCCACCCGCTCGGTGACGCTCCTCGACCCCACCTGGCGGAAAAGGGGTCTGTCCCCGTTTTCCGCCACCTGGTCGAAAACGGGGACAGACCCCTTTCCCGCCACCTCGGCGCTGCGTCCGTCCGCGGTGAGCCAGGCGACCCCGTCCGCTGCTGCCACACCCAGTAGCTGGCCACCCGGCCGGGACGGGTCGGGCGGCGGGTCGGCGATCCCGGGGTCGGCGATCCGGCAGCCGCCGTCCGGCAGTGGCACCACCTCGGACGAGCGGTACGCGCGCAGGCCCGGACGGCCGGCATCGTCCAGGGTGTAGCGCATCCGGCGCCGCCAGCCCAGGGGCGCCGGCTGCACCTCCTCGACCTCGCCCCGGAACTCGTAGCCGGCCAGGTGCCCGAGGAGTTCGGCCACCACGCGACGCTTGAGCTCGCGGGCGTGCGCAGGCTCGACGTGCTGGAAGTCGCAGCCCCCGCACCGTCCGGCGATCGGGCACGGCGGGACCACCCGGTGCGGGCTCGGTCGATGGACGGCCACCGCGTCGCCGCGCGCGAACCGGCGGTTCACCTCCGTGATCCGGACGTCCACCTGCTCCCCGGTGAGCGCGTGCCGGACGAACACCACCCGTCCCTCGTGCCGGGCGACGAAGTGCCCGCCGTGCGCCACCGGTCCCACCTCGACGCGCTCCAGCACCACGCCGGGCTCCAGGCCGGTCACTCCTTGCGTACGGGCTCGCGCGGGTCGCCCACCCGCACCTGGCCCGTCCCCGGACGGCGCCAGGCCGCCGCGGTGTTGCGCTGCGCCCGGTCGAACGCGTACTTGGACGACGCCAGCTGGTAGGGCACCGACGTGACCATCACGCCCTGCATGAAGTTCAGCCGCGTCTTCAGGATCAGGCCGGTCTGGTTGTGCAGCACCTGCTCCCACCAGTGTCCGACGATGTACTCCGGGATGTAGACGCAGACCACGTCCCGCGGGTTGTCCGACCGGATGCCCTTCACGTAGTTGAGGAACGGGCCGGTCACCTCGCGGTACGGGGACGCGATCACCTTCAGCGGCACGTCGAGCTGCTGGGCGTCCCACTGCGCGATGATCGCGCGGGTCTCGGCGTCGTCCACCGAGACGGTGACCGCCTCGATGCTGCTGGCGCGGGTGGCCCGGGCGAAGTTCACGGCCCGCACGGTGGGCTTGTTCACCTCCTGCACCATGATCACCGCGCGCACACGGCTCGGCAGCATCCGGGCGTCCGTCGGCCCCACCGCGACCTCGCGCGCCACCTTCTCGTAGTGGCCGCGGATCGCGCGCATCAGCAGGAAGACGACGGCCATCGCCAGCACCGCCAGGTACGCGCCGTAGATGAACTTGGACGCCAGCACGATCACCAGCACCAGGCCGGTGCCGGTGAGCCCGATCGCGTTGATCACCCGGGAACGCTGCATCCGCGCGCGCGTCTTCGGGTCCTTCTCGGTGAGGAGGTGCCGCGTCCAGTGCCGCATCATCCCGAACTGGCTGACCGTGAAGGACACGAACACGCCCACCACGTAGAGCTGGATCAGGGCGGTGACGCTGGCGTTGTAGATCAGCACGAGAACGATCGCCGCGGTGGCGAGCGCGAGGATGCCGTTCGAGTAGGCGAGCCGGTCGCCCCGGGTGTGCAGCGCGCGCGGCAGGAAACCGTCCCTGGCCAGGATCGAGCCCAGCACCGGGAAGCCGTTGAAGGCGGTGTTGGCGGCGAGGAACAGGATCACCATCGTCATGGTGATCACGAAGTAGAACCCCGGCTGGAAGCCGTCGTAGAAGATCGTCCGCGCCAGTTGGCCCATCACGGTGTCGTGCGGCAGGTCGAGCACCACCCCGTCCTTCACGAAGTGCGACCCGCCCGCCTCGTCGATCAGCTTCAGGTCGGTGAACTTCGCCAGCGCGACGATGCCGCCCAGCATGGTGATCGCGATGCCGCCGAGCAGGGCCAGGGTGGTGGCGGCGTTGCGGCTCTTCGGCTCCCGGAAGGCGGGGACACCGTTCGAGATCGCCTCCACGCCGGTGAGCGCCGCACAGCCGGACGAGAACGCCCGCGCGAGCAGGAACACCAGCGCCAGGCCGCTGAAGTCGGTGATCGAACCGACCACCTCGTAGCCCGCGGTCGGAGCCTGCAGGTGCTCACCGAGGCCGAACAGGCGGAACAGGCCCCAGATCGTCATGCCGAGCACGCCGATCATGAAGCCGTAGGTCGGCACCGCGAAGAACGAGCCCGACTCGCGCACGCCGCGCAGGTTCATCGCCATCAGGACCACGATCACCCCGGCGGCGACCAGTCCCTCCCTGCCCTGCAGGAACGGGAACATCGCCTCGGCGTTCTGGACGCCCGAGGACACCGACACCGCGACGGTGAGGATGTAGTCGACCAGCAGTGCGCTGGCGACCACCAGCCCCGCGGTGGGGCCGAGGTTCACGGTGGCCACCTCGTAGTCGCCGCCACCGGACGGGTAGGCGTGGACGGTCTGCCGGTACGACAGCACCACCAGCAGCATGACGACGGCGACCGCGACCGCGATCTCCCACGAGAACACGAAGCCCGCCATGCCCGCGAGGGAGAGGGTGAGCAGGATCTCGTCCGGCGCGTAGGCCACCGAGCTGAGCGCGTCGGAGGCGAACACCGGCAGCGCGATCCGCTTCGGCAGCAGTGTCTCGCCCAGCTGCGCGCTGGAGAGCTTGCGGCCCACCAGCAGTCGCTTGACGAAGTCGGTGACGTTCACGACACCGCACCCTATGCCTTCCGTCCGCTGTGACGAACGTATCGCCGGTGTAGCGTCGGTTTCATCGAGGCCGTGACCCGGATAGGGTCATCGCGGCAGCGAGCGAGAGAGCGGAGGCAGGGGCCGGTGCACATCGTCATCATGGGTTGCGGACGCGTGGGCGCTTCGCTGGCCCGGGCACTCGAACGCCGCGGCCACTCCGTGGCCGTCATCGACATCGTGCAGGACGCCTTCCGCCGCCTCGGTCCGGAGTTCCAGGGCAAGACGGTCAAGGGCGTCGGCTTCGACCGGCAGGTGCTGCAGCGCGCGGGCATCGAGCGCGCGGACGGCTTCGCCGCCGTCTCCAGCGGCGACAACTCCAACATCCTCGCCGCCCGGGTCGTCCGGGAGACGTTCGAGGTGCACAACGTCGTCGCCCGCATCTACGACCAGAACCGCGCCGAGGTGTACGAGCGGCTCGGGATCCCGAGCGTCGCCACCGTCCGCTGGGCCGCCGACCAGGTGCTGCGCCGGCTGCTGCCGGGAGGCTCCGAGCCGCAATGGCGCGACCCGTCCGGCAGCGTCCGGCTGATCGAGGTGCACGTCGACCCGGGCTGGGTGGGCACGAAGGTGACCGCGATGGAGGCCTCGGCCAGGGCGAAGATCCCGTTCCTGATGCGCTTCGGCTCGGGCATCGTCCCGGGCGAGACCACCGTGTTCCAGGACGGCGACCTGATCTACGCCGCCGTGACCAATGAACAGGTGCCCGACGTCGAGGACGTCCTCGGCCAGCCACCGGTAGAGCACTGAAGGGTAGGGACCAGCCGTGCGTGTAGCCATCGCCGGTGCCGGCAACGTCGGCCGTTCGATCGCAAGGGAGCTGATCGCCAACGGCCACCAGATCCTGTTGATCGACCGCGACCCCAACGCCATCAAGCCGGAGAGCGTGCCGGAGGCGGAGTGGCTGCTCGCCGACGCCTGTGAGCTGTCCAGCCTGGAGGAGGCCAGCCTCGACAGCTGCGACGTGGCGATCGCCGCCACCGGTGACGACAAGGCGAACCTCGTCCATTCGCTGCTGGCCAAGACCGAGTTCGGGGTGCCGCGGACGGTCGGCCGCGTGAACCATCCGGCCAACGAGTGGATGTTCGACGACCTGTGGGGCGTGGACGTGGCCGTCTCGACCCCGCGGCTGATGTGCGCCCTGGTCGAGGAGGCGGTCACCGTCGGCGACCTGGTGCGCCTGTTCAGCTTCCGCGGCGGCCACGCCAACCTGGTCGAGATGACCCTGCCCGAGGGCTCACCGCGCGTGGGCACCCGGATCGCCGACCTGAACCTGCCCGGGGACGCCGTGCTGGTCACGATCATCCGCGACGGCGCCGCCCGCGCGCCCGAGCGGGACGCCGCGCTGGAGGCCAACGACGAGCTCCTGTTCGTCGCCGACCCCGGTTACGAGGCCGACCTCGCCCAGTACCTGGTGCCGCGCACGCTCCGCGCCAGCGAAGCCAGCTGAACGAAAATGGGGACAGACCCCTTTTCCGCCACTCGCTGACGTAGTTGGCGGAAAAGGGGTCTGTCCCCATTTTCCGCCACTTACGGTCAGCCGGCGATCAGCTCGTAGTAGGGGTTGTAGAGGCGGCGCTGGCCGTCCACATAGGAGACGCGGCCGCTGACGGTGAGTTCGCGGCCGGCCGCGATCCCCGGGATCTCCCTGCGGCCCATCCAGATCAGCGTCACCGCGCCGGAGCCGTCGTCGAACTCGGCCTCCAGCCACGGCGTGCCGCCGCGGGGCTTCATGCTCAGCACGGTGATCGTGCCGCGCAGCCGCGCCCACTGCCGGTCGCGCACCTCGCCGATCCTGGTCGCCCCGGCGGACTCCACGATCTTCTGGCGCTCCTCCGACTCCAGCTCCGCGTTGGACGCGCCCAGCCGGCGCAGCGCCCGCAGGAACGGGTTCGTGGTCGCCATCAGGCCTCCTGAGCAGCCTCGGGCAGCGTCATCGGGATCAGCTCGCCGGGCACCATCGGCTTGGCGCCGCGCCGCACCACAAGGTTACGGAAGAACTCGGCGAACGGCGCCACCAGCGGCGCGTCCGCATCACCGATCGCGGCCTCGCCGAGCAGCGTGCCGCGAAGCAGCCACCGCGGCCCCTCGGCGAACCAGATCCGGGAGACGTGGAACAGCTGCTCCCCGCCGGGACCCTCCTGGGGAAGCACCCGGCGCACCTCGGTGCCGAACGGGCCGTCCGCGAGGGACGCCGTGCCGCCACCCTGTTCGGCCTCCTCCACCGCGTCCTCGCGGAGTTCATCGGCCAAGCCGCCGCTGGCGGGCGCGGCGAACAGCGCCACCTCCAGTCCGGAGTTCTTCCACACCGCGGTCACCGCCTGGACGGCGCGGGTGGACTCGTTCACCTGCAGCTGGAGCCCGAGACCATCCCACGGCGTCACCACCAGCGCACCGAGGTCGACCCTGGTCACCCCGTCCGCGCCGAGCTCGACCTCCTCGGAGTCGAAGGGGCCGTCCGCGCGCCAGTCGACGCCGTCGGCGTCCGCCTCGTCCCGGGCCAACTCCTCCTCGTCCTGGTCGGCGTCGTCGAACTCACCCTCGTCCTCGGACAGCTCGATGTCCTCGTCTTCACCGACGGTCTCATCGAACTCCACCTCGCGGCCGCCGGCATCGTCGCCGACGATCTGGAGGCCCTCCTCCGCGTCCACCGGCTCGGAGTCGACGGGCTTCTGCTTGCGCCCAAAGATCACTGGTTCACCTCTGTCGTCGTTCCTGCGGCCGTTGTGGCCGCCCATTCCGTGACCCCTCCCGTCGAGCCGTGACCGCGGTCACCGCGGGAGCTCTCCGGAAGGCGGTCGAGCAGTTCGAAGTCGGCCCGCGCCACCCGCTGCACCACCAGCTGGGCGATCAGGTCGCCACGGGCCAGCCGCACCGGGGCGTCCCGGTCGGTGTTCAGCAGGCAGATCCGGATCTCGCCGCGGTAGCCGGCGTCCACCGTTCCCGGCGCGTTCACGATGGTCAGCCCCGAGCGCGCGGCCAGCCCCGACCGGGGGTGGACGAAGCCCGCCCAGCCGTCCGGCAGGGCGATCGCGACACCGGTCCCCACCAGGCGTCGCTCGCCCGGCGCCAGCTCGCAGTCCTCCGCGATGGCCAGGTCCGCCCCCGCGTCACCGGGGTGCGCGTACCGGGGTACGGGCATCCCCGGGTCCAGCCTGGTCAGGCCGACCCGTACCCGTTCCGGGTTGGCCGAAGTCATTGCGGCAGTCTAGCCCCGCCCGGGGCACCTCCCGGTCCGGGCGAGATGGGCCGGGCAGCCTCGATCGCAGCGGCTAGTTCCACCGGTCTGCGGGACGACACCAGCCAGTACGGATGAGGGTCGGCAGCGTCGGTGACGGCGACCTCCACAGAGCCCGGGACGTACCCCCGCATCGCGAGCCATGCGGCGTGGTCGGCGTCCGGACCCCATCGCCGCCGGGTCGCCGCGCGGTCGTGCGCGGCGACGTCACCGACGTACGGCCACTCCAGCAGCGCTTCCCCGACCCGCACGCCGGAGTCGTCCACGATCACCAGGACGCGCCCGTACCACAGCAGCGCCGCCGCCACGCCCGCGGACGTCACCACGCCCGCGAGCAGGGCGACCTCCGGCCCGGCGTAGAAGCCGACGGCGGTGACGAAGCTCACCGCGAAGAACAACCCGACCGCCCACCAGGCGACGGGAACACGGAGTCGCTCGCGGTACGTCATTGATCCACGCTAGTGCGGCTTGGCAGGATGGCAGCAGGAGGACACGTGAACACGTCGCAGAAACTGCTCTGGAACCTGTACGCCGGTGCCGTCGGAGCGCTCACCACCGTGCTGGCCGCGAAGGCCGTCAACGCCGTCTGGGAGCTCACCACGGGTGACACGCCGCCCGAGCCCAACGATCCGGAGGTCCCCCTGCGCCGGGCACTCACCTGGGCGATCGCGAGCGGCGTGGGCATCGGGCTGTCGCAGCTCCTGGTCAACCGCTTCGCCGCCAACCAGTGGACGAAGGTCATGGGCACGCCGGCGCCGAGCTTCAACAAGACCAACCTGCGGATCTAGGCTTCGTCCGGCTCAGGGCTTCGTCCGGCTCAGCCAGCGAGTACGAGGGCTCAGCCCGCGCAGTCCACGCAGTAGATGAGGCCGCCCCGGACCTCGGCGATCTGGCTGCGGTGCTTGACGAGGAAGCACGATGCACAGGTGAACTCGTCGGCCTGCCGCGGCAGCACCCGGACGGTCAGCTCCTCGTGCGACAGGTCGGCACCGGGCAGCTCGAACGTCTCCGCAGCCTCGACCTCGTCCTCGTCGACCTTGCCGGAGTTCTTGTCGTTCCGTCGGGTCTTGAGTTCCTCGATCGAGTCTTCGCTCTCTTCGTCTGTCTTGCGAGGGGCGTCGTAATCGGTCGCCATGCTGTTACGTCCATCTCCGTTCCGCGGTGCCGGCAGTGTGCGGCTGGGCATCTCGTGCACCGAATGCATATCACATTCCGGCCTGGTCTCCCCCTCGCCACCCGTTCGCCACTCCCGACGCTGCGGTCGTGCCGACGCCCGGTCGGAGGGGAGGCTTGGTAGGTTACCTGCAGACACAAACCGGAAGTGAGGCGATGACCCCCGACGACCAGGCCCGCAGCCGGGATCGGGTGCGCCAGCCGCCCCAGGCCACCCAGCTGGAGATTGACATGGAGAGCGCGCTGACCCCCCGGGAGATCCAGGCACGCGTCCGTGCCGGCGACACGCTGGAGGACGTCGCCCGGGCCGCGGGGATGGGCATCGACTGGGTGGAACCCTTCGCCGCCCCCGTGCTCGCCGAGCGGGAGTTCGTCGCCGGGCAGGCGCAGGCGCACCCCGTCCGTCGTGGTTCGGAGACCATCGCCCACCGCACGCTCGCCGACGTGGTCAGCGACCGCCTCGCCTCGCGCCGGGTCGACCTCGACACGGTCGTCTGGGACGCGTGGAAGCTGGAGGGACGCCGCTGGCGCGTCCAGATCAGCTACGACTCCGGCAAGTCGCACCGGGAGGCGCTGTTCACCTATGACGCCGGCGGCCGCTTCTCGGTCGCCGAGAACGACGACGCCCGCTGGCTGCTGGGCCTGCACTCTGCGTCCCACGGTCCGCAACCCGATCGCAGGCGCCCGCAGGAGGAGGCGGAGCCCACCGTCGGCCTGAACGACGAACTCGCGCTGGTGCGGGTCGTGCAGCCCCGGGTGGACGAGCCGGCCGACCCGAACGACACGGTGCCGCTCGACGAGCTGGACGGCGAGCTCGACGACGCCTACGCCGAGGGCGAACTCGCCGAGGTCGACGGTGTCTACGACATCGTGCCGTCCTCGGACTCGGGGCTGGACGTGCTGTACGACATGCTCTCCAGCTTCGACGAGGACTCCGTCCAGATCTATGCCGGGCTGATCCGGCCGAGCGATGCGGCCGCACCCCGTCCGGTGCTGGACGAACTGCCGGCCGAGGAGCCGGAGGAGGACGAGCCCGAGCCGGAGCCCGTCGCGGAGGCGCCGGACGTCCCGGAGCCCGAGCCGGTGGCCGAACCCGAACAGCCGAGCCTGGTCGACGAGGCGGAGGCGACCGAGGAGGCGCCGCGGCCGGCCCGTCCCAAGCGGAAGCGGGCGTCCGTGCCCAGCTGGGACGAGATCATGTTCGGCTCGCCCAAGAACCCGAAGAAGCGCTGATCAGGCCGGTTCGAACGGCAGCGGCTCGGGGTTGAGTGTGACCGCCGCCACCTGCGCGGTGACCCGCCGGCGGTGGTGCCGCCGGCACAGCACCTGGTAGGCGACCTCCGCCGAGTCGGTGTCCCCCACGACCACCTGGCTGCCCTCGGTGACCATCACGCCGTCGACCGTGCGCGCGTTGTGGGTGGCCGGCTCGCCGCACCAGCAGCGGGGACGCACCTGCAACAGCTCCATCCGGTCGCACAGCTCCACCAGGCGCTGGGACGCGGGGAACAGCTCGGTCCGGAAGTCGGTGAGGATGCCGAAGCAGAACACGTCGATCTGCAGCTCGTCCACGATCCTGGCGAGCTGGTCGATCTGGCCGCGGCTGTAGAACTGGGCCTCGTCGCAGACGAGGAAGTCGACCCGGCGCCCGGACGTGAGCTCGGCCACCACATAGGTCCAGAAGTCGAGGTCGGGGGTCACCTCGATCGCCGGCGAGGTGAGCCCGATCCGCGAGGTGATCGTCGACGCGCCGGCGCGGTCGAGCATGGTGAACAACCGTCCCTGTCGTCCGGCGCTGGACTCGGTGTAGGCGACCTGGAGCGCGAGGGTCGACTTGCCGCAGTCCATCGGACCGGTGAAGTAGGTCAGTTCAGCCACGGGCGCCATTCTGACCCACGCCCGCACGTCAATGTGCGCGTGTCCGGACGGGATGTCGGTCCCGCGGAATAGGTTGGGCGCATGCGCGTACTCGTTGCTGACCAGTTCGAACAATCCGGGATCGACGGCCTGACCGCCGCCGGCTGCGACGTGGTCTGTGAACCCACCCTGAAGGACCAGTCCCTCGTCGACGCGGTCGCTGCCCTGGCTCCCGATGTGCTGGTCGTCCGGAGCACGAAGGTGCCCGAGGCGGTGCTGGCCGCAGGCCCGCTGAAGCTCGTCGTCCGGGCGGGCGCCGGCTACAACACGATCGACGTCGCCGCCGCGTCCCGGCTCGGCATCTACGTGTCCAACTGCCCCGGCAAGAACTCGATCGCGGTGGCCGAGCTCGCCTTCGGCCTGATCAGCGCGCTGGACCGCCGGATCGCCGACAACGTCGCCGACCTGCGGGCCGGCCGCTGGAACAAGGCCGGGTACGGCAAGGCGCGGGGCCTGTACGGGCGCACGCTCGGCCTGATCGGTGTGGGCGGGATCGGCCGGGAGATGATCCCCAGGGCCAGGGGCTTCGGCATGCCGGTGGTGGCCTGGAGCCGCAGCCTGACCGCCGCGCGGGCCGCCGAGCTGGGCATCACCCTGGCGGCCTCACCGGAGGAGGTCGCGGCCGCCGCCGACATCGTCAGCGTCCACGTCGCGCTCACCGCGGACACCCGGGGGCTGCTGGGGGCCGGCTTCTTCCAGGCCATGAAGGACGGGGCGTTCTTCATCAACACCTCCCGCGGTGAGGTCGTGGACGAGCCGGCGCTGGTCGCGGCGATCCGCGCCAAGGGACTGCGCGCCGGGCTGGACGTGTTCGCCGACGAGCCGGCCGCGGGAACCGGTGAGTTCGTGACCGAGCTCGCCAGCCTCCCCGGCGTGTACGGCACCCACCACATCGGCGCGTCCACGGCGCAGGCCCAGGAGGCGATCGCGGCCGAGGCCGTGCGCATCGTCCGGGTCTTCGCCGAGACCGGAACCGTCCCCAACGTGGTGAACTTGGCCAAGCAGACGCCGGCGACGTCTTCCATCGTGGTGCGGCACCTCGACCGGCCCGGCATCCTGGCGCACACGCTCGACGCGATCAGCGCGGCCGGGATCAACGTGCAGGAGATGGAGAACATCATCTTCGACGGCGCCCTGGCCGCCGTCGCCCGGATCAACGTCGAAGGGGTCATCGGAGCCTCGCTGATCGAGGCGATCAAGGCTCATGAGGCCGTGATCGACGTCACCGTGATCGAGCTGTAGACCCTCACAAACCGCGCCCGATTCGCCACCGGTTGCCGTCATCCCGGGCTTGACCCGGGATCCCCCAAAGTGGTGTTGCCGGGCCGGTGCGGGGATCCCGGCGTTCGCCGGGATGACGTCTGCCCGGGTGGAGCAGTCCGGAACTCACGCGAACAGCAGCGGGATCTCGACCTCGGCGGGGGTCAGGGAGCCGTGCATGCCCACGAGCGCGAGCTCCCTGGGCAGCGTCCGGGTCATCACGGCCCCGTCGTCCGCCATCGCCACGAGCACGTCGCCGAAGCGGCCCGCCAGCCGTGGGGAGACGTCACCGAACCAGCCCGCCGCCACCGCCTCGTCCCTGGTGTGCACCCAGGCACGCTCGCCGAGCCGCTCCCGCCAGCGTGCGGCGACGGCGCCGGGACGCGGCGTCATCAGCTGCCGCAGCCGGCCCTCACCGGCGAACGCCGTCACGTCGGTGAGCAGCCCCGGTTCGTCCTCGACCACCAGCCGGTTGTCCCCCGGCACGTTCACCATGCCGTGGTCACCGGTGACGACGATGCGGACGTCCTGCGGCAGCTCGGCGCGCAGCCGCGCGACGAGAGCGTCCGAGGCCGCCAACTCGCTCAGCCACGCCCTGGAGCCGGCACCGTGGCGATGCCCGGCGTGGTCGAGCTGGCGCTCGTAGAAGTAGGTGAGGGTCCGGTCCCCGGCCGTGGCGGCCTGCACGGTCAGCTCGACCCGGCGCGCGTGGTCGGCCTCGTCGGCCACCGGCAGGAAGGCGGGTCCCCGCAGCGCCGCCGTGGTCAGGCCACTGCCGGCGAAGGCCGCCGGCGCGATCGTCGCCGTGCGGACGCCGGCGCGGGCGAGCCGCTCGAAGCAGGTGAGCTGCGGCTGCACGTCCAGGCCGCTGATGTCGGACGGCCAGCGCAGTGTCTGCAGCACGACGCCGGCAGCGGGATACCAGAACGAGTAGCCGGCGATGCCGTGCAGCCCCGGCGGCAGGCCCGTGCCGAGGCTGGTGATCGAGGTCGCCGTGGTGCTCGGCACGCCGGACGAGATCGTCCGCTCCCCCAGGGACGCCAGGTACGGCGCCGTCCCGGCGTACTCGTCGAGCAGCTGTCGGCCGAGGCCGTCCACCAGGACGAGCACGTAGCGGTCGGAGGGGGGCAGCCCGAGCACATCGTCCACGCCGGGAAGGCCGAGGTGGGCGCCCAGGCTCGGCAGCAGGTCGGCCAGCGTCGAGCGGCCGTAGCGCGGCAGCGCCGGCTCGGTCACCCGTGGCTGCCGGTGGCCAGTTGCAGGGCGGACGCGAAGGCTACCAGCTGCCCGACCTTCGCCTCGCCGTCGCCGGCCGCGCTGATCCGGACGGTCAGGTCGTCGCCGGCCAGCATCCCGGTCAGGCCGTGGTCGGCCTCGCAGTCGGGATCGGCGCAGTGCGCGGGTTCGAGGTCGATCCGGCGCATCGTGCCCCACGTGATGGTCAGCCATGCCTCGGCGACCTCCGAGCGGCGGGAGCCGTAGCGCTCGGGATGCGACACGACCTGGCTCAGCGCGACCGAGTTCACCTCCCGCAGCGCCACCGACTCGGTCGTGGTCAGGGCCTGCGCCGGCTCGCCCGGATCCTCGTTCTCGTCGGTGTGGGCGACGATCAGCCGGGTGGCGGTGAGCACGAGCACCGAGAGGTGCCGCTGGATCTCCTCCCGGTTGAAGGTGGCCTCGACGTGCACCAGGTGCGCCACCGGCTCCTCCGGGCCGAGGGCGAGCGAGACCGCGTCCGACACGAGTTCGGGGAAGTACCCGCACGCGTGGATCTCGGCCCGCAGGCCCGCCGGCAGGTGCAGCGCAGGACGTGGCGTCATGGCGCCATCCTCTCACCTCCCCGTGCTGCTACCGCGGCGCAGGTGCGCCGAACCGTTAGTGTGTGGTGCCGTGAGCACCCGTCCCTTCATCGCGGCGCGCGTCGAGGAGTTCTTCGACCGCAGGGTCGAGGGGCTGCTCCGCGTGCTGGGCTGGCGCGAGAAGGTGATCTGCTACACCGGCTACGGCAGCAGCGAGAGCATCCGGGTGCTGGGACGGGTGGTGCTCGTGCCCGCCCGCGCCCGCGGTGGTCTCGGGAAGGCCACCGAGGAGTTGATCAAGCGGCGCGGCTTCCGGAACTTCTTCAGCGCCGCCTGCGTGCGCGCAGCGGTGACGATCACGGTCGGCGACCAGGTGGTCAGCGTGACCACCGACCGCGGCGGCTACGTCGACGAGCGCATCCGCAACCACGACCTGCCCGCGGGCTGGCAGCAGGTCCGCGTCCGCAGCCGGACGTCCAAGACCGCGCTCGCCGACGTGCACGTGGTGGCGGACGACGTGGACTTCGGCCTGGTCTCCGACATCGACGACACCGTGATCTCGACCTGGCTCCCCCGGCCGATGATCGCGGCATGGAACTCGTTCATCAGGGACGAGTCGGCCCGGCAGTCCGTCCCCGGCATGGCCCGGATGTACACCCAGCTGCTCGGCGAGCACCCCGGTGCGCCCATCATCTACATCTCGACCGGCGCCTGGAACACCCACGGTTTCATCGCCCGTTTCCTCAAGCGGCACGGCTATCCGGCGGGGGCGATGCTGCTCACCGACTGGGGTCCGACGAACACCGGCTGGTTCCGCTCCGGCATGGCGCACAAGGCCGACTCGCTGTTGCAGCTCACCCGCGACTTCCCCAACATCCGCTGGCTGCTCGTCGGCGACGACGGCCAGCACGACCCGGTGACCTACGCCAACTTCGCGCACGTCGCGCCCGACCGCGTGCGGGCGATCGCGATCCGGCAGCTCTCCCCCACCGAGCAGGTGCTCGCCCACGGCACCACCACCGTCCTGCCGGAGGAGCAGGAGGCGGCCGCGGACACCCCGTGGGTGGTCGCCCAGGACGGACGCGGCCTGCTGGCCGGGCTCCGCGCCCTCAACGAACCCTTGTGACGCAGTAACGGAAAGAGAAGCCAGGACCAGATGGTTGCGAAGCCGCCAATCGACGACGAAGCAGTGGAGCGGATCGTCGACATCGACGTCTCCGAGGAGATGGAGACCAGTTACCTGGAGTACGCCTACTCGGTGATCTACTCCCGGGCGCTGCCCGATGCCAGGGACGGGCTGAAGCCCGTGCAGCGGCGGATCCTCTACACGATGGACCAGATGCGGATCCGTCCCGACGTGTCGCACGTCAAGTGCTCGCGCGTGGTCGGCCAGGTGATGGGTCTCTACCACCCGCACGGCGACTCCGCGATCTACGACGCCCTCGTCCGGCTCGCGCAGCCGTGGGCCATGCGGCTGCCGACCGTCGACGGCCACGGCAACTTCGGCTCGCTCGACTCCGGTCCGGCCGCGATGCGGTACACCGAGTGCCGGATGGCGCCGGCGGCGGTGGCGATGACCGCCGACATCGAGGCCGACACGGTCGACTTCCGGCCGAACTACGACGGCAAGGAGTCCGAGCCGACGGTGCTCCCGTCCGCCTTCCCGAACCTGCTGGTCAACGGCAGCACCGGGATCGCGGTGGGCATGGCGACGAACATGCCGCCGCACAACCTGGTCGAGGTGATCCAGGCGCTCAAGCACCTGATCTGGAACCCCGACGCCGACACCGACGAACTGATGCGGTACGTACCGGGCCCGGACTTCCCGGAGGGCGGCAAGATCATCGGCCTCGACGGCATCCGGGACGCGTACCTGACCGGGCGCGGCAGCTTCCGCGTCCGCGCGTCGGCCCGGATCGAGCAGGTGCACGCCCGCCGCAAGGGCATCGTGGTCACCGAGCTGCCGTACATGGTCGGTCCGGAGCGGATCATCGAGCAGGTCAAGACCCTGGTCGGGGCCAAGAAGCTGACCGGCATCGCCGACATCAAGGATCTCACCGACCTCGCCAACGGCACCCGGCTGGTGATCGAGGTGAAGAACGGGATCAACCCGGACGCGCTACTGGAGGAGCTGTACCGGCTGACCAAGCTCGAGGACTCGTTCTCGGTGAACAACGTCGCCCTCGTGGAGGGACAGCCCACCACGCTGGGGCTGAAGCAGCTGCTCGAGGTGTACCTGGAACACCGTTTGCAGGTGATCCGGCGGCGCTCGGAGTTCCTGCTCGGCAAGGCGAAGGACCGGCTGCACCTGGTCGAGGGACTGCTGATCGCGATCGTGGACATCGACGACGTGATCGCGATCATCCGTTCGTCCGACGACAGCGCGCACGCGCGGGCCCGCCTGATGGACGCGTTCGAGCTCACCGAGGTGCAGGCGAACTACATCCTCGACATGCAGCTGCGCCGGCTGACGAAGTTCTCCACGATCGAGCTGGAGGCGGAGCGCGACAAGCTGTGGCTGACGATCAGCGACCTGCAGGGCATCCTCGACTCGGACGAGCGGCTGCGTGAGGTGACCGCGCACGAACTGGACGAGGTGGCGCGAACCCACGGCACGCCGCGGCGGACCATCCTGCTGGCATCCGCGGGCAACCAGGTGACCGGGGCGAAGGCCGCCAGGGCGAACGGCGCGAGCCTGGAGATCGCGGACGACCCGTGCTGGGTGATGCTCTCCTCCACGGGCTTGCTGGCCCGCACGGACAACGACGAGCCGCTGCCCACCTCCGGACCGAGGGCGACGCATGACGTGATCACCTCCGCGGTGCGCACCACCGCGCGGGGAGAGTTCTGCGTGCTGACGAACCGCGGACGGCTGGTGCGTGGCCAGGCGATCGACGTCCCGTCGGTTCCGGTGACGGCCGCCGCGCCGAACCTGCAGGGTGGCTCCCCCGCCGCCGAGCTGCTGCCGCTGGAAACCGGCGAGCGGATCCTCGGGCTGGGCACCCTCGGCGACGGAACCTTCGGCTGGGCGCTCGGTACCCGCAGCGGTGTGGTGAAGCGGGTGAACCCGGAGATCATCGGCAAGGACGCCTGGGACGTCATCCGGCTCGACGACGGCGACGAGGTCGTGGGCGCGGTCGAACTGGCGCACGACCTGGTCGAGTTCGTGTTCATCACCTCGGACGCGCAGTTGCTGCACTTCCCCGCGGCCTCCGTCCGGCCGCAGGGACGCTCCGGCGGCGGCATGGCGGGGATCAAGCTCTCCCCCGGTGCCCGCGTGGTCTTCTTCGGCGCGATGCCGGTCGCGGACTCGTCCGTGGTGACGGTCGCCGGCTCGTCCGCCGCGCTGCCGGGCACCGACTCCGGCAGCGTGAAGGTGACGCCGCTGGCCGAGTATCCCGGCAAGGGCCGGGCCACCGGTGGCGTCCGCTGCCAGCGCTTCCTGAAGGGCGAGGACGGCCTGCTGGTCGCCTGGGCCGGTCCCGACCCGGCCATCGCCGCCGCCGCGTCCGGCACCCCGATCGACCTGCCGGAGCCGGACCCCCGCCGCGACATGTCCGGCGTCGCCGTCGCCCAGCCGATCGCCGCCGTGGGCTCCCGCTACCACGCCTGATCCGCACCCACGCCGCCCGTCGAGACGCCCACGCACCCGCAAGGCACCCGCGCACCCACACCGCCGTCGAGCCTGTCGAGACGCCCACGCACCCGCAAGCCCACCAGCCCGGCGCGGGTATGACGATGGCCGGTCCCCATGGGCTGGGAAACCGGTGTCGGAAGTACCTGCTCTCGCGAACCTGGCGCTCAGTGCCGGGTCGGCTCAGCGGCGAAGCACGGGTCGCGCCCCCGCCCTTCGTGACACTGGCTGGCTCAGCCGACGCCCCCGCCCGCGTCGATCTGTCGAGACTGGCGGGTCGGGTAGGAGTGGTCCGCCGAGGGGGTTGTCCCAGGGGTTGTTGCCGGGAGCGTGGATGCCGTCATTGGTGACGCCGGACGGGGTGACCAGGTAGCGCCGTCCCAGCGGGCTGAGCCAGGCGAAGGTGCCGGGTCTCGGCTGAGAGAGTCGCCAGCCGGCGTGGGTCTTGGCGCGGTGGGCCTTACGGCGCAGCGGTCCGAGGTTGTCCGGCCGGGTCTGGCCCGGTGGCCGGTCGGGTCCGTGCCGGTACGGAATCGTGTGGTCGAGGTCGAGGCCGGTGGACGGGTGGCTGCCGTAGGGGAAGATCTCGAACCGGTGGCGCAGCAGGACGGCCCGCCGCATGCGGTCAGGGATCTCGTAGCTGTCGACCGGCACGATGCCGTCGGGGTTGAGCACCGGCAGCACCTGGACCCGGCGGTGACCGAGCACGCGTCGGATCTGGGCCAGGGTGAGCGGACCCAGTTGCTCGCACCGGCCGATCCCCACCCCGGTGGTGAGGGTGTCGTCTGACAGGTGGATCACCAGGGTGGCCTTCGGCAGCAGCCGGTCAGGATCGACGGTGATCGTGCCGCAGGCGTGGCCGGGGCAGCCGAACGGGGACCGCGGGCCGGGGCTGTCGTCGGCCCTTCGTGACGCAGCCTCGTCCCTCGGCTGCTCCTCAGGGACCGGGAGGTGGGCAGGCTCGTTCCTCGGCTGCTCCTCAGGGACCGGGAGGTGGGCAGGCTCGTTCCTCGGCTGCTCCTCAGGGACCGGGAGGTGGGCAGACTCGTCCTCGGCTGCTCCTCAGGGACCGGAAGGTGGGCAGACTCGTCCCTCGGCTGCTCCTCAGGGACCGGGGGGAGGTCGAGCCCATTCCCAGGCCGCTGCCCAAAGGTCGGTTCGCCGGTGAGGGTGGGCTGAGTGATCGACTGCTGGATCATCGCGAGCGCACGGGCGGGGGTGGCCAGGATGCCCAGGGCGGTCGCGCGGCGCTCGGCCGCGTCCTGCTCGCTGCCCTGGTCGGCGAGGATCCCGGACAGCTGGTTCAGTGCGGCGTCGAGGAAGATCGCATCGGCCGCGGTGAGCCAGCCATAGATGTCCCGCAGGCCGTCCCGCTGGTCCCGGCCGATCTGGATCCGCGGCCTGGCCGCCCTGTTCCAGCGCTCCTCGGCCGCGATCGGGTCGGCCTGCACCACCAGCGCCTCGACGAACCTCAGCAGGCGCGACGCCGCCAGCCGGGTGACGAACGGTGCGATCGTCGCGTCCACCCACCGCGCCCGGGCCAGCGACAACTCACCCGTGATCCGGGCGACCCGGCGCGCCTGCCACAGCGGGATGCCGCAGGCCACCACCGTCTCCCACAGCCGCGGCAGGCGGGTCTCCAGGTTCAACAACTCGACCACCTCGGCCGTCACCGACTCGACCGCGCGGTGTAGCGCGGCGGCCAGTTCCAGACAGGCGAAATCGTCGACCAGACCGGTGCCGTCGCCGGCCAGCCGGATCTTGTCGGTCGGGATCTGGTGACGATAGGTGCGCACCACCCTGAGCATCGCCAGCGCCTCCTGGACCTCTGCCTGGCGTCGGGCCTGCTGTGCCTGCTCGAGCACCCCGAGGGCAGCGCCGGCGTCCAGCCTGCTCACATCGGTGTACTCGAACATGTAGACCATTCTGGCGGGTGGGTCTGACAGTCCCTCCGGCAGGGTCTCGACCCTTCGGCAGGCTCGGGGCAGGCCAGGCTCGACCAACGGTTCGCGGCGGTCACAGCCGAGATTCCACGGACCGGCGCCGCCCGAGTGGTGCCGGGTCAGCGGTGACTAAGGTGACCTCCGTGGACAACGACTTCGACGACCTGATCGCTGCCAACCGCCGCTACGCCACCTCGGCGCCGCGCAACTTCGACGGGTACGCCCACGCGGGCGTCGCCGTGGTCACCTGCATGGACTCGCGCCTGCAGCCGCTGGAGATGATCGGGCTGTTCCTGGGCGAGGCCAAGATCCTGCGTACCCCTGGCGGCCACGTCACCGAGGACGCGCTGACCGGCTGCATCCTCGGGGTGAACCTGCTGCGGGTGCGGCGCATCCTGGTGGTCAGCCACAGCAAGTGCGCGATGGCGTCCGGCGACGACGAGGAACTGGCCCGCCGGGTGAGCCAGGCCAGCGGACGCGATGCCTCCGGCCTCGGTTTCGACGCCGACCCCGACCAGGAGGGCCGGCTGCGCGCGGACGTGAAGCTCCTCGCCGAGCATCCCCTGATCACCGGACGGGCCACCGTGGGCGGCTTCCACTACGACGTCGACACCGGCCTGCTCAGCCAGATCTGCTGAGGCCCCGGGTCGCCTGGCGGACCCTCCGGACAGAACGGCCATGATGGGGGCATGGCACAGAAGCTCACCCAACTGTCCGAGTCCGCGGCCGTTCTCGGCCTGCTGGACGCCCTCCCCGTCCAGCCGGAGGCGACCACGTCCCGGGTCGTGCTCAACAATCCGTTGCTCCGCGTCGTCTACTTCGCCTTCGACGCCGGCGAACTCCTCACCGAGCACAGCTCGCCCCGCGCGGTCGTGGTGCAGCTGTTGACCGGCGCGATCCGGTTCACCGTGGACGGCGTCGAGCACGCCATGACCCCCGGCGACACGATCTACCTCGCCCCGGGAGTGCGGCATGCCCTCATGGCGGACGAGCCGAGCCACCTCAGTCTCGTCATGGTCGACCCCGAGTACTGACCTCAGGCGTCGATGCGCTCCGCGTCCAGGGCGTAGGCGCCCTCCACGATGAACTCCTTCCGCGGCGCGACGTCGTTGCCCATCAGCTTCTCGAAGGTGCCCTCGGCGGCCGGGACGTCGTCGACGGTGATCCGCCGCAGGGTGCGGTGCCTCGGGTTCATCGTGGTCTCGGCCAGCTCGTGGGCATCCATCTCACCCAGGCCCTTGTACCGCTGCGGCTCCTTGAACGGCTGGCCCTTCTTGGTCAGCTCGGCCAGCTTCCTGCGGTACTCGGCCTCGTTGTAGGTGTAGATGTACTTCTCCTGCCCCTTGCGGGGGTTCACCAGCTCGAAGCGGTGCAGCGGCGGGACGGCGGTGTACACCCGGCCGGCCTCCACCAGGGGCCGCATGTACTTGAAGAACAGCGTCGCCAGCAGCGTCCGGATGTGGGCGCCGTCGGAGTCGGCGTCCGCCATGAAGATCACCTTCGAGTAGCGGGCCGCGTCGATGTCGAACGTGCGCCCGGACCCCGCCCCCACGACCTGGATGATCGACGCGCACTCGGCGTTCTTCAGCATGTCGCCGACCGACGCCTTCTGCACGTTCAGGATCTTGCCGCGGATCGGCAGCAGCGCCTGGTACTCCGAGTCGCGGGCCAGCTTGGCGGTGCCGAGCGCCGAGTCGCCCTCGACGATGAACAGCTCGGTGCGGTCCAGGTCGGTGCTGCGGCAGTCGGCCAGCTTCG
>DAINOM010000049.1:0-20613 GCA_036735445.1 Propionicimonas sp.
GTGATGCCGTTCTCGTGCAGCCAGCCGACGTTCGTCGAGCCCCGCAGGAACCACAGCAACTCGCCGAAGATGCTGCGGGTGTGCAGCTTCTTCGTGGTCAGCAGCGGGAAGCCCTCCGACAGGTCGAAGCGCATCTGGTGGCCGAACACGCTGCGGGTGCCGGTGCCGGTACGGTCCGACTTCTCCACGCCGTGGGTCAGGACGTGGTCGAGCAGGTCGAGGTACTGCTTCATCTGGTCTCCTCCGTCTCGACAGGCTCGACGAACGGTTGGGTGGTGGGCTCAAGCACAGCCTGCAGGATCGGCACCATGGCCCGGACGGCCTGGCCACGGTGGCTGATGGCGTCCTTCTCCTCCGGGGTGAGTTCCGCGTTGGTGACGGTGTTGCCGTCCGCGACGAAGATCGGGTCGTAGCCGAAGCCGTTGGTGCCGCGCGGTTCGAGCACGAGGCGTCCCTCCATCACGCCGCGGACGAGGTGCTCCGCCCCGTCCGGCGTGACCAGGGCCATCGCGCAGACGAACCGGGCGGTACGGTCGGCGGCGTCGGTGTCGGTGAGCTGGGCGATCAGCAGGTCGAGGTTGCGCCGGTCGGTCGCCTCCGGCCCCGACCAGCGGGCCGAGCGGACGCCGGGCATCCCGTTCAGCAGGTCGACCTCGAGACCGGAGTCGTCCGCCACGGCCAGCTGACCGGTTGCGGCGACCGCGGCGTGGGCCTTGAGCAGCGCATTGCCCTCGAAGGTGCGCTCGGTCTCGGCCGGCTCGGGGTACGCGGGAAAGGCGTCCAGCCCGCGCACGTCGGCCTCGACACCGGCCGCGGCGAGGACGCGGTGCAGCTCCGCCGCCTTCTTGGCGTTGTGGGTGGCGACGACGACGATGCTCATCGAGCGAGCGCCTCCTGCTGGAGCCGGGTGAGCTCCGCGCAGCCGGCCAGACCCAGGTCGAGCAGCTCGTCGAGGACGGGGCGGGCGAACGGCTTGCCCTCGGCCGTCCCCTGCACCTCGACGAACTCACCGGTGCCGGTGGCGACGACGTTCAGGTCGACCTCGGCGCCGGCGTCCTCGCTGTAGCAGAGGTCGAGCATGGGAGTGCCGCCGACGACGCCGACGGAGACGGCCGAGACGCTGCCGGTGAGCGGTTCGCCGACGAGGGCGCCGCGGCCACGCAACCACTCGACCGCGTCGGCGAGGGCGACGTAGGCGCCGGTGATGGACGCCGTCCGGGTGCCGCCGTCGGCCTGCAGGACGTCGCAGTCGAGCACGATCGTGTTCTCGCCGAGGGCCCGGTAGTCGATCACCGCACGCAGGCTGCGTCCGATCAGGCGGCTGATCTCGTGGGTGCGTCCGCCGATGCGGCCCTTGACCGACTCGCGGTCGCTGCGGGTGTGGGTGGCGCGCGGCAGCATCGCGTACTCGCTGGTCACCCAGCCCAGCCCGCTGCCCTTGCGCCAGCGCGGTACCCCTTCAGTGACCGACGCCGCGACCAGCACCCGCGTCGACCCGAACTCGACCAGGACCGAGCCTTCGGCGTGGTCGAGCCAGCTACGGGTGATCCGCACGGGGCGGAGTTCGGACGGGGATCGGCCATCAGCTCTGTTCACGCCGATCACCATAGCGGTGGCCACCGACAGGCCGGACGCGCGACCGGCGCCGTACTTCCCGCATGCCACGGCGCGGGGGCTGGGGTGTCCGGAGTCGGGCGCGCAGGATGGAGGTTGAGACGCCGGGTTGCGTTGATTCATACCCCCCGGGGTATAGTACGGACATCCCTACCGAAGGAGCTCGAAGAGATGTGTCGTCCCGTTTCCTGCAAGGTCTGCGGCAAGACCACCTGGGCCGGCTGCGGCCAACACGTCGCCCAGGTCAAGGCCATGGTGCCGGCCGGACAGTGGTGCGGCGGCAACCACACCGAGGCAGAGCTGGCCGCGGCCAAGCCGAAGGGCCTGTTCAGCATCTTCGGGCGATGAGGACCGCCCCCCTGGCCGCGGCGCTGGTCGCGGCGGCCGCCCTGCTGGCCGGGTGCTCGGGCGGGACGGTGAGCGTCTCCGCCGGACCCACCGCCGCCTCGGCGCCCGCCGCAGGTGCCTCGCTGGAGTCGTCCGACTTCGCCGCGGCGGCCAAACTGCCGGGGACCGTCCTCCTCGACGTGCGGACCCCCGCCGAGTTCGCCCAGGGCCACCTGCCCGGCGCGGTCAACGTGGACGTCGAGTCCGCCGACTTCGCCACGAAGGTGGCGGCCCTCGATCCGAGCGCCAGCTATGCCGTCTACTGCCGCAGCGCCAACCGCTCCAAGGTGGCCATGACCGTCATGCAGCAGGCCGGCTTCACCAGGCTGTTCGACCTCGCCGGAGGCATCACCGCCTGGCAGTCGGCCGGCGGCGAAGTCGTCCAGGCCTAGCCCCAGCGCTCCCTGAGGAGGTCGCTCTGCGACCGTCACGAAGGGCCCGGCGAGGTGGCCTGGAAAAACGCACTTGTTTGGATGGAACACCAGTGCCGGGACGACACCGGAAGGTCCTTCGTGCCTGTCCCGGCGGCCCTTCGTGACACTCGCTGGCGCTCGCTCCTCAGGGACCGTGTGCGGGGGTACTCAGCCGGTGACGGTGTAGACCTGCTCGACCTGGTCGACGAAGCCGCCCATCAGGCGGCGGCCGATGCCGGCGAACAGCTCCGGGCTGCCGGTGGTGAGGAAGCGCAGCCGGGGCGTCCGCGGCAGCTGGTGCAGCAGCCCCTGGTCGGTCAGGGTCGCGAAGACCTCCTTCGCGCACTCCTCGGCAGAGGAGACCAGGGTCACGTCGTCGCCGATCACGTAGGAGATCACGCCGGCCAGCAGCGGGTAGTGCGTGCAGCCGAGGATCAGCGTGTCGATGCCGGCCTCACGCAGGGGCAGCAGGTAGCCGCGGGCGGCGTCCAGCAACTCCGGTCCGCCGGTGACCCCGGCCTCGACGAACTCGACGAACAACGGGCACGGCGCCGTCACCAGCTCCACGCCCGGGACAGCCACCAGCGCGTCGTCGTAGCTGGCCGACGTCGCGGTTGCCTCGGTGCAGATCAGGCCGATGCGTCCGTTCCGGCTCGCCCGGACGGCGCGCCGCGCGGCAGGCAGGATCACGTCGATCACCGGGACGTCGTAACGCTCCCGCGCGTCCCGCAGCACGGCCGAGGACGCCGAGTTGCACGCGATCACCAGCGCCTTCACCCCGGAGTCGGCCAGGTAGTCGAGGCACTCGATGGCGTACTCGCGCACCTCCGGGATCGACTTGGTGCCATAGGGGGCGCGGGCCGTGTCGCCCAGGTAGACCATGTCCTCGTTCGGCAGCTGGTCGAGCAGCGCCCGCGCGACGGTGAGCCCGCCGAACCCGGAGTCGAAGACTCCGATCGGGGCATCGGACGCGGTCACGTGCACCGACTCTAGGACCGCGGCAGACTGGTTACCAATCGCACGCGAGAGGACGGCATGAACCCCGAGCCCATCGACCTCACCCGCATGGCCCTGCGCGCCCTGCGGATGCTCGAACAGGGCCGGCGCGCCGTCGACGACCAGTGGCGCCGCTGGACCACTCCGGACAAGCCGGCGGACGCTCCCCCGGCCGACCGGCGGGAGCCGCCGGACATCTGGTAGGCGGGTGCGGGGCCCTTCGTGACGGTCGCAGGGCGACCTCCTCAGGGACCGGTTTGATGGGCGCCCCTCGTGACGGTCGCAGGGCGACCTCCTCAGGGACCGGTCAGCGGCGGGTCAGGGAGAGGGTGATCAGGGCGGGACGGCGGCCGGCTGCGGGGGCGGACGCGCCACAGCCGGGGGTCTTGTCGTCGGCGGCCATCGCGCAGCCGCCGCAGCCGGAGGGCGGGCAGCCGATGGCCAGCTCGCGGGCCTCCAGACGTCCCGAGCGGACCAGGTGGTCGACGGCGGCACGCACGACGGTCTCGTCCAGGCCGGAGTGCCGGGCCATCTCCGCCAGGGTCGACGTGCCGGACTCGATCTCGGCGAGCACCAGGCTCAGCGGTCCGCTCACCAGAACAGCCTTCCGATCTGGAACACCGCCACCGCCAGCACCCACGCGGTGGCCAGCTGCAGGCCGATGCCGAACACCGTCCACTTCACGCCGATCTCCCGCGCCTGCGCGGCCAGGGTGGCCACGCACGGGGTGTAGGCCATCAGGAACACCATGAAGGCCAGCGCCGCAGGGATCGGGTGGCCGCCGGACGACTCGGTGAACGTCTTCAGCACGGCGTCGCCCAGGTCGCCGGGCGCGGTGGTGTCCTCCGGCTCGTCCACGGCGTAGGTCTGCGCCCAGGACGAGATCACCGCCTCCTTGGCCACGAACCCGACCACGAGCGTGGACGTGCTCTCCCAGTTGCCGAAGCCGGCCGGCGTGAACACCGGCGCGATCGCCTGCGCGGTGACGCCGTAGACCGAGTCCTCGACCGCGACGTCGCCGAACGCGGCGCCGGCGTGGGCGGGGATCGACTGCAGCAGCCAGACCGCGGCGACGGTCGCGACGATGATCCCGGACGCCGTCTGCAGGAAGCCCTTCAGTCGCACCCACGTGACCGAGGCGGTGAGCCGCAGCGTGGGCATCTGGTAGGCGGGCAGATCGATCACCAGCGGCTCGATCGGCTCACCCCGCCACAGGGTTCCGCGCAACGCCAGGCCGACCAGCACGATGATCACGATCGAGGCGAGGTACATGCCGAACACCGCCGTGCCGGCGTACGGGCCGAAGAAGATGGCACCCATCATCACGAACACGGTCAGCCGCGCCGTGCAGGACGTGAACGGCACCAGCAGCGCGGTCAGGATGCGGTGCCGCGCGCTCGGCAGGATCCGGGTGGCGCTCACCGCCGGCACATTGCAGCCGTAGCCGACGATCAGCGGCAGGAACGCCCGTCCGGGCAGGCCGATCGACCGCATCAGCCGGTCGGTCACGACCGCGGCGCGGGCGAGGTAGCCCGAGTCCTCGAGCAGCGCGAGCAGGATGAACATCAGCGTCATCAGCGGCACGAAGGTGAGCAGCATGCCGACGCCGGCGATCAGGCCGTCCACCAGCAGGCCCTCGAGCCAGGTCTCGCCGAGCCCGATCGCGCCGAGCAGCCAGGTGGCCCCGTCCGTCACCGGTCCGGTGAAGAGGCCGTCCAGGAAGTCCTGCAGCGGCGCGGCCACGACCGTGGTGATCTGGAACACCGCCCACATCACGCCGAGGAAGATCAGCGGCCCGAGCACGGGGGCGGTGACCAGGCGGTCCACCTTGTCGGACGTGGTCCGCGGCTGGTCGGCCGGCGACGTGGTGCCCACCTCGACCGCCGCGGCGACCCAGCTGAAGCGGTCGTCGTCGAGTTCGAGGCTGTCGGTGGTGTCCGGGACGGGCCGCGGCGCGGGCGGCGCCTGCGGCAGCACCGCCCGAACGGTCTTCGCCAGGCGGTCGAGCCCGGTCCGGCGCCGCGGGTCGATGCCCACCACCGGGCAGCCGAGTTCGTGGGCGAGCAGCGCCGGCGACACCTCGATGCCGCGCTTGGCCGCCACGTCCAGCATCGTCAGCGCCACGATCATCCGGACGCCGCGCTCGCGCAGCTGCGCGACCAGGTACAGGCTGTTGACCAGGCGGGACGCGTCGCAGGCGACGATCGTCAGGTCGGGACGCTCCTCCTCCGGGCCACTGATGAGCAGTTCGCGGGCCAGCGCCTCGTCCGGGGAGTGCGGGTCGAGCGAGTAGGCGCCCGGCAGGTCGATCAGGGTCATGTCGAGCCGCTGCTCGTCGGGGTCGCAGCTGCACTCCTCGCAGTCGCAGGTGGCGGCTTCCCTCGTGGTCTTCCAGACGCCGCGGGAGACCTCCACCGTCGTGCCCGGCCAGTTGCCCATCGTCACCCGCGCGCCGGTCAGGGCGTTGAACAGGGTGGACTTGCCGGTGTTCGGCGCCCCGGCGAGCGCGACGACCGGGGCTTCGGCGCCGGCGCCGAAGCCACCGCCGGTCTGGCAGCACGCCTTGGCCGAAGGAGTCGGCAGGGTCAACTGCAGCGGCGGATGCTCAGTCGTCGTCATCACTGCGCCACTTCCGCCCGCAGCTGCGCGAGCAGTTGGGAACCGAGGGCGATCCGGGAACCACCGACCAGCGCGACGCGGCCGCCGCCGGCGGTCTTCTGCAGCAGGGTGAACCGGGTGCCGACCCGCAGGCCGAGCGAGGAGAGCCGCTGGCGGGACCCCTCCGGAACCCCGGAGTCGAGCAGGGTCAGGTTGGTGCCGAGCGGCGCGGTCGCCAGGTCAGTGCCTACGTACATGTACGTAGGATAGCCTCACCAAATAACGAACGTACACCGTCCCCAAAAATCGGGACGGGCCTCGCTCGGGCTCAACCCCTCAACGCAGCCCGAGCAGGTTCTCGCTCAGGTAGGCGATCCATTCGTAGACCCGGTAGATGTAGCTGCGGGGATCGTCCTCGGGCAGGGAGTCCAGTTCGTCGGCGTCGGCGGGCGTCTCGATGCCCAGCCGGACGGCGAGGCTCAGCCGCAGCGCGGTGAGGGTCTTCAGCCAGGTGTCGAGTTCGATCACCCGCACCTGCACCGGGTGCTTGCCGGCATCGCTGTCCCGCAGCGCGGACAGCACCACCTCGGCCTGGCCCAACCGGTCGCCGCGCTGCCTGGCCTGGGTGAGTCGCCGGAACTCCTCGGACGCGTGGGCGTCGCCGGCATAGGCGTCGGGGAACAGCCGGCCGATCACCGGGTCGCTCTGGTCGAGCAGGTCCGACCCGGACAGTTCGGCCTGCCACCGGGCGAACGAGTCGTCCTCCGCGGGCTGCTCTCCCTCGCCCTCGAGGAGCCCGGCGAGCTGTTCGACCAGCGACTCCAGCAGGGTGGCCTCGTAGTCGGTGAGCCGCATCAGGATGCTCGGCCCCGAACGCCGGAAGTCCCGCATCAGGACCGCTCCAGGGTGGCCCACAGCCCGTAGCCGTGCATCGCGTCCACGTCGGTCTCCATCTGTTCCCTGGTGCCGTGCGACACCACGGCCTTGCCGTCGTTGTGCACCTGCAGCATGAGGTCGGTCGCCTTTTCCTCGGGGTAGCCGAAGTAGGTGGAGAACACATGGGTCACGTAGCTCATCAGGTTGACCGGGTCGTCCCAGACGATGGTCACCCACCCGGTGAGCGCGGACTCGGCCGGCCGCTCCGACACCGCGGTGGCCGTGCCAGGCCCGGCAGGTGTGCTTTCGGTTGCCACCGGGACATTCTGGCACGCGCCCCCGACGCGCCCGCGTCCGCACAGGCCGTTAGGCTGACTCGCATGACCCTCCTGCCGACGGCGTCGGGCACGCTCGCGAGCACCGCGCTGCTGACCGACCACTACGAGCTCACCATGGTCCGGGCGGCCTTCCGCTCCGCGACGGCGTTCCGCCGCAGCGTCTTCGAGCTGTTCGCCCGCCGGCTGCCGGAGGGACGGCGCTACGGGGTGGTCGCCGGCGTGGGCCGGGCGCTGGACGCCATCCAGGCCTTCCGGTTCGACGAGGAAACCCTGAACTACCTGCTCGAGCAGAACGTCATTGACACCGACCTGGCCGAGTGGCTCAGCCACTACAAGTTCAAGGGCAACGTCTGGGGCTACCCGGAGGGCGAGGCCTACTTCCCCGGCTCGCCGCTGCTGATCGTGGAGGGCACCTTCGCCGAGGCCTGCCTGCTGGAGACACTCCTGCTCAGCATCTACAACTACGACTGCGCGGTCGCGTCCGCCGCCTCCCGGATGACCGCGATGGCGGGCGACCGTCCCTGCATCGAGATGGGCAGCCGGCGGACCAACGAGTACGCGGCGGTCGCGGCGGCGCGCGCCGCCTACATCGCCGGGTTCGCCGCGACGTCCAACCTCGAGGCCGGCCGCCGCTACGGCATCCCGACGACGGGGACGGCCGCCCACTCCTTCACGCTGGTCCACGACAGCGAGGAGGCCGCGTTCAAGGCGCAGCTGAAGACGCTGGGCAAGGGCACGACCTTGCTGGTCGACACCTACGACATCGAGGAGGCCGTGCGCACCGGCGTCCGGCTGAGCAAGGGCAAGCTGGGCGCGATCCGGCTCGACTCCGGCGACCTCGCCGAGCAGGCGGCGGACGTCCGCAAGCTGCTCGACTCGCTCGGCGCGACCAGGACCCGGATCATCGTCACCTCCGACCTCGACGAGTTCCAGATCGCCGCGCTGCGGAGCGCGCCGGTCGACGGCTATGGCGTGGGCACGTCGCTGGTCACCGGCTCCGGCGCCCCGACCTGCGGCTTCGTCTACAAGCTGGTGGCCCGGGCCACCACCGAGGGCAAGGACGCGGAGCTGCTGCCGGTGGCGAAGAAGAGCATCGACAAGGTCTCGGTGGGTGGACGCAAGTACGCCCTGCGGCGTCTCGGCGAGAACGGCCGCGCGGAGGCGGAGGTGGTGGGCATCGGCGCACCGCCGGAGAACGACGGCAACGACCGTCCGCTGCTCGTACCGCTGATGGCCAAGGGCCGTCCGGTCGGCCGGGAGCCGCTCGAGGCCGCGCGGGAGCGGCACCGGCAGGTCCGGGACGAGCTTCCCCTGGCCGCGCACAAGATGAGCAAGGGCGAGCCGGCGCTGCCGACCCTCATGCTGGACGACGCCGGCGACCCGGCGGACAACCCGTACGCGAAGGCGAGGGCTGCGACGGAGCCCGTCCGGGAAGAGGTCGCGGCACCGAAGAAGCGGGTGAAGGCGGCGGCGAAATGAGCCGGGCACTGGTGGTCGTCGACGTGCAGAACGACTTCTGCGAGGGCGGCTCTCTGGCGGTCGCGGGCGGGGCCACGGTGGCCGGGAAGGTCGCGGAGCTGCTCGCCGGCGCACACGGCTACGACCACGTGCTCGCCACCCGGGACCACCACATCGACCCCGGCGCCCACTTCTCCCCCACCCCTGACTACGTCGACTCCTGGCCCGTGCACTGCGTGGCCGGCACGCCGGGCGCCGAGCTGCACCCCGCGCTGCGTTCGACGGCGTTCGAGGCCGTGTTCGACAAGGGCGAATACGCCGCCGCCTACTCCGGTTTCGAGGGCTCGGCGAGCGGGGTGTCGCTGGCCGACTGGCTGGTCGACCGGCAGATCACGTCCGTGGACGTGTGCGGGATCGCGACCGACTACTGCGTGCGTGCCACCGCGCTGGACGCCGTCCGCGACGGCTTCGCCACCCGCGTCCTGCTCGACCTCACCGCCGCCGTCGCCCCCGACCGGCTGGACACCACGCTCGCCGACTTCGCCGCGGCTGGCGTCGAGACCGTCACCTCCGCCCCCACCCCCACCGAGTTGTCAGAGGCTCAGCCGGTGATGACCGGCACAGATTCTGACAACTCGGCGGTGGAGTGGGCGGACGGGGCCTGGACGAACCCGCCGGCCGAGGTCACCGTCGAGGACGGGGCGCTGGTCGCGACGGCCGTCGAGGGCTCGGACGCGTGGCGGCACACCGCCTACGGCTTCGTCCACGACACCGAGCACGCCCTGCTCGCGCCGCTCGCCGTCGGCCAGGCGGTCGAGGTCACCCTGCAGACCACCTTCACCGGCCAGTTCGACCAGGCCGGGGTGTTCGTCCGGGCCGACGACGAGCACTGGGTGAAGGCCGGCCTGGAGTTCGCGGACGGCGTGCTCAACGTGGGTGCGGTCGTCACCATCGACCGCTCGGACTGGTCGGTCGCACCGGTCGACTGGAACGGCCGTCGGGTCACCGTCCGGGTCAGCCGGTCGGAGGACGCGCTGACCATTCGGGCCCGGGTGGACGACGAGCCGTTCCGGCTGGTGCGGGTGGCCCCGTTCGTCGGCGGCGACGTGGCGGCGGGGCCGTTCCTGTGCGCGCCGACCAGAGCCGGGTTCACCGCCCGGTTCCTGGGCTGGCACCTCACCGACGCGGACACCTCGCTGCACTGAGCCGGGATGCGCACCGCGCGCAGGACACGCCTGGCTGCCGTCGCGACGGTGGCGGTGGTCGGCGGCGTTCTCGCGGCCTGCGTCAGCGCGCCGGACGCCGGCCCGCCGGCGTCGGCGACGTCGGCGGTCAGCCCGGCCCCGTCCGGGACGGCAGCCACCCCGGGCCGGGCGGCGGCGGACGACCCGTCCGGTCCCCGGTACGTCGCGACCGTCCCGGCCGGAGCCACGCCGGTCGTCCGCACCGGGGACGACTGGACGATGCCGGCGTGGGTGCGCCCGGCCCCCTTCTCCGGGTTCTTCTCCGAGGACGCCTCCGTGACGGACCACGTGCCGGTGCGCTCGATCGACGTGACGTGGCGGCAACTCGCCCCGAGCGCGGACGGCCCGCTCGACCTGGCCGCCACCGGACGGGCGGAGGGCATGGCGTTCGCTTCGCTGGGCGACCAGCTCGCCGAGCCCGGTCCGTACTGGCTGCGCCTGTTCGCCAGCGGCGTCGACTGGGCGCCGACCTGGGTGCTGACGAAGTGCGGGGTGAGCGGCATCGGGCCGGACTACGAAGGCGAGCTGCACCTGCCGCTGTGGGACGACTGCGTGTGGTCGGCGCTGCGGGACACGTGGCGCCGGCTGCTCGTCGACGGCGGCGTGCTGGCCGATCCCGACTTCCGGTTCGCCTACGTGCCCGGCGGCTTCACGTGGGTCGAGTTCGACTACGACATCATCACCGAGGCGGCGGAGCGGGGCCAGCTGACCAAGGCGCGGTACCTGGCCTGGTACGCGCGGATGCTGGACGACCTGGCCGACATCGCCGGCGCGCAGGTCGGCCAGCTGGTGTTCACCGGCGAGGACTACCCATGGGGGCCGTTCGGTGGCGCGGAGGACCTGCTCGCCGCGGCGGCCGTGCAGCGCGGTTTCGGGGTGCGTACCGGGATCACGGAGGAGTTCAACTTCCATCTGGGCGAGGCCCCGGCCTACGGGTCGCGGATCGAGCCGTCCGGGCACCTCACGCTGACCAGGGACGACACCGGCGCCGCGCGGGTGTTCGCCAGCGAGAACGAGTGCTACACCGACTGCGGCTACCGTGCGAAGGACCTGTCCTACGCCATCGTGCACAGCAACCTGAAGGCGCTGCAGCTGCAACTGAACTGGCTGTACGTGGTGCCGTCCGACTCGTACCTGCGCAGGTACGCCGCGCACTGGGACTGGGTGCGGCTGTCGCTCGGCCAGCGACCGGAGACCGCGCCGGACGCCTGGGTGTCGCTGCGCGACGCCCAGGACACGTACTGGAAGGTCGACTGGATCGCCGGTCGCGAATGGACGCGGCGCCCCTGGGTGCGCAACCTCGAGCGCTGGCTGGTGCAGGTGGACGCGCCGGGCGCGATCGCGCACCGGTCGATGGCCGACAAGCACACGGCCGACCCGACGCGCGAGAACGGCACCGCCTACGAAGGCCTGCGGACCGACCGGGCCTCCGGCAACCGCTCGCTGGCGTTCCGGCTCGACGAGCGGTTCCTGCCCGCGGACCGCCCGGCACGCGTGCTGGTCAGGGCCACCTACCTCGACCGGGGCAGGGGCAGCTTCCGGCTGCGCCATCCGGACGGCAGCACGCCCGCGGTGACGCTGCAGGACACCAACACGTGGCGGACCGCGACGTTCCTGGTCGCCCTGCGTCCGGACCACTCACTGCCGTCATCGACCGACCTGTGGCTGGACGCGGCCGGCGGCGACCTCCACGTCCGCTTCGTCCGCGTCGTGCGGCTGGACGCCGCCGTCGGCTGAGACCTGCGTTCAACTCAGGACGTGACCTGCTCGACCCGCTGGGCGGCGGCCGCCTGCTCCTTCTCGGCTTCGGCCAGTCGTCGCTCGGCGGCGTCGAGCTCGTCCTCACGCCTGGCCAGCTGGGCGGCGACAGCCTCGACCAGTTCGCGGGCGGAGCGGACCTCGTCCGCTGCCGCCCGGCGGCGCGTGGCGGCTTCGGCGAGTGCCGCCTCGGCGGCGGCCCGTTCCTCCTCGCGGGCCCGGTCTGCGGGATCCGGCTCCGGTGCAGGGGGCTCCGGTGCGACGGCAGGGGCGTCGGGGACGACGAAGGTGAGGTCGCCGAAGCCGGCGTAGGTGTGCGGCCCGTCGAGTCGTCCCTGCTCGACGAGCTCGGCGACGGCGGGATCGGCGAGGACGCCGGCAAGCGTGCCGCGCACCTCGTCCAGCCCCGAGGCGGTCGCGGTGACGCCGATCGTGGCCAGGTGCGCGGCAGTGTCCCGCACCACGCGTGCCACCAGCGGGTTGCGCTTCGCGGCCAGCGCGCGGACCGCCGCGAAGTCGCCGCCCGACTGGGCCTCGCGCAGGTCGTGACCCAGGTTCAGCAGTTCCCGCAGCGAGGTCAGGCTCGAACGGGCCGCGGCGTTCAGGTACCAGGCGCCGGTGGTGGGCCTGCGGAGGGCCCGGATCCGCGCCGCCAGGTCCTTGTCGCCGCCCGTTTTCGCCTCGCGGGCCAACTCGTCCCTGCGGGCGACGAAGCCGGCCGGCGGTTGGGCGTACAGCTCGTCGGTCAGTTCCTCGAAGCTCACGGCACCATCATGCCCACCCCCGGCGCCCCGCAACCGGGCGCGACCGCGCATAATGCGGGCATGATCTCGCTGTGGCTGGCCCAGGACCTGGATCGCGCGGGTGTCCGGTGGCGGCCACGAGCAGGCGACCGGTTCACGCTGCGGAGCGCGGAGGTCGTCGGCGAGGTCTTCACGGTCGCGGACATGGTGGTCGAGGCCCGGGAGTACCCGACCGGCACCCTGCTGGCCTTCAACGGCACCACGGAGTGGGCGCTGGACTCCGTCCAGCTCGACCAGGCGCTGTGGTTGCCACGGGAGGACCAGCTGCGCGAACTGCTCGGCCCCGCTTTCCGCAGCCTGGCCCGGTCGACGACCGGCGAGTACCAGGTGCTCGCCGAGGTGCCCGGTCAGCCCGAGCGCCTGTTCAGCGCCGAGGCCGCAGCGGACGCCTACGCCTCCGCCCTGCTCGCCCTGGTGACGGCCGCGCGGCGCTGAGTGGCCAGCCGTCCGGCGAGGAATGAGCCGGACGGCGTTACGAAGGGCCTCAGCCTGGGAGGATCCGCACGCTCGACCGTGAGCCGCCCGGGGTGCCCGGCATATGGAGCGTCGACAGGGCAGATCCTCCCTGCTGGCGCGGCCGCCCTTCGTGACGCGACCACGGCTCGTACCTCGCCGCGCACGCTCCTCAGGGACGGGTGGACGCGGCCACGCTCGCGAACGCCCTCAGCCCTGATGCACCGAAACCGTTCGTCGAGCTTGTCGAGACGCGCTCGATCGGTGGATCCGGGCTCAGGGAGCGGTGGCCGGCTACACCACCAGCTCGGTCTCTGAGCGGGGGACGCCCAGGGGCGCGGTGAAGTCGTTCATGATGCTGGCGAGGCGGAAGGCCCGCTCGTCGCGGTAGAGCTGCTCCATGCTGAGCGGCTTGCCGTCCGGGCCGGACAAGGGGATTCGCCAGTTCGGGTACTCCTTGTCGGTGCCGGGCTGGTTCTGGGTGCGACGGTCGCCGACGGCGTCGGTGAGGGCTGCGCAGAGCACCCGGGACGGCGTGGCGACCAGGTAGCGGTGCAGCGCCTGGACGATCTCCTCGGTCGTCGCCGGGTCGGCAGCCAGGAACCCTCGCTCGCGCAGCGCGTCGAGGAACGCCTCCCGCTCCCGTTCGGCCGTGGCCAGCTCCACGTCCAGCGACTCGGTCAGCAGGCCCAGCTCGTGCTGCAGCTTGACGTGCTCGCCGGCCAGGTAGCCGGCCGTCGGCGGCAGGTCATGGGTGGTCACGGACGCCAGGCAGTACTCCCGCCACGCCTCCGGGGCCAGCGGACGTCCGTCCCCGTCGCGTTCGAACCACGCGATCGACGTGCCCAGGATGCCGCGCCCGCGCAGGTAGTCGCGCACCCACGGCTCGACCACCCCGAGGTCCTCCCCCACCACCAGCGCGCCCGCCCGGTGCGCCTCCAGCGCGAGGATGCCGACCATCGCCTCGTGGTTGTAGCGGACGTACGCGCCCTGGCCCGCAGCCATCCCGTCCGGGATCCACCACAACCGGAACAGGCCCATGATGTGGTCGACCCGGATGCCGCCGGAGTGCCGCAGGATGCCGGCGACCATGCTGCGGAACGGCGCGTACGACAGCTCGTCGAGCCGGTCGGGACGCCACGGCGCCTGTGCCCAGTCCTGGCCGGTCTGGTTGAAGTGGTCCGGCGGCGCGCCGACGCTGATCCCGTCCGCGAACAGGTTGCCGTACGTCCACGCCTCCGCGCTGGACCCGCCCACCCCGACGGCCAGGTCGTTCATGATGCCGATCCGCATGCCGGCGTCCTTCGCGGCCGACTGGGCCGCCCGCAGCTGGTTGTCCGCCACCCACTGCAGCCACGCGTGGAACAGGATCGTGTCGACGTTGCGCTCGGCGAACGCGGCCACCTCCGGCGACGACGGACGGCGCAGCTCCGCCGGCCACGTCCGCCAGTCCCCGCCGTGGCGGGTGACCAGCGCCGACCAGGTGGCGAACTGGGTGAGGCTGCGGCCCTCGCGGCGCAGGAAGTCGTTGAACGCCATCCGCCGCGCCGGGCGCAGGCCGCGGTCGTAGACCACCCGCAGCGCCTCGAGCTTCGCGGTCCAGATCTGGTCGCGGCAGATCAGCGCCTCACCGGCGAGCTCCTTCTTCAGCCGAGACTTCAGCTGGGCGACCCGGTTGCGGGCCCGCTCGTCGAGGTCGGCGTACTCGGGCACCAGCTCGGGCCGGATGTACAGCGGGTTCACGTAGCGTCGCGACGTGGGCAGGTACGGCGACGCCTCGATCGGCGGCACGGGCTGGGCGGCGTGCAGCGGGTTGACCAGCACGAAGCCGGCGAACTGCTGCGTGGCCGACCACGTCGCCAGGTCGGCGAGGTCGAGCAGGTCGCCGACGCCCCACGAGTCCTCGGACGTGATGCTGTACAGCTGCGCTGCGTAGCCCCACGCCCGCTTCTCCCCCATCGCCGCAGGGAAGCCGAGGAACGCCGGGCTGACGATCAGGGTCGACTCCACCTGGCCGGCCTCGCTCGTGGCCTGCAGCCGGTGGTAGCCCAGTGGCAGGTCGGCCGGCAGCGCGAACGACGCCTGGCCGGTGAGCACGCCGTCCACCCAGCGCGGGGACTCGTCGTCCGTCACCTGCGGGACGTCGACGAACCCGCCCTCCTCCAGCCGGACGGCCACCCGCACCCACGCGCCCTCGGGCAGGTGCACCTGGACGGTCCGCGGGCTGCCCTGTTCCACCACGACGCAGGGCGGCAGCAGCCGGGTCCACGGCCGCAGCCGGTGCGCCTCCAGTGAGGTGCGGGCGTGCTCGGGGTCGGACGCGTCCACGTCCATCGCGGCGAGGATGGCGATCACCGTCTCGTCGGTGACCTCGGTGAGCCGGCCCTTCCAGTCCCAGAACTCGGTGGCGATCCCGAACGCTGCGGCGAGTTCGGCGAGGAACGGGTTGGACAGGGCCATGTCTGACGACGCCTTCGTGGTCGTGGAACGGGTCGGTCAACGATACGCCCCGGCCGTCAGCCCTGCTCGAACGGCGCGAGCAACTGCCGCAACAGCCGCGCCAGCTCCTCGCGCTCGGCCGGGTCGATCGCGGCCAGCACCCGGCGCTCGAAGTCCAGCAGGTCGGCCAGCGCGTCCTGCACGCGCGAGCGCCCGGCGTCCGTGAGTCGCACCAGGACGCCGCGGCGGTCGTCCGCGTTCGGCTGGCGCTGGACCAGCCCGCGCGCTTCGAGCCGGTTCACCCGGTTGGTCATGGTGCCGGACGTGGACAGGGTCTGCCGGATCAGCTCCCCCGGGGACAACTCATAGGGACGGCCCTGCCGGCGCAGCGCGGCCAGCACGTCGAACTCCCAGACCTCCAGTTCGTGGGCCGCGAAGGCGTCCCGCCTCGCCCGGTCGAGGTGCTTGGCCAGCCGGCTGAGCCGGGACAGGCTGCCGAGCGGGCTGACGTCGGTGTCCGGCAGCTCCCTCGCCCAGGCGGCAAGGATCAGGTCGACCTCGTCCGCCACGGCCCGCACCCCCTCGATTATCTCGATGTCGAGACTTTATCGTCCCGTCCGGCCGCGCGCACAGCCCCGATCCGGACGCGGGGCTCAGAGCCGCACCGAGTGATTCTCCAGAGCCCCGATCCGCATCGCGGACGCCACCGCGAGCACGGCCAGCCCGACCATCGCGGTGAGCGGACCGGCGAAGCCCAGCACGGTGAGTCCCTGCGCGAGGGCGAGCGCGAACAGGGTGCCGGCGAGCCCGGCGCCGATGCTGTTGCCGAGCGCCTCCCCGACCTGCAGGGACGAGGTGTTGCGGCCGATCTCCACCGGCTCGGACAGCTGCATCACCGCCAGCGACGTGCTCGCCAGCGACAGCCCCATGCCGAGCCCGCCGAAGACCCAGCCGACCACGGCGACGGCCAGCAGGCGCTGCGGCGCCCAGCCGGCGGCGGCCACGCCGACCAGCCCGATCGTCGTGGAGACGGCGCCGGCGACGATGATCTGGTCGCGCCGCAGCCGCAGCCACGGCCGGGACTGCAGCCACGCGCCCAGCATCCAGCCGGCGGAGCCGGTGGTGAGGACCGCGCCCGACCAGCCGAGGGACAGCCCCGCCGCCTGCACCAGCATCAGCGGGAGGAACGTCTGCGCGCCGGCGAAGGCACCGGCGGACAGCGACCGGACCACGACGACCGCGTCCAGGCCCCGTCCGCTCGGCCGGAAGCGGGGCGGCAGCAGTGGCGGCAGCCCCCACCACAACAGGCCCAGCCCGAGCGCGGCCCACAGCAGGGACCACAGCGTGATCTGCTGGCCGGCGAGCTGCAGCAGCGCGGCACCGGCGGCGACCAGGGCGGCCCACCCCAGCTGCCGGGGTGCCGCCGCGACGTCGGAGTGCGGCGGCAGGTCGGCCGCCCGCAGGGGCTTGAGGATCAGGGCACCGGCGATGACCATCAGCGGGAGCACCGACCAGAACACCCAGTGCCACGAGAACGTGGTGGACAGCCAGGCGGCGATCGGCGGACCGGCGAAGGACGGCACCATCCAGGCTGCCGAGAACCCCGTGAGCATCACCGCGCGCTCCCGCTCGTCGAAGACGCGGGCGACCAGCACCATCACGGCCAGGTTCATCGTGCCGCCGCCGAGCCCCTGGATGAACCGGCCGGCCAGCAGGACGGGCATCGTCGGGGCGGCCCCGCAGACGACCAGGCCGATCGCGAAGACGACGAAGCCCACCATCAGCGGCGGCTTGGGGCCGAACCGGTCGCTGAACTGGCCCGCGGCGACGATGGCGAAGGTCTGCGCGATCATGAATGCGGTGAACGCCCAGGCGTACAGGTTGAGGTCGCCGAGGTCATCCGCGGCGGCCGGCATCGCGGTGAGCACGGCCATCGCCTCGAACGCGATCGCGACCACGCTGAGCAGCAGGCCGATGGTCAGGCCGCGGCGTGAGGGGGAAGTCTCGACGGCGCCGTCGTCGGGCTGCGCCGCGTCGCGCATGTGTCCTCACCTCCGGCCGTTACGATCGCCCCGTAGTCTTTCACGACCCCCGGAGCGCACATGTCAGCGAACGACCCGTCCAGCCCCCAGCCGACGCCCGATTTCGTCCCCACCCAGCCCGATCCGGTCGTCCAGCCCGGCTAAGCGGCGTTCCCGCCGCCCGGTGTGCCGATGGGCCAGCCCGCGCCGCCCGCCACCGCCCCCGGTGAGCCGGTCGCAGCCCCCGCCGCCGTCGTCCCCGGCGCCGAGCGGGTGGGTCGCGGACTGCTGTTCTCCCTCGGCGGGATCGTGGTCGGGGTGGTGCTCACCGTGATCGTGTGGCGGATGAACTTCGTCGCCTCGATCACCAGTTTCGCGATGGCCTACGCGTGCGTGTGGCTGTACGCCAAGGGCGCCGGTTCGGCTCCGCGCAAGGGCGCGCTCGGCGTGGTCGCGGTGATCGTCGTGGGCGTGCTGGCCTGCCTGGCCGCGATCGTCGCGTCCGACACCCTGGCGTGGCTGGACGCCGAGTACCCGGGCACCCCCGGGGCGCTCAAGTTCCAGGTCGTCCTCGAGAACCTGCTGGCGCCCGAGGTGTGGGCGGGCTACGGCAGCGAGGTCGCCATGTACGTGCTCTTCGCAGCACTGGGTACGTTTGGGTTGATCCGTCAGCTCGGCCGCGCGAGGGGAGCCTGAATGACCACCGAGAACCCGCAGACGACCACGATCGTCAAGGAGCGCACCGACGTCCGGCCCGACCTGCGGCCGGAGGAGGGCGACCACGAGCGCTTCTCGCACTACGTGCCCAAGGCCAAGCTCACCGAGGCCATGGTGATGGGGACGCCGGTGATCGCCCTGTGCGGGAAGGTATGGGTGCCGTCCCGCAATCCCGACCGGTTCCCGGTCTGCCCGGAGTGCAAGGAGATCTGGCAGTCGCTGCGCCCTGGCGAGGGCGAGGAGTGAGCCGGTCCCGCCGGTAGCCACGCACGGCGGCGAGCACCCTAGGATGGCCCCGTGGCATCGAAGACACTGATCGTCCTGAGGCACGCGAAGTCGTCGTGGCAGACCGCGGAGGCCGACCTGCGCCGTCCCCTCTCGGAGCGGGGTGAGCGCGATGCGGTGGCCGCCGGTGCGGTCCTCGCCGAATACAGCCTGGACGTCGTGCTCGCGTCCACCGCGACCAGGGTGCAGGAGACCTGGACGAAGGCGGTGGAGGGCGGCGCGCGCTGCCGGGACGTCCGCGTCTCCGAGCTGATCTACCATGCCTGGCCGGGCGAGGTGCTGGCCGAACTGCACGAGCTGGACGAGAGCGTGCACACCGCCCTGCTGATCGGCCACCAGCCGACCCTCGGCGACCTGATCACCTCCCTGGCGAAGCCGTCGCCGCTCACCGAGCGGGTGGAGGCGAAGTTCCCCACGTCCGGGCTGGCCGTGCTGACCTACCGGGGCGCCTGGAAGACCCTCGCCCAGGGCAAGGCGACCCTGAAACGGTTCGAGATCCCCAGGGGCTGAGCCGTGCAGCCCGCGCCGTCCGGGGCGCGCCGCGCGCTGCCGCCGGAGCGGCGGGGCCGCGGACGCCTGGTGCTGGGAACGCTCGGCATCGTGCTGTGTTTCGTCGCCGGCCTGCTCGCCGGACCGGTGCTGGGGATCGGCCCGGCACGCCAGGACATGGCTTCACCGGGGGCCGCCGTGCCGGTGCCGGCCTCGTCGCCGACCAGCACACCGGTGCGGGCGGCCGTGACCACACCGTCCGCGAAGACGGCCACGCCGGAGCCCGACTGCAAGGGCGCGCGCGACCAGCGGCGGACGTCCGCGGCGCGCGGCACGCCTTTCCTGGTCTGCGGGATCGCGCTGATCAACAAGGAGCACCGGGTCTCGGCCGCGTACCGGCCGAAGCTGGTGACGGTGGCCGTGAAGGCGTCCGGCGTGCCGAACGTCCGGCTGCAGCCGGTGGCGGCGACCGCGCTCACCACGCTGTTCCGGGCGGCGACCAGGGCCGGCTACACGCTGGTCGTGCGCTCGTCCTACCGCTCGTACGCGACCCAGGCGACCTGGTACGCGACCATGGACAAGAACCTCACCGCCCCCGCGGGCGCGAGCGAGCACCAGTCCGGGCTGGCGGTCGACCTGGCCGGAATCCAGGCCGGACGGCTCGTCCGCGGCACCGCGCTGGGCAGCTCCCGGACGGGCGAATGGCTGCTGCAACATGCCGCTGACTACGGGTTCATCCTGCGCTATCCGACCAACCAGTCGAAGATCACCGGCATCGCCTACGAGCCCTGGCACTTCCGCTACGTCGGCGTGAAGGTCGCCAAGGGTGTCAACGCCACGAAGACGAAGACGCTGGAGCGTTACCTCGAAGAGGGCTGAGCCGGCAGCCGCCTCTACGTCATTCCGGGCTTGACCCGGAATTCCCGGACCTGAGCAGCCGGCGACCGAGATCCCGGCGTTCGCCGGGATGACGATGTGGGGTGACGGAAAGGGGACGGTTCCCCTTTCCGTTCAGTACCGGTACAGGTCGGCCTTGAACGGGCCCTCCGCCGGCACGCCGAGGTAGTCGGCCTGCTCCGGGGTCAGCTCGCTGATCCGGACGCCGAGCGCGGCCAGGTGCAGGCGGGCGACGTACTCGTCCAGCTGCTTGGGCAGCGTGTAGACGCCCACCGGGTAGCTCTCCGGCCTGGTGAACAGCTCGATCTGGGCCAGCACCTGGTTGGCGAACGAGGTGCTCATCACGAAGCTGGGGTGGCCGGTGGCGTTGCCGAGGTTCAGCAGCCGTCCCTCGCTGAGGACGATCACCGAGTGGCCGTCGGGGAACGTCCAGCGGTCCACCTGCGGCTTGATGTTGGTCTTCGACACCCCGTCCAGCGCCTCAAGCCCGGCCATGTCGATCTCGTTGTCGAAGTGGCCGATGTTGCCGACGATCGCCAGGTGCTTCATCCGCGCCATGTGGTCGGCGGTGATCACCTTCACGCAGCCGGTGGCGGTGATGAAGATGTCCGCGGACTCCACGACGTCGTCGATCGTGACGACCTGGAAGCCGTCCATCGCGGCCTGCAGCGCACAGATCGGGTCGACCTCGGTGACCACGACCCGGGCACCCTGCCCCGCCAGCGCCTGCGCGCAGCCCTTGCCCACGTCGCCGTACCCGCAGACGACGGCGGTCTTGCCGCCGATCAGCACGTCGGTGGCCCGGTTGATGCCGTCGATCAGCGAGT
>DAINOM010000050.1:0-20387 GCA_036735445.1 Propionicimonas sp.
TGGTGATGCTGCCGGTGATGGCCCGCAACCTGCTGGAGTCGATCACGCTGGTCGGGAACGTGTCCCGGCTGCTGGCCACCCGGTGCGTGGACGGACTGGTCGCGAACGTCGAGCGCTGCCGGCAGCTGGCGGAGTCGTCCCCGTCCATCGTCACGCCACTGAACCGGATCATCGGCTACGAGGCGGCCGCGAAGATCGCCAAGCACTCGGTGAAGGCGAACCTGACCGTCGCCGAGGCGGTGCGCGACCTGGGCTACGTCGAGCGCGGCGAGATCAGCGAGGAACAGCTGGCGAAGGCGCTGGACGTCACGACGATGACCGGACGCGCGGGCCTCAGTCGCTGAGGACACCGCCGGTCACTGGTCGGCGAAGATCGCGGCGAGCCGGTCGCGCATCACCGTGCGGTCGGGGTCGACGCCGGTCCACAGCTTGACGGCGACGGCACCCTGGTTGACCAGCATGCCGAGGCCGTCGAGCGCGGTCAGTCCGCGGGACCGCGCCGCGGCGACGAACGCCGTCGTCGGCGGGTTCGGGATCACGTCGGCGACGACCAGGGGTGGCCGCAGTGTGTCGAGGTCGACGGCCGGCAGGTCGGCCCCGCCGGGATACAGCCCGACCTGGGTCGCGTTGACCAGCAGGTCGAGCGCGGACGGCACGGCCCAGACGCCCTGCCAGGGTGCCTGCCGGCCGGTCGCGGACGTCCGTGCGCTGATCAGCTCGGCCAGTTCGCGTCCGGGTTCGGGGCGACGGCTGACCACCACCACCTCGGCCGCACCGGCGAGCGCCAACTCGACCGCGATCGCCCGGGCCGCACCGCCCGCCCCGAGCACCGCCACCCGGGCACCGGCCGGATCGATCACCGTCCGCACCGACTCCAGGAAGCCCTGGCCGTCGGTGTTGTGGCCGACCAGGTCGTGGCCGTCGCGCACCACGCAGTTCACCGCGCCGATGATCTGCGCCGACGGCGCGAGCCGGTCGAGATGCGGGATGACCGCGAGCTTGTGCGGGATCGAGCAGTTGAAACCCACCCAGCCCATCGCGCGGGCGCCGGCGACCGCGTCGGCGAGGTCGGCCGGGGCCACCTCGCAATTGAGGTAGCGGGCGTTGAGGCCGTGGTGAGCGTAGGCGGCCTCCATCATCGCCACGGTCGGGTTCTCGTCGGCCGGCTGGGCGAAGGACCCCGTGATCGTGCTGAGGAAGTGCATCCTGGTACTCCTTGTTCGGTGGGACGGACCGGCGGTCAGGGCGCCGCCGGACCGGAACTGCTGCGGATCTGGACGACCGTGGGGAGCACGATCCGCCGGGGGCGGCGGCGCGCCCGGTGCCCCGGGGTCTCCCCGGCGGCCAGGCGGTCCAGGACGAGCCGGGCGGCTTCGCGTCCCTTCTGCGCCAGCGGCTGCCCGACGGTGGTCAGGCCGACCCGCTGGGCCTCGGGGACGTCGTCGAAGCCGGTCACGGTGAGGTCGTCGGGCACGCGGAGCCCCCGCCGTCCGGCGGCCTCCAGCGCGCCGAGGGCGAGGACGTCGGCGAGACAGCACACCGCGGTGATGTCCGGACGGCGGGCGAGCAGGGCGGCCAACGCCTCGGCGCCGGAGTCGCGGGAGTCGACGAACCGTTCGTCCACGCTCACGCCGGCCACATCGACCCCGGCGGCGGCCAGGCCGTCGAAGAAGCCCGCCAGCCGTTCGCGCTGGACGGAATAGGTCGCCGAGAGCCGGCGGTCCTCGCTGACCGGGCCGTTGTAGCGGCTCGCGCCGAGCCGGGTGCAGACGACCCCGATCCGGCGATGGCCGAGGCCGGCGACGTGGGTGGCGATCTCGCGGGCCGCGGCCCGGTCGTCGAGTCCGACCCAGTCGACCTGCGGTTGCTCGCGGGGCTGATCGACGACCACCAGCGGGACGCCCCGGTCGACACCGGCGAGCAGGTGCGGGTCGGCGTCCGGGACGCTGTAGACGATCAGCGCGTCGATGGCCGCCGCGCGCACCGGACTGGCGGTGTGCGCCGACGTGGACGGCGGACCGGCGGCCAGCAGCAGCAGGTTGCGGCCGGCGGCCCCGCACACCTCCGCGACGCCGGAGAGGAAGCCCAGCGACGCCGGGTCGTCGAACGCGAACCCGAGATCGTCGGTGAAGACCAGGCCAACGGTGTCGCTGCGGCCGCGACGCAGTTGGCGCGCGGCCGGGTCCGGGCCGGGGTAGCCGACCGCGCGGGCATGTTCGAGGACGCGGGCCCGGAGGTCTGCGGACACCCGGTCGGGCCTGCTGAACGCGTTCGACACCGTCGCGGTCGAGACGCCGAGGTCCGCAGCGATGGTCGCGAGCGAGGGACGTCCGGTTGGTGGCACGGCTTCAGGCTAGCTGAAGATTAAGCATTAACACCAGATCGTCGTCCAAATTGGTAGCCGCTCGCGCAGTACTGAGCGTACGGTTGTCTCCACGGTGTTAATCGATTAAGAGGATGCAACGATGCAGACGGTAACCGCGGACGTGGTGGTGGTCGGCTCCGGGATGGGTGGTGGCACGACCGCGTGGGCATTCGCCCAGCGCGGCATCGACGTGCTGGTGGTGGAGCGCGGCGAGGCGATCCCCAGGGAGGCCGCCAACCTCTCGCCCCGCGAGGTCTTCATCAACAAGCGTTACAAACCGGCCGAGACCTGGCTGGACGGCGCCGGCCGCCCGTTCCACCCCGGCGTCCACTATGTCGTCGGCGGCAACACCAAGGTCTACGGGGCGAGCCTGCCGCGGTTCCGGGAGAGCGACTTCGGCCGCGTCGAGCACCACGAGGGCGTCTCTCCGGAATGGCCGTTCAGCTATGCCGACCTTGAGCCGTACTACCTGCAGGCCGAACGGCTCTACCGGGTGCACGGAGCGACCGGAGAGGATCCGAGCGAACCATGGCGGAGCGAGCCGTACCCGTACCCGGCCGTCCCCCACGAGCCCTACGTCGCCGACCTCGCGCAACGCCTGCGCGGCGCGGGCGTCACCCCCTCGCCGACCTCGATGGGCATCGACCTGCGTCCGTCCGGCGCCTGCATCCGGTGCAGCACGTGCGACGGCTTCCCCTGCGCCTTCGACGCGAAGGGCGACGCCGAGACCTGCGCCCTGGGTCCGGCGATGGCGACCGGCACGGTCCGGCTGCTGACCGGGGTCAGGGTGCGGCGGATCTGCACCGACACCTCACCGGGCACCGTCAGCCACCTCGAGGCCGAGGGGCCGGACGGTCCGCTGCGGATCGTCGCCGACCGTTACGTCGTCGCCGCCGGCGCGGCGAACTCCGCCGCCCTGCTGCTCGCGTCCGGCAACGCCGACCACCCCGGCGGCCTGGCGAACTCCTCCGACCTGGTCGGACGCAACTTCATGATGCACAACAACGCCCACATCGCCTGCATGGACCTCGACCGGCGCAATGACGTGGTCTTCCAGAAGACCCTGCAGGTCAACGACTGGTACCACGACGGCGGGGACGGAAAGCCGCTGGGCACCCTGCAACTGCTCGGCAAGGTGCAGGGCATCATGATGAAGAGCTGGGCCACCCGGGTGCCCCTGGCGGCGCTGGACGTGTTCGCGTCCCGCAGTGTCGAACTGCTGGTGATGACCGAGGACCTGCCCCGTCCGGACAACCGCGTGACGCTCGCTGCCGACGGCACGATCACCGTGACCCGGCACGCCGCGGGCACCTCGACCCACGCCGCCCTGCTGCGCCGGGCCAAGCGGCTGATGCGCAAGGTCGGCTACGACGTGATCGGCGTGCAGCCCTTCGACATCAGCATGAACAGCCACATGTGCGGGACCCTCGTCGCCGGCGCCGACCCCCGGCGCTCGGTCCTCGACCCGTACTGCCGGGCGCACGACGTGGAGAACCTGTGGGTGCTCGACTCCAGCTTCTTCCCGTCCTCGGCCGCGATGAACCCGGCCCTGACCATCGCCGCCCAGGCACTGCGTGCGGTCGCGGAGTCTGCGCTCGGCGGTTGAGGCACGCCTGGCTCAGGCAGCACGAAACCCCTCGTCCAACTTGCGTTTGACGAGGGGTTTCAGTGCGTGGCAGGTGTAGGGTTCGAACCTACGTAGGCTTAGCCGACGGTTTTACAGACCGCTCCCTTTGGCCACTCGGGCAACCTGCCGTGCCCGGCAACTGTAGCAAAACAGCGCCCGCGCAACGAATCGCGCGTCGCCCCCCGAACCGCGCCCGCGGACCGGGGCGCGATTGCGGTGTCGGCGGCCATCTGATGGCATAGGAGGCGTATCCGAGGCAGGAGAGACAGGTGGCTGGAGAGAGCTCGTTCGACATCGTCAGCAAGGTGGATCGGCAGGAGGTCGACAACGCCCTCAACATGGCGGCGAAGGAGGTGCGCAACCGGTTCGACTTCAAGGGCACGGACGCGTCCATCCGGTGGTCGGGCGAGGCGATCGAGATGGAGGCGAACGGCGAGGAGCGCGTGAAGGCCGTCCTGGACGTCTTCCAGACCATGCTGGTGCGCCGCAAGGTCGACCTGAAGTCGCTGGACGCCGGCGAACCACGGCTGTCGGGCAAGCAGTGGAAGCTCACCGCGTCCATGAAGCAGGGCATCAGCCGCGAGGACGCGCAGAAGATCGGCAAGCTCATCCGGGACGCGGGCCTGAAGGGCGTGCGCACCCAGGTGCAGGGTGACGAGCTGCGGGTGTTCGGCAAGAAGCGCGACGACCTGCAGGCCGTGCAGAAGCTCGTCCGCGAGGCCGACTACGACTTCGCGGTCCAGTTCGACAACTACCGCTGACCACCTGAGGTGGGCAGCACTCCCTACCTGAGGCTGGACGAGGCGATCCTCCAGCGGAACATCGACGCGATGGCCCGCCTGGCGGCCACGGCCGGCGTCGCCCTGCGGCCGCACGCGAAGACCCACAAGTCGCCCGAGATCGGCCGGCGGCAGCTCGCCGCGGGGGCGGTCGGCCTGACCGTCGCCACCATCGGCGAGGCCGAGGTGTTCGCCGACGCCGGCTGCACCGACCTGTTCATCGCCTACCCGCTGTGGGTCGACGCGGACGCGGCGTCCCGGTTGCGCGCGCTCGGTGAGCGCGTCCGGCTCGCGGTGGGTTGCGACTCGGCGGAGGCGGCGGCGAACCTCGTCGGGTTGCCGCTGGAGGTGCTGGTCGAGATCGACTCCGGTCACCACCGCACCGGGGTGGCGCCGGCCGACGCGGGTCCGCTGGCTGCCCGGGTCGCCGACCTCGGGGTCGCCGTCCGCGGCGTGTTCACCTTCCCCGGGCACAGCTACTCCCCCGACGGCCGCCGAGCCGCAGCCGTGGACGAGGCCCGGGCTCTGGCCGCCGCAGCTGCGGCGATGGCGGGTTCCGGCGTCCCGGCGGACGTGGTCAGCGGGGGTTCCACCCCGTCCGCGGGCTTCGTCGGGCAGGGTGGTGTGCTGACCGAGCTGCGGCCCGGCGTCTACGTGTTCGGCGACGCCCAGCAGGTCGAACTGGGCACGATCGGCTTCGAGGACGTCGCCCTGACCGTGGTCGCGACCGTCGTCTCCCACGCGCACGGTCGCGTGGTCACGGACGCGGGCAGCAAGGCACTCGGCGCGGACCGGGCATCGTGGGCCTCCGGCTACGGGCGCGTGCCGGAGCGTCCGGATGCACGGATGGTCGCGCTCAGTGAGCACCATTCGACGATCGAGTGGCCGGGCACGCCGCCGGCGCTCGGCAGCCGGGTGCTGCTCGTGCCCAACCACGTCTGCAACACGGTCAACCTCGCCGACGACTACCACCTGGCCGGCGGTGGCACGTGGCCGGTCGCGGCGCGCGGACGCAACAGCTGATGCGCATCGCGACCGTCAACGTGAACGGCATCCGCGCGTCCGTCCGTCGTGGGTTCGCCGACTGGCTCACCGCCCGAGAGTGCGACCTGGTCGCGCTGCAGGAGGTCCGCTCCCCCGCCGACCTGGTGCCGCTGGAGGCCAGCACGGGCTACCACTTCGCGTACCACCCCGGCGACCGGGCCGGCCGCAACGGGGTGGCGCTGCTCTGCCGGACGCCGCCGTCCGCCGTCCGCGAGGGCTTCGGGAACCCCGCGTTCGACGCCGAGGGACGCTACGTCGAGGCCGACTACGAACTGGCCGGCTGGCGACTCACCGTCGGCTCGCTCTACCTGCCCAAGGGCGGACGGGCCGACGACACCCCTGCGGAGCTCGCCCGGTACCGGCACAAGCTGCGGTTCATGCGCTCCTTCCGTCCCTACCTGACCCGGGCGCGGCTGCGGGCGCGGGACGACGGCCGCGAGTTCCTGGTGATGGGCGACTTCAACATCGCCCACACCCGCAACGACCTGCGCAACTGGCGCGGCAACGCCAGGAGCGTCGGCTTCCTGCCGGAGGAGCGGGAGTGGTTCGGCTCCCTGCTCGGCCCGCGTCGACTGGTGGACGTGGTGCGCCGGCTGCACCCGGACGTGGACGGTCCCTACTCGTGGTGGAGCTGGATGGGCAACGCGTTCACCAACGACGTCGGCTGGCGGATCGACTACCACCTCGCCACCCCCGGCCTCGCCGCTGCCGCCGTTGCGGCCGGAACCGACCGCGCGGAGAGCTACGAGGCCCGGCTCAGCGACCACGCCCCCGTGGTCGTGGACTACGCCGAGGCCACCTGAGGGAGTGAACGGAAATGGGACCTGTCCCCGGTCTTCAGCCGGGGACAGGTCCCATTCCGGTTCAGAGCGGTGCGACGACCACCTTGGCGGTCGGCGCGGACGCCACCGTCTTCGTGGTGTAGCCGGAGAGCTTGCCGGTCACCTTGAGAACCAGCTGCTTGTCCTTGTCCTTCTTCGCCACCTTGTAGTCCGGTTTGGTCGCGCCCTTGATCTTCGAGGCCCCGCGGTACCACTGGTAGCTGAGCTTCACTCCGGCAGGACCCCATGCGCCGCTGGCACCGTGCAGGGTCGCGCCCACGACGGCGCTGCCGCTGATCGCCGGCTCAGCCGTGGTCAGCACACCCGCCTTGACCTTCGCGGTCGCCTTGGACGTCTTGGTGGCACCGAAGTAGCCACTCAGGGCGCCGGTCACCTTGACAGTGAGCTTCTTGCCCTTGTCGGACTTGGTGGGCGTGTAGGTCGACGCGGTGGCGCCCTTGATCTTCTTGCCGGAGCGGTACCACTGGTAGGTCAGCGTGATGTCGGAGGGCCCCCAGCCCGTGGTGTCGGCGGTCAGCTGCTGGCCCACCTGCGCGGTGCCGGTGATCGTAGGCGTGGCGGAGGCGACAGTCGGGCAGTTCTGGGGTGAGACCTCATCGGACACCTGGAGCAGGTACTTGCCGTTCGAGCTGAGCACGAGGAAGACGAACTCCTTGCGCTTCGTCGTGATCCGCTTGTCCTTGCCGGCGGCGAGACTGAACACGCCGTCGGGCTTCTTCCGGTTCGGATCGCCGTACATGATCTTCACCTTCACGCCGCCAACGTTCTGCACATCGACGTAGCCGCAGCCGACGTCGTAGCTGACGTAGTCACCGTCCGCCGCTGCGGCCACCGGCGCGGAAGCCACCGTGGACCAGCCCATGACGAGGGCCGCCACGGCAGCGACCACCCAACGCAAACTCTTCATCAATCCCCCCTGTGGAACATATGGTCCGGCCATTCAAGCAGGCCCCGCCGGTGCCCCACGGCAATACCGGGAAATTCCGCGGGTCAGAGCGGCTCGAAGTAGCTGAGCACCTCGTCGCGGCCGACGTCCTCGATGCGGGCGTGGCTCCAGCGCGGATTGCGGTCCCGGTCGACCAGTTGGGCGCGGACGCCTTCGGCGAAGTCCGGGCCGGTGGCCAGCCGGACGGCCAGGCCCAGCTCCTGCGGCAGCAGGTCGGGCAGGGACGCGATCCGCGCGGCCCGGCGCAACGCCTCCAGTGTGACGGCGACCGAGAGCGGACTGCGCCGGCGCAACTCCGCCGCGGCCTCGCGCGCCGCGGGGTCGGCGTGGGCCTCGAGCCGCTGGACGATCACCACCGGGTCGTCGCCGGCGTAGCACTCCGAGATCCAGCCCGCTGCCAGCAGCGGGTCCGGCTCGGGAAGGGGTCCGGACGCCTCGTCCGCCAAGCCGAGCCGCAGTGCGTCCGTCGCGTTGACCGAGGCGCCGGTCAGGGCCAGGTGCGTGCCGATCTCGTCCGGCATCCGGGCCAGCAGCGGCGTCATGAACACGTCCGGGAACAGCCCGATCTGGGTCTCCGGCATGGCCAGCCGGCTGCTCGCGTCCACCACGCGCTGCGAACCGTGTGCGCTGAGGCCGAGCCCGCCGCCCATCGTGATCCCGGTCATCACCGCCCGGTACGGCTTGGGGAACGCCGCGATCTGCAGGTCGACCCCGTACTCGGTGGTGAAGAACTCGGTCACGTCGCCGCCGGTGAGCGCCCGCTCGCGCAGCGCCCGCACGTCCGCCCCGGCGCACAGGCCGCGATCGCCCGCGCCGCTGAGTTCGACGGACGTCACGCCATCGTCCGCGGCGAAGTCGTCCAGCACCCCGGCGAGGGTGTGCATCATCGGCACGGTCAGCGCGTTGATCTGCCGGGGACGATTCAGCCGGATCCGGCCGACTCCCGCCGCCACTTCCGCAATGACCTCCGGCTCGCTCACCCGTTCCCCTCTCCGTTCGCTGTCGCCAGGTGGACCTTCCGTTCCTGCGCGTGCCGGTACAGCATCACCAGGATCACGGCCAGCCCCGCGAAGCCCAGCGCCACGGCGTCGTTGCGCCAGGCGAGGTTGCCCGCGCCGTAGGCCAGCAGGACGGTGGTCACCGCCACCGCCGTGCCGGTGATCCGCTCGTTCGGCTTGGTGAGTGGCAGCAGGAGTCCACCCCAGGTCAGGTACCAGCTGTTCAGCGCGATGCCGCCGAACGCGAAGATCAGGTACGACCAGCTGAGGAAGGTGACCGGACGCCGCCGGCCCACGGTGAGGCCCAGCCAGCCGATCCCGATCACGGTCAGCGCCAGGCCGAGGTAGCGGAGCGCGTCCATCGCCACCTGGCCCGCCGCCGGCTGGCCGAAGAACTCCAGCGTGTACTTCAACCCGGCCCCGACGAGCGTGAACGGCGCGAGGGTGACCACCTTGCCGGGCACGTCGGCCGCGTTCACCCAGCCGAACCCGAGGCCCGTGACCAGCGAGATCGCGACGAACGTCGCCACCGCGACCGCCAGCGAGAGGGTGAGCCGCAGCAGCGCCCTGGACGTGTCCCGCCAGCGGAACGTCCGCCACGGATGGCCGATCAGCGCCACCGGGTAGAAGGCGAGGATGGCCGGCTGCTTGATGCACGCCCCGATCCCGACCAGGGCGGCCGCCCACCAGAACTTGCCCTCGAACGCCAGCCACAGCGCCAGCACGACCAGGCCCATCATCAGCGCGTCGTTGTGGGCGCCGCCGACGAAGTCGATGATCACGAGCGGGTTCACCACCGAGAACCACGCGGTCATCTGCACGTCGGCGCCCATCCGGTGCGCGATCCGGGGCAGGAAGTAGGCGATCAGCCCGACCCCGACCAGAGCGGGGATCCGCATCGCCACCGCCGAGTAGTACGGGTTGTTCCCGGCCAGCACCACCAGGCCATGGAACATCTCCAGGCTGAGCGGCGGGTACATCGCCGTCGTGTAGCGCCACAACCAGGCCGCCTGGTCGGCGAACGGGCCGGGCAGCACCGAGATCGCGTTGGTGTAGGGGTTCAGCCCGTTGCGCAGCAGCCAGCCCTCCGCGGCGTAGGCGTAGGCGTCATGGCTGAAGATCGGTGGCGCCAGCAGCAGCGGCAGGCTCCAGAGCAGCGTGATCGGCCAGTGCTTGACCTCGTGGTACAGGCTCGGCCGCAGCTTGAACCAGGCCTCGACCAGCAGCGCCACCCCGGCGACGACCAGGGCGGTGCCCAGCGCCTCCGCCCACCAGTTGTCCAGGCCGAGCGCGCGCATCGGGTCCCACCAGGGGCTGTTCTGCGGCAGGTAGGCCGGGGTCAGCGAGCCCACCGCCAGCAGCGCCGAGCCGAGCAGCCCGCGCCGCACCGGGCGGTGCTGCCAGGCGCGCGAGACGTCCTCGCGCCAGCCGGCCGCGCGCGCATGCCACAGCGCCCGCCGGCTTCCCGCCGGCCTCGTCTGCTGGGTCACAGCCACGGTCGCGCGCCTGCTGGTGGCATGGTTGCCAGCTTATCCGGGACGGAGAGTGGGCGGCTTCGCGGGTGCCGATCCCACCGACCGGACGGGCGATAGGTGAAGTTTCATCCATCCGTGTTAGGGTCTCACCCGTGTTCGAACCGACCTTTGTGGTGCCCGCGCTGAGGAATAACGGCGCCGGTTCGATGTGTTGCGCGTGTTGACGCGCCCGTAGACCCCAGGATCGACAACCGGGCAGCTGAGCCCGGAGTCTTCTTCGTTCCACTGGGCCCGCAGCCCCGCAGGCCCCCAGTGAGGAACCATGACCAGCAACGCCAGCCAGACCCGGTCCAACGGCCAGTGGGCTGTGGACGGCCACATCGCACTGAATGCGAATGAGGAATTCAAGGCCGCCGACAACGGGCTCAACGTTCGCCGCCGGATCGAGGAGGTCTACGCCCGGCAGGGTTTCGACTCGATCCCCGCGGACGACCTGCACGGCCGGATGCGCTGGTGGGGCCTGTACACGCAGCGACGCCAGGACATCGACGGCAGCCGCACCGCCTCGCTCGGCCCGGACGAGCTCAGCGACCGCTACTTCATGATGCGCATCCGGCTGGACGGCGGTGCGGTGACCACCGAGCAGTTGCGCACCCTGGCGGGCATCTCCACCGACTTCGCCAGGGGGACGGCCGACATCTCCGACCGGCAGAACATCCAGTACCACTGGATCGAGATCGAGTCCGTACCGGAGATCTGGCGCCGGCTCGAGGCGTCCGGCATGCAGACCACCGAGGCGTGCGGGGACACCCCACGCGTGATCCTCGGCTCTCCGGTGGCCGGGATCGCCGCCGACGAGATCATCGACCCGACACCGGTGATCGAGGAGATCGTCCGGCGGTTCATCGGCGATCCCGAGCTGGCCAACCTGCCGCGCAAGTTCAAGTCCGCGGTCACCGGCCACCCCAGCCTCGACGTCGTCCCCGAGATCAACGACATCTCGCTGGTCGGCGTGGTGCACCCGGAGCTGGGTCCCGGCTACGACGTCTGGGTGGGCGGGGCGCTCAGCGTCGCGCCGCGGCTGGCCGAGCGGCTGGGCGCGTTCGCCACCCCCGAGCAGGCGGCCGACGTGTGGCTCGGCGTGGTCAGCATCTTCCGCGACTACGGCTACCGCAGGCTGCGGAACAAGGCCCGGCTGAAGTTCCTGCTCGCCGAGTGGGGCGCGGCGAAGTTCCGTGAGGTGCTGGAGACCGAGTACCTCGGCTACCGGCTGGCGGACGGTCCGGCGCCGGCGGCGACCGCGGGTCCGGGCGATCACATCGGCGTCCACAGCCAGAAGGACGGACGGCGCTACGTCGGCCTCGCACCCACGGTCGGCCGGGTGTCCGGGGAGATCCTCGCCGCGCTGGCCGATGCAGCGGAGGCGGCCGGTTCGCACCGGGTCCGGTTCACCCCGCACCAGAAGCTGCTGGTACTCGACGTCGAGCCCGAGAAGGTGGACGGGCTGCTGGCCGCGGTCGAACCACTCGGCCTCACCGCCAGTCCCAGCCCGTTCCGGCGATCCACCATGGCCTGTACGGGGATCGAGTACTGCAAGCTCGCGTTCGTCGAGACCAAGGCGACCGCGGCGCACACCATCGACGAGCTGGAGCGTCGACTCGACGGGGTGGACGTCGGCCGCCCGATCAGCCTCCACGTCAACGGCTGCCCCAACTCGTGCGCGCGCATCCAGGTGGCCGACATCGGGCTGAAGGGCCAGCTGATGAAGGGCGCGGACGGCACGGAGGAGTTCGCCTACCAGGTGCACCTGGGCGGTGGCCTGGAGTCCGTCGACCGCGAGGACGCCGGGCTCGGCCGGACCGTCCGCGGGCTGAAGGTGACCGCCTCGGACCTGCCCGACTACGTCGAGCGGGTGACCAGGGCGTTCGTCGCCGGCCGCCATCCCGACGAGACCTTCGCCGCCTGGTCGCACCGAGCCGAGGAGGAGGCGCTGCGATGACCCTCACCACGCACGGGCCGGGCCGCACCCGGACGCCGGAGGACCTGCAGGCGCTGGCCGAGCAGGCCGGGCGCGAACTGGCCGACGCCACCGCCGAGGAGGTCGTGGCGTGGGCCGCGGCCACCTTCGGCCGGTCGCTCGCCGTGGCCTGCTCGATGGCCGGCGACACCGTCCTGCCGCACCTGGTCGCGCGAGTGGCGCCGGGTGTGGACGTGCTGTTCCTGGAGACCGGCTACCACTTCGCCGAGACCCTCGGCACCCGGGACGCGCTGGCCAGCGTGATCGACGCGCACGTGATCGACGTGCTCCCCCGGCAGACTGTCGCCGAGCAGGACGCCGAGCACGGGCCGAGGCTGCACGACCGGAACCCGACGCTGTGCTGCCAGCTGCGCAAGGTGGACCCGATCAACGCCGAGCTCACCGGCTACGAGGCCTGGGTGACCGGGATCCGCCGGGAGGACAACGCCCTGCGCGCCAACGCGGGACTGGTCGAGTGGGATGCAGCCCACCAGATGGTGAAGGTGAACCCGCTCGCCGCGTGGAGCTTCGACGACGTGCTCGACTACGCCGGCCGCCACCAGGTACCGGTGAACCTGCTGCTCACTGACGGCTACCCCTCCATCGGCTGCGCCCCCTGCACCCGCCGCGTCGAACCGGGCGAGGATCCGCGGGCCGGCCGCTGGGCAGGCCTGGCCAAGACCGAGTGCGGCCTGCACCTGTAGAGGGGACGACGTGAGCACGCCCGATCTCGTACTGGCCATGCACGGCACCCGGAACACTGCCGGACAGGATGTCGCAACGGCACTGGTGGAAGCCGTGGCCACCCGGCTGCCGGACGTCCGCGTCCGGCTCGGGTGGGCAGACGTGCTCACCCCGACGCTCACCGAGACCCTCACCGGGATCGGCGATGCCGTGGTGGTGCCGGCCTTCCTGACCGCGGGCTACCACGTCACCAGCGACCTGCCGGCTGCGATCCAGGCGTCGGGGGGTCGCGCCCGGATCGCCGGGCTGATCGGTCCGGACATCCTGGCCGCCGTGGCCGACCGGCTCGCGGAGGCCGGCGGCCCCGGGGACGCGGTCGTGCTGGCCGCCGCGGGCTCGAAACGGCAGCGGTCGTTGGACGAGGTGGCCGAGGCCGCCCGGCAGCTGGCGAGGCTGGTGGGCCGTCCGGTGGTGCCCGCGTTCGTCACCGCGGCCACGCCGACCGTCCCCGACGCCGTGGCGGCGCTGCGTGCGGCGGGCCACGCCCGGGTGTCGGTGGCGACCTACCTGCTCGCGCCGGGGGTCTTCGCCGACCGGCTGCAGGAGGCGGGTGCGGACGTGGTTTCCGCGCCCATCGGGGTACATCCCCTGGTGGTGGAAGCAGTGCTTAGCGCCTACGCTGCGGTCGTCGCCCGAGAACTAGACTTGCCCGACGCGCTGGCGACGGCCTCAGGAGTTGAACGCATCGCATGACAGAAGTGCGCACTACACAAGTCAAGACCGTCGACCATGTCGTGATCCGGTTCGCCGGTGACTCGGGCGACGGGATGCAGTTGACCGGGGACCGGTTCACCCACGACACGGCCGTGGCCGGCAACGACTTCTCGACCCTGCCCAACTTCCCCGCCGAGATCCGGGCGCCGGCCGGCACCGTCGCGGGGGTGTCCAGCTTCCAGCTGCACTTCGCCGACTTCGACATCCGCACGCCCGGCGACCGGCCGGACGTGCTGGTGGCCATGAATCCGGCCGCGCTGAAGGCGAACCTCGGCGACCTTCCCCGTGGCGGGCTGATCATCGCCGACACGGCCGACTTCACCCCGCGCAACCTGGCCAAGGTCGGCTACGGCTCCGACCCGCTCACCGACGGCAGCCTCGCCGACTACCAGGTGCACGCCCTCGACCTGTCCGGCCAGGCGACCGCTGCGGTGGCGACGCTGGACCTCGGCCGCAAGGACGCCGCGCGCACCAAGAACATGTACGCGCTGGGCCTGCTCGACTGGCTGTACCACCGCCCGCTGGAGGGCACGGTCCAGTTCCTCGAACAGAAGTTCGGCAAGGCACCCGAGATCAGGGACGCCAACATCGCGGCCCTCAAGGCCGGCTACGCGTTCGGCGAGACCACCGAGGTGTTCACCAACCGCTACAAGGTCGCGCCCGCACCGGTCCCGTCCGGCACCTACCGGCAGATCTCCGGCAACCGGGCGCTCGCCTACGGCCTGATGGCCGGCGCGGCGAAGGCGGGACTGCAGCTGTTCCTCGGCGCCTACCCGATCACGCCCGCCTCGGATGTGCTGCACCACCTCGCAGCGGCCAAGGCCGCCGGTGTGCTCACCTTCCAGGCCGAGGACGAGATCGCGGCCGTCGGGGCGGCGCTCGGCGCGTCCTTCGCGGGCCAGCTCGGCGTGACCACCACCTCGGGGCCGGGCCTCGCGCTGAAGATGGAGACGATCGGGCTCGCCGTGATGCTGGAGCTGCCGCTGGTGATCTGCGACATCCAGCGCGCCGGGCCGGCCACCGGCATGCCCACCAAGACCGAGCAGGCCGACCTCACCCAGGCCCTGTTCGGACGCCACGGTGAGGCGCCGCTGCCCGTGATCGCGCCGCAGTCACCCGGTGACTGCTTCACCGCGGCCTACGAGGCGGTCAAGCTGGCCGTCGACTACCGCACGCCCGTGATCCTGCTCTCGGACGGCTATCTCGCCAACGGTGCCGAACCGTGGGCGGTGCCCGACCTGGCCTCGCTGCCCCCGATCGACCCGGCCTTCGCCACCGAGCCGAACCGGCCCGACGGCGAGTTCTGGCCGTATCTGCGCGACGACAAGCTCGCCCGCGCCTGGGCCGTGCCCGGCACGCCGGGCCTCGAGCACCGGATCGGCGGCATCGAGAAGGCGGACGGCACGGGCGCGGTGTCCTACGACCCCGCCAACCACGAGTTCATGGTGCAGCTGCGCCAGCGGAAGGTTGACGGGATCGCGTCGGTCGTGCCCGACGTCGTGGTGGACGACCCGAGCGGGCAGGCCCGGATCCTGGTGCTCGGTTGGGGCTCCACCTACGGCCCCATCTCGGCCGCCGCCCGGCGCGTCCGGGGCAGCGGACGCAACGTGGCCACGGCCCACGTCCGGCACCTCAACCCGCTGCCGGCGAACCTCGGCGAGGTGTTGCGCAGCTACCAGCGCGTGCTGGTGCCGGAGATGAACCTCGGCCAGTTGGCCATGGTGCTGCGGGCGAAGTACCTGGTCGACGTGCAGCCGTACTCGAGGGTGCGCGGCCTGCCGATCTCGCTGTCCGAACTCGCCGCCGACCTGAACGAGCTGATCGACCTGACCGAGGAGGAGTCGTGACCACGACCACCGGGCCCGGGCTCGCCGGGGTCCCGCTCAGCCTGACGCCGCTGAACCGCAAGGACTTCGTCTCCGACCAGGAGGTGCGCTGGTGTCCCGGCTGTGGCGACTACGCCGTGCTGGCGACCTTCCAGGGGCTGATGCCGCAACTGGGCATCCGGCGCGAGAACACCGTGATCGTCTCCGGCATCGGCTGCTCGTCGCGGTTCCCGTACTACGTGGACACCTACGGTATGCACTCGATCCACGGCCGGGCCCCCGCGATCGCCACCGGCATCGCGATGACCCGTCCCGACCTCGCCGTGTGGGTGGTCACCGGTGACGGCGACGCGCTGAGCATCGGTGGCAACCACCTGATCCACGCGCTGCGGCGGAACGTGAACATCACGATCATGCTGTTCAACAACCGGATCTACGGCCTCACCAAGGGGCAGTACTCCCCCACGTCCGAGCAGGGCAAGGTGACGAAGTCCACTCCGGCCGGCTCGGTGGACCGTCCGTTCAACCCGATCTCGCTGGCGCTGGGTGCGGAGGCGACCTTCGTGGCGCGGACGGTGGACTCGCACCGCGCGCACCTGACCGAGGTGCTGACCGCCGCGATCAGCCATCGGGGCGCCGCGCTGGTGGAGATCTACCAGAACTGCCCGATCTTCAACGACGGCGCGTTCGACGCCCTGAAGTCGGCGGACGGCGGGCTGATCCCGCTCGTGCACGGCCAGCCGATCACGTTCGGGCCGGACAGCTCGCGGGGTGTGGTGCGCGACGCGGCCGGCCACCTCGGCATCGCGGACGTGGCGGACGTCGGCCTGGAGAACGTGCTGGTGCATGACGCCCATGCCGACGACCCCGGCTTGGCCTTCGCGATCTCCCGGCTGACCGACACCGCCGGCCTGCAGACCTCACCGATCGGCATCTTCCGGGACGTCGACCGCCCCACCTACGACGACCTCGCCCGCGGCCAGCTGCGCACCCAGCCCGATCCCGCCGAGCGGCTGGAGGCCCTGCAGGCGATGATCGCCGGCTCGGACACCTGGACGGTCTGACCCTGCCAGCCGCAGCGCAGCGAACGGCCCGCGTCGGACACCTTTCGGTGCCCGGCGCGGGCCGTTCCTCTGCCTGCCGGAGCCGCCGTCATCGGGGGCCGGGCCCGCGATACTGGCGATCGACGGCGGTCAGGCGGGGTGGCAGGCCGGGTCGAGCCGGTCGGCGAGACGCAGACCGGAGTTGGCGCTGGACCGGATGAACCGGGCGCTGGCCTCGCGCAGCGAGAAGCGCTCGTCCGGGACGAAGCGGGGGTCGGTGACGGCGGTGGTGGTGCCCAGTGCACGCTCCGCGGACTGGATCTGGGTGGCGAGCTGAATGGTCATGCTGTTTCCTTCACTTACTTGTTCAACCTGGGCGCCGGGCCGGTGCTCGACCTGACGACGAGTTCGATGGGGAGCGTGATCTGCCGCTCCGGGTAGTCGGGGTCCATGGCCAGGCGTCCGGCCAGGCGGCCCTTCTCTGCGATCGGCTGCCGCACGGTGGTGATGCCGAGGAAGCCGACGTCGGGGATGTCGTCGAAGCCGACGATGGACAGGTCCCGGCCGGGGGTGAGGCCGCGGTCGCGGGCCGCGTCCCACACGCCGAGGGCCAGCACGTCGCTCAGTGCGACGATGGCGGTCGGCCGGTCCTGGACGTCGAGCGCGTAGGCCGCCGCCTTCCGTCCCGCCTCACGGCTGTAGTGGCTGACGCTGATCACCCGGATCCGGGCGTCCGGCATCTTCTCCCACAGGCCCAGCACGCGGTCCCGCTCGTAGGTGCCGGGACGCAGCAGCGGATGCTCGTGATCGGGCGAGTAGTCGAACTCGGGCTCGCCGGTGCGCTGGTAGTCGGGGGTGATCACGACGATGTCGCGATGACCGAGGCGGTGGAGGTGCTTGCCGACCAGCCGTCCGGCCTTCGTGTCGTTGATCGCCACCCAGTCGCCCTCGGCGGCCCGCTGGCTGCCGACGATCCGGACGCCTCGCTGGCGCAGCAACTCGACGGCCGGGTGGTTCACGAAGCCCGAGGAGAAGACGAGTGCGTCGATCGGCGCCCGCTGGAGGGCCTGCATGCCGACCTCGTCCTCGCCCGGCGCCCGGACCAGCAGGACCGAGCCGCCGTGCTCCTCCACCGCCTCGCTGAGGCCGGAGAGGAAGACCACCGCGTACGGGTCGGCGACCGCGCGGGAGACCCGTTCCCCGAACAGGAAGCCGCAGATGCCGGACTTGCCCGACCGCAGCGCCCGCCCCGCGGCGCTCGGGCCGCAGTAGCCGAGTTCCTTGGCCTTGGCGAGGATCTGCTCACGCAGTTCCTCGGAGAGCCGGTCCGGCTTGTTGTACGCGTTGGACACGGTGGTGGCCGAGACGCCCAGCTGTTCCGCCAGCGTCTTCATGGTCACCTGGGTCAGTGGCCTGCCCATCCCCGTGCCTCCGTGTTGATCGTTTAAGTGAACGATACACTTTATCGATCAACCATGCAAGCAACCGGTGCCTGCGGGCAGTCGGCGACGAACCGCCCCGACCCGTGGTCCGGTGGCCCAGAATGGCGGCATGCAGCTACCCCTTGAGGCGCTCGCCGCCGCGGTGGCGGAGGGCCGGTTCACCGGGCTGATCGCCGTCGACTCCCCCGGGCAGCCGGGTTTCCGCCAGGCGCACGGCCACGCCCATCGCGCCCTGCGCGTGCCGGTCACCCCCACCACCCGGTTCGCGCTGGCGAGCGGCGGCAAGACCTTCACCGCGCTCGCGGTGCTGCGCCTGGTCGAGCAGGGCGCGCTCGCACTCGAGGCACCGGTGCGTCCGTTCCTGCGGGACGACCTGCCGCTGATCGACGACGCCGTGACCGTGCGGCAGCTGCTCGAACACACCTCCGGCATCGGCGACTACCTGGACGAGAGCGCCGAGCCCGACGACTACCTGCTGTCCGTGCCGGTGCACACCCTCGCCGAGACGACCGGGTTCCTGCCGGTGCTCTCCGGCTGCCCGCAGGTCTCCGCGCCCGGTGAGTGCTTCGCGTACAACAACGCCGGCTTCGTCGTGCTCGCACTCGTCGCCGAGCGAGCCACCGGGAAGGGCTACCACGACCTGGTGGTCAGCGAGGTGTGCGAGCGGGCGGGGCTCCGGGACACGGCGTTCCTGCGCTCCGACGAGCTGCCCGCGGACGCGGCGCTGGGGTACCTCGGGCCCGAGGGCGACCGGACGAACGTCCTGCACCTGCCGGTCCGCGGGAACGGGGACGGCGGCATCTACTCGACCGCGGACGACCTGCACCGGCTGTGGCTCGCCCTGGACGCCGGCCGGCTGCTCGGTCCGGACCTCCGCCGCGAGTTCAGCGAGCCGCGCCACGAGGTGCCCGAGGAGGGGATGCGGTACGGGCTGGGCGTCTGGCTGCACCCGACGGGGCCGGCGCTGGTCATGGAGGGGTGCGACGCCGGGGTGTCCGTCCGGTCGATCCACGATCCGGCGTCCGGGACGACGGCGACCGTCCTGGGGAACACCTGGGACGGCGCGTGGCCGGTCGCGGAGCTGATGCTCCACAGCTTCGACTGATCAGCGGACGGTTGCCACCGGGCCCCCAACGGTGTCGGGCCGGGTGGATAGTCTGTCCGACGTGACGCAATTCGACCTCGAACCCACCATCCGCCCCCAGGACGACCTGTACCGCCACGTGAACGGCCGCTGGCTCGACAGTGCGGAGATCCCCGCCGACAAGCACGCGACCGGAGCCTTCATCGAGCTGCGGGACGCGTCGGAGCGGGCCATCCGCGACATCGTCACCGGGCTGTCCGGCGCGACCGAGGGCACCGAGGCCTATCTGGTCGAGCACATGTACGGCAGCTTCATGGACACCGAGCGGATCGACGCGGCCGGGCTGGAGCCGCTGCAGCCGCTGCTCGCCGAGATCGACGCCATCGGCACCGTCGACCAACTGCTGGACTACTTCGGCAGGAGCCTGCGTCGCGGCACCGGTGCGCCGATCGGGCTCGAGGTGGACTCCGATCCGGGCGAGCCCACGCGCTACGCGCTGTTCACCGGCCAGTCCGGGATCGGGCTGCCCGACGAGGAGTACTACCGGCTGGAGCAGCACGCGACCATCCTGAGCGCCTACCGCGACCATGTCGACCGCACGATGACGCTCGCCCGGCTGAGCTCCAGTGCGGCCGGGCCGGTCGTGGCGCTCGAGTCCGAGGTCGCGGCGCTGCACTGGGACAAGGTGCGCACCCGCGACATTCGGCAGATGTACAACCCCACCTCTCCGGTGGAGCTGGACGCCACCGGCACGGAGTGGACGCGGGTGCTGGCCGCCGCGGGCGTCCCGGTGCTGGACAGCGTGATCGTGGCGCAGCCGTCCTTCTTCTCCGGGATGGCCGGGCTGCTCACCGCGTCCCGGCTGGAGGACTGGAAGGACTGGTGCCGCTGGACGCTGGTCTCGTCGCTCTCGCCGTACCTGCCCGACGCGCTCGTCCAGGCCCGGTTCGACTTCTACGGCACGGTGCTGCAGGGCATCCCCCAGCTGCGCGAGCGCTGGAAGCGTGGCGTCGACCTGGTGGAACGCACGCTCGGCGAGGCGGTCGGGAAGCTGTACGTCGAGCGGCACTTCCCGCCGGCCGCCAAGGAGCGGATGGACGCCCTGGTCGCCAACCTGCTCGAGGCGTACCGGCGGAGCATCTCCGACCTGGACTGGATGACCGACGCCACGCGGGCCGAGGCGCTGACCAAGCTCGGCCGGTTCACGCCGAAGATCGGCTATCCCGACGTCTGGAAGGACTACTCGGCGCTGACGATCGAGCCGGGCGACCTGGTCGGCAACGTGCTGCGCGCGGCGGACTTCCACACCACGGACGAACTCGGCAAGCTGGGCGGGCCGATCCGGGAGTGGGAGTGGCTGATGACCCCGCAGACGGTCAATGCCTACTACCACCCGCTGCGCAACGAGATCGTGTTCCCCGCGGCGATCCTGCAGCCGCCG
>DAINOM010000051.1:0-19987 GCA_036735445.1 Propionicimonas sp.
CGCGACCAGTTGCTCGACCTGGCCGGCGCCGTGCCGCCGCATTGGCTGGAGGTGGTCGTCCATCAACACATGCCCATGTTCCACATGGAGCACTGCGTGTTCTGCGCCGTGCTTTCGCCGGGCACGAACCACACGAACTGTGGGCGCCCCTGCGACCGGCACGCGGTGCGGCTCGCCGACCGCATCGGCATGGAGCACCCGCTCACGGCCGACGTCGGCTGCCGCAACACCTTGTTCAATGCCGTGCCTCAGAGTGGGGCGGAGATTGTCCCGCTCCTCCTGGACCGCGGAGTCCGCCATTTTCGCGTGGAACTGCTGAACCAGACCGGGGAGGCCGAGGTGCGAGAGATCATCGGCCTTTACCGGGACCTGCTGGCCGGGCACGTCAGTGCACGGGCCGTGTGGGGCCGCCTGCGGGCAGCCAACCGCGTAGGCGTCACCCGCGGGACCCTGGAAGAACGCCGCAATCCGGACGCCCTCCTCTGACGCAGCCGCAGCAGCCCGCTCCAGGAGCAGTTCTGCCGGGCAACGTCAGGCGGCGCAAGACAGCACGTTAGCCCGGATTATTCATACGGTCATCCTGAGCGCAGCGAAGGATCTGGGTGGCGTTAGCGAAACAGGCCAGATTCTTCGCTGCGCTCAGAATGACAGGAGAACCGCCCTGTTCATGAATAATCCGGGCTATCGCGGCCACCGGCGGAGATTCTTCGCTGCGTTCAGAATGACAGGGAAACCGCCCGGCATGAACGATTGCGCATTGCCGGCTCCGCCCCGGCGAACAGGAGCTCGTCCGATGAACACGTCATCCGCCTTCACCCGCCTGGCCAAGCGCGCGGCGGGTTTCACCGGTCGCCCGACCTGTTTCGGCCTGGCCCTGGGCATCATCCTCGTGTGGGCGAGCAGCGGGCCCGTGTTCGGGTTCAGCGATACCTGGCAACTGGTGATCAATACCGGCACCACCATCATCACCTTCCTCATGGTGTTCCTGATCCAGAACACCCAGAACCGGGACACCGCCGCCATCCAGACCAAGCTGGACGAGTTGATCCGCGCCATCGAGGGTGCGAACGACGCCCTGCTCGACCTCGAGGAGCTGGACGAGAAGGACATCTCCAAGATCCGTGCGCCCTACGAGGCTCTCGCCCGAAAGGCCAAGGAGGAGCACGGCCTCGGCTCCGACACCCCCTGAGCGGACCTCGTACTCCCGGGCCGGAGCTTCTCGTCCTCGAGGCAGCTGCCTCTCGTCATCCCGGGCCGCCCCCTTTCGTCATCCCGGGCTTGACCCGGGATCCCTGTTGTCGCGTTGCCAGGCCGGTACAGGGATCCCGGCGTCCGCCGGGATGACGGGTGGGACCGCTGCTTCTCGCCCTCCCGGGCCGCTGGTTCTCGTCATCCCGGGCTTGACCCGGGATCCCCGTTGTCGCGTTGCCAGGCCGGTGCAGGGATCCCGGCGTTCGCCGGGATGACGGTGGGTGGGACCGGCGCGAGCGTCACCTTCGTGACGCTGGCTCGTTCCTCGCCAGCTCCTCAGGGAGCGGTCAACGGGCATCGGCTGGCGACGTCGTACTTCTGCCCCGGCGCAGCGGCGTGGCCGCCCGGGGACGGGTGGGTGCCGGCCAGAACGAGGTCATGGCCGCGCATTACCCCGATCCGGCCCGCGACTGCGGGGTGAGCGCCCCCAACCCCGGGGGTATGGGCGTAGTGCCTTCGGGCGAGGTCCGGTGCCTGCCCGGGACGCCACCGGATCAGGTGTGCCGGTTGAACACACAGCCGGCACACCGCCCGGGGGTGCTCTCGTGTGCACGCGCGTCGACCCGTACTAGGGTTGCTGGTGGTCAAGCCCGACCACCCCGGGGCAGTGCCCCCGGACCCCAGCGATGCCTCGAGGAGCCGCGGATGTCGTCGGATCCCGGCTGGCTGCACTGGATCGCCGGACAGGGCGAGATGGGTGCGAGGGTCGCGGCGTTCGACTGGGCGGCCACCTCGCTGGGGCCGATCACCGAGTGGCCGCTGGCCATGCGCAGCGCGGCGATGCAGTGCGTGGGCTCGCTGCTCCCGATCACCCTGCGCCTGGGCGACGAACGCCTGCTGGTCTACAACGACGCCGTCCTCGCCGTCTACGGTCCGGACCGGTTCCGGGAGGGGCTCGGCCGGCCCGACCGCGAGGTCTGGCCCGACACGACGCCTCAGGTCGAGGCCGTGCTGCTGCCCGTCCTGACCACCGGACGTCCGTTCTTCGCCGCCGACCGCGCGGTCTACATGAACCGCAGCGTCCCCGGCGAGGAGTGCTTCTTCACGTTCTGCTACAGCGCGGTCATCGGCGACGACGGCGAGGTGCTGGGCGTGCTCTCGACCTTCGTCGAGACCACGCGCGAGGTGCTCGCCGAGCGCCGGCTGTCGACCATCGCGCAGCTCCAGCGCCAGCTCTCCGGGGTCGCATCCGAGCCCGAGCTCGCCCGCATCGCCATGGACGTCCTGGCCCGCAACGGCGCCGACCATCCCACCGGCGCGCTGTACCGCGCACCCCGTCCGGACGCGGAGGTCGCCGGCCCGCTGGCCGACTTCGGCGACGCGATCGACTGCACCCGCGCGGCGCAGCTGGTCACCGACTGCCTGGCCACCGGTGAGCCCCAGCACGACGCGGACGGGGACGGCGCCGACCCCCTGCACGCCTTCCCGGTGCTCGACCCGGAGCAGCACGCACCCACCCACGTGCTGGTGATCGCCCACCATCGCGCCCGGCCGTGGGACGCGGTCTTCGAGACCTACCTCGGCCTGCTGGCCAGTTCGCTCGGGGCGGCCCTGCTCACCCAGGCCGAGCTGTGGACGGAACGCCGCCGGCTCGCGCGGGCCGAGGCACTGGACACGGCCAAGTCGGCGTTCTTCGCAGGGGTCAGCCATGAGCTGCGCACCCCGCTGTCCCTGATCGCGGCGCCCGTGGCCGACCTGCTGGAGCGGCACGAAGACCTCGACCCGGACGTCCGGCAGGACCTCGAACTCGTCCAGACCAATGTGGACCGGCTCGCGCGGCTCGTGGACGCGATGCTCGACTTCACCCGGATGGAGGCCGGACGGGTCGTGCCCAACCTGCAGCCGGCGAACCTCGCGGTGCTCCTCGGCGGGCTCGCCGCGTCCTTCGCCCCGGCGATGGAGCGGGCCGGCCTGCAGTTCACCGTCGACGTGCCGGAGCTCGACACCCCGGTGCTCATCGATCCGGACTTCCTCGAGCGGATCGTGCTCAACCTGCTGTCCAACGCCCTCAAGTTCACCCCCGAGGGCTCGGTGGCGTTGCGGTTGTCGAACGGGGACGGGGTCTACGAGATCGCCGTCACCGACACCGGGCCGGGCATCGACAGCGACGACCACGAGCGCGTGTTCGCCCGGTTCGAGCGGCTCACCCCACCGCCCGGTGCCCGGGCCACGGCCGGGGCCGGCATCGGCTTGGCCATGGTGCGCCAGCTGACCGAACTCCTCGGCGGCACGGTCGTCCTCGTCTCCGCGCCGGGACAGGGCAGCACGTTCACCGTCCGGCTTCCCGTGGAGCCCGCACTGCCGGCGGGCGTGGCCGGGCAGTCGATCACGCCGCGGCGCGCCCCGTCCTTCCTCGCCGAACTCGAGTCGTGGTCCGGCACCGGCGCCAACCGGGCCGGCGCGCACGCCCCGCACCTGCTGGTCGTGGAGGACGACGCCCAGCTCGCCCGGTTCCTCGCCGACTCCCTCGGCGAGACCTACCGCATCGACGTGGCGTCCGACGGCGAGAGCGCCCTGGCCTCGATCCGGCGACAGCGTCCCGACATCATCCTTTCCGACCTGGCCATGCCGGGCATGGACGGGCTGGAGCTCGTCGCGACGATCCGGGCCGATCCCGCGCTGCGTGACCTGCCGGTGGTGCTGCTCACCGCGCGGGCGGACGAGGAGGCCACGGCGGCCGGGCTCGGCGAGGGCGCCGACGACTACATCGCCAAGCCGTTCGCCATGTCCGACCTGCGGGCCCGGCTTGCGGCGAACCTGGAGCGGGCGCGGGAGCGGATGATGGACGCCGCCTGGCGGCGGGCGGCGCTCGCGTCCATTCAGGACGGGGTGGTGATCTTCGACTCCGACGGACTCGTCCTGGAGATCAACCAGGCGTTCACCGAGCTGCTCGGCTACTCGCTCGACGACGGCCCGATCCGTCCGCCGTACCCGTGGTGGCCCACCGAGGACGAGGACCCGGAGACCCTCGCCGGCATCCTCGCGGCGCACGCCGAGGCCACGCATGGTGGCTCGGTGACGGGTGAGTTCCGGTTCTACCGCAAGGACCGCCGGCCGGTCTGGGTCTGGTCGGCCGGGGCGCCGGTCCGCAACCGGGAGAGCGGACACACCGCGCACGTCCGCACCATTCGGGACATCACCCGGCAGAAGGCCGCCCGCGAGCGCCGGGCAGCCGCGGCCCAGGTCAGCGCGGACTTCAGCAGCGCGGAGGACCTGGACACGCTGCTGGCGGTGGCGGAGCACGGGTTCGAGCTGCTGTTCGACGGCGGCAGCACCGTGCAGCTCACCCTCGGCCGGCGGTCGTTGCTGGTCAGCGGCGGGCTGGTCATCACCGCGGAGGACCTGCCTGACCAGGTCCGGACGGGTCTGGCCGGCGAGCCGAGCCCGGACACCACCAGCCTCCGTCCGGGCATCCTGCTGGTGCCGCGCAGCAGCCAGTCGGGCTGCCGGGCGTGGGTCCAGTTCGCACAGCCGCGCCGGATCGGCCCGGACGAGATGATCGTCGCCGACCTGCTGGCCCAGGCTTTCGCCCTCGCCGTCGACCGGGTCGTCGAGGCGCAGCACGCCGCGGACCGCGAGGCGAACCTGCAACAGGCGCTGGAGAGCCACCGGCTGATCGGTCAGGCCATCGGCATCCTCGTCGAGCGCCACCGGATCGTCCCTGGAGCCGCCTTCGACCGCCTCAAGGGAGCCAGCCAGAACCGCAACCTCAAGCTCCGCGAGGTCGCCCGCCGCGTCGTCGAGAGCGGCCAGGAGCCCGAGAACGCCTGACCACCCACTGGTCCCGCTCCCCCTGCCGCGTCATCCCGGCGAACGCCGGGATCCCCGTCGCCGGCTCGGCCACTAGCCCACAGGGATCCCGGGTCAAGCCCGGGATGACGCAAGGTGGCCGACGACCGGCCTGGGGACCTGCCTGGCCCTTCTGCGTCATCCCGCTCCCCCTGCTGCGTCATCCCGGCGAACGCCGGGATCCCCGCCACTCGTCCAAAGAGATCCCGGGTCAAGCCCGGGATGACCAAGAGGCCCCATGACGGACGTGGGCGCTATTCGGCCGTCGAGCCACCGCGCCCCGGAGGATTTGCACTCTCGATGCCCTCACGTGCCCCAACTGGGCCACTTGTGGCCATCGTGCGTGCAATTCCGCAGGCCTTCCGTCATCCCGGCGAACGCCGGGATCCCCGCCACCAGCCGACCACTCGCCCACAGGGATCCCGGGTCAAGCCCGGGATGACGCAAGGTGGTCGGCGTCCGGGCTCCTCTCAGCTCCCGGTGTTGCCGACGAAGCTGCCGGGATCGGCGAGGAACTGTTCCCGGCAGCCCTCGGAGCAGAAGTAGTAGGTCTGGTCGTCGTAGGTCGCGGACGGAGCGTTCTGCTGGTCCACGGCCATGCCGCAGACCGGACACGTGGCCTGGTCCATGAGCGTCATGATCGGCTCCTTTCGGTTGATCCCGAAGGAGTACCCGTCCGCGCCGAGCCACCAAACGACCGCGGCGTCAGCCCGTCCGCTCGAAGGCGAGGTCGAAGCCCCGGAGCCAGTACCCCTCGATCAGGTTGTCCCAGCCGAGGGTCGGCTCACCGACGAGCCGCGGCCGGCGCGCGAGCAGCCGGGTGAGCAGCACGTCGGTCTCCAGCATCGCGAGCGGCTGGCCCGGGCAGCGGTGTGCGCCGTCCCCGAAGCTCAGCACCGCAGCGTTGACGCCGGACGGCAGTGCCCGTCCGGGACAGAGTCCCAGCGGCTCCTCCCCCACCGCCTCCGGGTCGGCGTTGGCCTGCCGGACGCAGACGTCCACCAGGTCGCCGGGCCGGATCGTCCACGTCCGCTCACCCTCGGCGACCTCCAGTTCGCCCTGCGCGCGGCGGTAGAGGTGGCCGACCACGGGCTCGAGCCGGATGATCTCGTTCAGGATGGCGAACCGCTCCGGCTGCCCGGCGACCAGGTACCGCTCGCGCAACGCCGGCTGCCGCAGCAGGTGCCAGCAGGTCATCGAGATGAACTCACGGGTGGTGACCATGCCGGCGGTGCCGTAGGTCACGCACTCCACGAGGATGTCGGTGTTGGTGTAGCCCTCGGCGATCAGGTGGCTGATCACGTCCGTGCGAGGGGTCCGTCGCCGCGTCCGGATCGCCGGACGGACATCCGCCACGTAGAACCGGACGATCGGCACCAGCCCGTCCACGGCCGCGCGGGCCCACTGCCGGGGCGTCCGGCCGAGGTCCGGCTTGGTGATGTCGAGCGGCGGCTGCCGGAAGAACGTGACGAGCCGGCGGGCCATCTTCTGCACCGGCGAGTCGGTGAGGCCGACGACGTCCGCGGTGACCTCCACCGAGTAGTCGAGGGCCAGGTCGTCGAGCCGGCAGCCGCCCGTCGCGTCGGCCTCGGCGAGCAGTCGGTCCGCGCACGCCTCCATCCGGGCGGTGTACCGCTCGGCGACGACGGCCGGAGCGAAGAACCGGCCGACCTTGCTGCGCTGCTCGTCGTGCAGGGGACCGTCCGAGATCAGGATCGGATGGTGCTTGAGGCGGCCCTTCGGGATCCATTCGGCGGTGAAGCCGGCCTGGGTCGTTCGGTCGCGGGCCCGGAGCACCTGCCGAGCGACGGCGAGCGAGCGGATCCGCCACACCGGGCCGTCCTGCTGGACGCGGGGCGCGTCCGGCTCGTCGGGCTTGGTCGCCCGGCGCAGGTTCGGCCCGTCCGCCATCGTGCCCCTTCCGGTTACGCACAGGGTAGTGACCCACCGGGCGAACGCTCCCGTTCGGTGGGTGAGGTCGGCGGGTAAGGAGCGCGCATGGACTTCGACGGGAAGATCGCCCTGGTCACCGGCGCGGGCTCGGGGATCGGACGGGCTGCCGCGGAAGAACTCGCCCGCAGGGGTGCGGAGGTGGCGGTGGTCGGCCACAGCCCGGACAGCGCCCGGGAGGTGGTCGACGGCATCCGGGACGCCGGTGGTGTGGCCGAGCCGTACGCGGCCGAACTGAGCGAGCCGGCAGAGGTCGAGGAGCTGTTCCGGCAGGTCGGCCAACGCTGGGACCGGCTGGACGTGGTCGTCGCCAACGCCGGCATCAACGGTGTCTGGGCGCCGCTGGAGGAGCTGACGGCGGACGAGTGGAGCCACACGATCGCGGTGAACCTGACCGGGACGTTCCTCACCGTCAAGCACGCGCTCGGCCTGCTGAAGGCCGCCGGCGGCGGTGCAGTGGTGATCACGTCCTCGGTGAACGGCACGCGGGTGTTCAGCAACAGCGGCGCGTCCGCGTACAGCTCCAGCAAGGCCGGACAGGTGGCGTTCGCGAAGATGGCCGCCGTCGAACTGGCGCGGCACCGGATCCGGGTGAACGTGATCTGCCCGGGCGCGATCGATACCGAGATCGACGACAACACCGAGCAGCGCGGCACGGACGACCTGCACCCGCCGGTGGAGTACCCGCGCGGCCAGATCCCGCTCACGGGTGAGCAGCCCGGCAGTTCGGCCCAGGTTGCCGACCTGGTCTGTTTCCTCGCCTCCGACGCCGCCTCGCACATCACCGGCACCGAGGTCTGGATCGACGGCGCCCAGTCGCTGCTGGTCGGGTAGCGGGCTGCCCCCACCGCTCCCTGAGGAGCGAGCGCCAGCGAGCGTGACGAAGGGGCGCTGGCGTGGGAGCATCAGCCCTGTCGATGCCCTCAGAGGCGGTGGGTTCACCGCGGCGTGTCCATCGACGCCGCAAATCGTCGCAACGTGCCCGGACCGAAGCTCGCGACGACTGGGAGAGGGTCCCACTCCCCGCCACTCACCCGTCACCCAGCCCGACCCGGATCGCCCGACGTCGCCAGGCAGTAACCGGGATCCCGGCGTTCGCCGGGATGACAGGCAAGGGCGGGTCACTGGGGGACAGGTCCCATTCCGCGCCACTCACCCCGCCATCCGGTCCGGAGCCCGATCTCCCGAACTCGCCGGGCAGGTGACGGGGTCCCGGCGTTCGCCGGGATGACGTTGGGACGCGCCATCCCGGGCTTCCGGGATCTCCGCTCAGCGCGGCGCGGGTCCGGAACTCCCCCGGACGACCAGCCTGGAGATCAGGACGGACTCCCGACCGCGAGTCCTGCCGTCGTCCAGGCGCTCGACCGCCGCCGCCACGGCCCAGCGGGCCAGCTCCTGGGCTTCCTGGCGGACACTGGTGAGGTCGATGGCGTGCAGCTGGGCCACGGGCGAGTCGTCGTAGCCCGTCACGGACACCTGCTCCGGCACCCGCAGGCCGGCCTCGGCGAGCACATCGATCACCCCCAGCGCGCAGTGGTCGTTGAATGCCGCGACGGCGGACGGACGCTCGCCCATTCCCAACAGCTCCCGGGCGGCGCGACGGCCGTCCTCTTCTGTTCGCCCTCCCCGAATCACCTTGGACCGGTCCAGTATCCCATGGCGCTGCCCGCCCCGCCGAAAGCCATCCCGGCGTGCGGCGGAGATGCTGCCCGCGCCACCGTCGACATGCACGATCCGGGTGTGACCCAGGCCGACCAGGTGGTCGACGACCTGCTCCATGCCCGCTTCGTCTGAGCACCGGACAGTGTCCGCACCGTCGAGGTCGAGCAGGCGGCCGATCGACACCACCGGAACGCCGTCGACGAGCTCGGCGACCATCTCCGGCTCCAGCTCGGAACCGACGAGCAGCAAGGCCTCGCAGCGGAACTCCAGAGCCGCCCGGACCGCCCGGTCCTCGGCGTGGGCCGCGGTCCACGGGCTCGTCACCACTCGATATCCAGCCTGGTCAGCAGTCGAGAGCACGGCATCGGCAACCTCGGCGTGGAAGCCATTGTGCAGGTCCATCACGACGCCGAGCTGCCGTGTCCGGCTCGACGCGAGCAGGCTCGCGGTCCGGTTCGCCCGGTAGCCGATCCGCTCGGCGGCCTCGAACACCCTGCGCCGGTTCTCCGGACTCGCCCCGGGTTCACCCCGGAACACGATCGAGACCAGCGCCTTGGACACACCGGCCTCGCGCGCCACATCCCGGATCGTCGGGCCGGCTCCCGCGCGCCCACCTGTGGACACTTCCACCTCCGCCACCTTGACCGGTCCATACTCTAGCCCATACCCTAGACCGGTCCAGGGTCACCGGAGACCACAGAGAGGCACCATGAACACACCACTGCGCGTCGGGATCGCCGGCTGCGGCAACGTGGCGCTGAACTTCCACCTCACGGCCTACCAGGCTCTCCCCGACCGCTATGTCGTCGCCGGTCTCGCCGACCCGACTCCCGAGCGACTCGAGCTCGGCCGGGTCGCCGCCGGGCTGACGGCCGACCAGGTCCATCTCGACGCACTCGACCTGACCCGCGACGACCGGATCGACGTCATCGACATCTGCACGCCACAGCACCTCCACCGCGACCTGGTGATCGCCGCCGCCGCGGCCGGCAAGCACGTCCTGTGCGAGAAGCCGATCGCCGCCACTCCGGCGGACGCCGCGGCCATGGTCGCCGCCGCCGACAAGGCCGGCGTCCGGCTCGCCGTCGTGCACAACTACCTGTTCTTCCCCGAGGTCGTCGCGCTGCGGCAGCTGATCGAGGACGGCGTGCTGGGCGACATCCGCACCGTGAGCGTGGACATGCTCGGCGTCGTCGACTCCCCCGGCGCGGCCGGCTACGCGCCCCGCTGGCGCCACGACCCGGCGTCCTCCGGCGGCGGTGTGCTGATGGACATGCTGCACGGCGTGTACCTGGCCGAGCACCTGCTCGGCTCGCCGATCACCGCCGCGTCCGCAGCCGTCGACGCGGCAACCCCCGGTGACGCGGTCGAAGGGCTCGCGCTGTGCCGGTTCGAGGCCGGGGACGGCTTCTGCCTGGTGAACGTCGGCTGGGGCCTGGGCCCCGGCGGTGTCGCCGTCAACGGGACCAGGGGACGGGCGGTAGCCCACTACCGCGACAGCGGCACCATGCCGTGGGCGCCGTTCGAGTCCCTCACGGTGACCACCGCGGACGAGACGCACGTCGTCGACCTCCCGGCCGGGGAAGAACTCGGTCCGCTGATCACCCACGCCATGCGGGACGCCGTCGCCGACCTCTTCGACGCCGTCACCGAAGGGCGCCCGCCGGCCGCCACCGGCAGGGACGCCCAGCGCATCCTCGATGCCACGGTGGCCGCCTACGCGTCGGGAGCGCTGCAGCGCACCGTCCGGATTCCGCTGCCGTCGGACAGCTCCCTGCACCGCCGCGGGGTGGTCGGCCTCGCCGACCTCGACCTTCCGGCCGCGTCACCGGTCCGCCGCCGCGGGCTGTTCTCCGTCCGGAAGGGATCCTGACCATGCAGCTCGGCCTGCTCACCGACAGCCTGTCCGACCTCACCCGCGCCGAGGCGCTGGACGCCGCCGCCTCCCTCGGCGTCGAAACCGTGGAGGTCGGCCTTGGTGGCGACCACGGCGGCTGGTCCCCCGCGCCGCACGCCGACATCGAGCAGTTGCTGACCGACGCGGACGCCCGCGGGAAGCTGCGCCGCGATGTCGGCGGACGCGGCCTGCGCCTCGAAGCGTTCAACGCTGCCGGCAACCCGCTGCACCCCGTCGAAGGCGAGCGGGACGACCGCATCCTGCGCGGCGCACTGCAGCTGGCCCAGGAGTTCGAGGTCGGCACGGTGGTCACGATGTCGGGTCTGCCCGCGAGCCCCGGGGACAGCTTCCCTGCGTGGATCACGACCGTCTGGCCGCCGGAGAACCTCAGGCTGCTCGAACACCAGTGGACGGTCGCGATCGACTACTGGGGCGGCATCGCGGCCGAGGCCGAGCGCCGCGGCGTCCGTGTGGCCGTCGAGATGCACGCCAACCAGCTGGTCTACAACGCGCCGGGCCTGCTGCGGCTGCGCGAGGCCGTTGGCCCCGTGGTGGGCGCGAACCTCGACCCCAGCCACCTGTTCTGGATGGGTGCGGATCCGCTCGCGGTCACCGGTGCGCTCAGCGGCGCGATCCATCACGTGCACGCCAAGGACACCCGGATCGAGGACCGCGTCGCGGTCACTTCCCGCCTGGAGACCATCCGCAACGAGCGCATCGCCGAGCGGGCCTGGAACTACGTCGCGGTCGGCCACGGCCACCCGGACGGCGTGAGGTTCTGGACGCGCTTCATCGACGCCCTCGCCGCCGCCGGCTACGACGGCCCCCTGTCGATCGAGAACGAGGACTACTCCCTCGGCCAGGTGGAGTCCGTGACGGTCGCCGTCCGGACGCTGGCGCAGGCCCTCGAGCACTTCTGACGCCGCCACGCGAGGCCGGGGACGGTCCCACCTCCCCGAAATTGTGGCGGGTGGTGTCCCGCCAGAGCTGCGTGGACACCACCCGCCAAGATCGCCGGCTTCCGGACGAGACGCCTCAGCTACGCCGCGTCCGGTCGCCGGCCTCCGGCACTCCGGATGCCACCACCCAAAGAGAGGGAGAAAGGTGGCAGTCCGGAGCCCCGGGAACTCAGCTCAGCTGAACTCCAGTCCGTGGAGTGCAGCCCCGTCCCGCAGGGCCTGGCAGGAGATCTCCAGGCCTTCGATCCGGCCGAGGTGCGGGTCCTCGTGCTCGATGTTCACCGCGATGTCGGGGTTCACGGTGTGCAGGGCCTTCAGCCAGCGTCCCCAGAACTCCACCGACTGGCCGCGGCCGATCGCCACGAACTCGTACGACGGGTTCTCGGGGTAGTCGTTGACCGAGTACCGGCCGCCGATGCCCAGCCGCCCCTCGCCCTCGTGGCGACGCCACGCGTTGTTCAGGAAGCCGTTCACCTGCAGGTTCTCGGGGTAGATCGCGGTGTCCTTGGCCGCCGAGATGAACACCCGCTCGCCGAACCGCTCGATGGTCCCTACCGGGTCGATGCCCTGCCAGAACAGGTGCGACGGATCCATCTCCATGCCGATGTTGTCCAGCCCCACCGCATCGATCAGCCGCATCAGCGTCGGCGGGTTGTACACGAGCTGGTGCGGGTGCATCTCGATCGCGAGCTTCACACCCTTGTCCGCGGCGTACGCGGTGGTCGCCTTCCAGAACGGGACGGCCAGGCCCCACTGGTAGTCCAGGACGTCGGAGTACGCCGAGTCCCAGGGCGACACCACCCACGACGGGACGGTCGAGACCGGCTCCGCGCCCGGTGCCCCGGACTGCGCCACGACCACCGGCACCCCCAGCAGCGAGGCCAGGTCGATCGCCCGCCGCAGCTCCTCGGCGTGGCGAGGTCCGACCTCACGATCCGGGTGCAGAGGGTTGCCGCTGTTGTTCAGCGCAGTCAGCGTCTGACCCTTCGCCGCCAGCCTGGCCAGGAACTCGTCCCGGGCATGCTGGCTCACCAGCAGGGCCTCCGGGTGGAGGTGGTACGCCGGGAAGAAGCCGCCGGAGTTGAGTTCGAGACTGGTCATGCCGTGGTCGACGGCCACGTCCAGCACGCCGTCGATGTCCCGATCGTGCAGGCAGGACGTGAACATTCCGAGCTTCATTGCTGTTCTCCTTGGATTCGGCGAGCTAGTTGGCGAGGACCATCGGCCGCTCGGTGCGGCTGACGTCGATGGCTGCCTGGGCGGCCAGCATCGTCCGCGTCGCGGTGGCGAAGTCGGTGTCCATGGGCGTACCGGTCAGGATGGCGCGGACGAAGTCCTGCGTCTCGGCGATGAAGGCCTCGCCGTAGCCGGTGGGGTTGCCGCGGAAGCACATCGGCATCACGTTGCCGAAGTGGGGAGCCTCCGGCCCGGGGATGATCCGGCGCGGGCCGTCCGTCGGCGACGGGTTCGCCCCGGACTGGTAGAGCGTGTAGTGGCTCATCTCCTCGAAGCTGAACCGGACGTGGCCGGCGGAGCCGAACACCTCGACGGACAGGTCGACCGGGATGCCCGCGGTGACCCGGCTGGCGATCATCGTGCCGACGGCGCCACCGGCGAACCGCAGGCTGACCAGGGCGGTGTCGTCGGTGTCGACCGCGCCGCGGGTACCCGGCGCGGTGGGATCGGGCCGGGTCGGGATGCTGGTGTGCAGCACGGACGCGCTCACCTCGCTGATCGGGCCGACGAGGAACTCCAGCGCATCGAGCGCGTGGGTGCCCATGTCCATCAACGTGCCGGCGCCGGCGGTCTCCTTGAGGAACCGCCAGTTCAGCGGGGTCTCCGGATCGAGCGCGTAGTCGGCGTAGAAGCGGGCGGTCGCGAGGTACGGGGTGCCGATCGCACCGTCCGCGACCGCCCTGGCCGCGGCCGCGAGTGCCGGGATGCGCCGGTAGGAGAAGCCGACTCCGGCAACGACGCCCTTCGCGGCGGCGAGGTCGGTGAGGAGCTGCGCCTCGGTCGCGTTCCGGCCCAGCGGCTTCTCGGCGAGCACGTGCTTGCCCGCGTTCAGCAGCGTGGTGAGGGTGGGCGCCGACAGGTGGTTGGGCAGCGCGACGCTGACCGCGTCCACCGCGGAGGTGGCCAGCAGCTCCTCGACGCTGCCCACGCAGCGCTCGAAGCCGTACCGCTCGGCGACGGAGGCGGCGAGCTCGAGGTTCGGGTCCACGACGGTGTCGAGCACCAGTCGGACGTCCTTGAGGTCGTGCGCCATGGACACGTTCCGGTACCCGAAGGCGTGCGCCTGTCCGGCCGGCCCTGCCCCTACGAGTGCGATTCGCAGTTCGCGCGTCATCTCAGATCTCCCGACGTCCTCGTCATCCTTGCTGTGGCAATATGCTAACGCGCTTTAGCATTTTGTCAAGACATACTCTCGGACGCGGTGCGCGCCGGGCCGCCGTCGAGGCCTGTATGGTCAGGACGTGCGCGCCGACGGCGGCGGCAGCACACGGGGAGGTGGCAGCCGGACGTGGCTCGCGTAACTCAGGAGGATGTCGCGCGCGAAGCGGGCGTCTCCCGCGCCCTCGTGTCCTTCGCCTTCCGCGACGTCGGCAGGGTGAGTCCCGCCACGAAACAACTGATCCTGGACGCCGCGCAGCGCATCGGCTACCGGCACAACCGGATGGCGGCCAGGCTCGCGAGCCGGCGCACCAACACGATCGGGATGTTCATCCCGGACCTCAGGAACACGATCATCCCGGACATCTACGAGGGTGTCCGCGAGGCCACGGACGCCGCGTCCGAGCAGCTGGTGATCGCTGTCTCGGACGCCGACGGCAAGCGGGACCGGGCCGCCATCGACGAGCTGATGGGCGTCCAGGTGGACGTCTCCATCGTGCCGGGCTGCGTGCTGCCGTCCGAGGAGCTGCTCGAACTGGCCCAGGTCTGCCCGATGGTGGTGGCCACGCGCGAGGTCGCGGGCCTGGACAGCGTGCTCTCCGACCCGGTCCGGGGTTCGGCCCTGGTCGTGGAGCACCTGGTCCAGCTGGGGCACCGCAGGATCGTGCACATCGCGCCCCCCGTGGGGACGGTCTTCCACCACCGCGCCGACGCGTACGCGGACGCCATGCGGAGCGCGGGCCTGGAGCCGAAGGTCGTGCACTGCGGCTTCCGGCAGGCCGACGCGGCGGACGTGGCCGGCGAACTGCTCGACGCGCCCGTCCCGCCCACCGCGATCTTCGCGAACAACGATGTCGCGGCCCTCGGCGTCCTGGATGCGATGGCCGCGAGAGGTCTGCGCGCGCCCGACGACCTCTCGGTCGTCGGCTACGACAACACCCCGACCAGCGCGCTGCCCGGGATCTCGCTCACCTCCGTCGACCAGCAGGCGCACCGCATGGGCCGACTGGCGGCCGAGACCGCGGTCCGCAGGCTGCGCGATCCGGACGCCGTTCCCGTCGTCCGCATCCTCGACCCCAGCCTGATCGTCCGTGCCTCGAGCGGCCCGCCGCTGACCTGAGCGCCGCCCGCCAGGTCACCGCGGCCAGCCCCCTGCCATCCCCGGCTTCCCCCTTGTCATCCCAGCGAACGCGTCCTGCCGGCGAACGCGTCATCCCAGCGAACACGTCATCCCGGCGAACGCCGGGATCCCCGGCGCCGACCCGGCAGGCTGCCCACGGAGATCCCGGGTCAAGCCCGGGATGACGAGGGGGGAACCGGGGATGCCAAGGTCAGCCCGGGATGACAAGGGGGAACCGGGGATGCCAAGGTCAAGCCCGGGATGACCGAAACGCCAGGGTGCCGCGAGCCAACGGCTCGCGGCACCCTGCGTCGTCGACGTCAGTGCATCACTTGAACTGGTCCATGTTGTCCTTGGTGACCAGCTGGAAGGGCACGTCCACGTAGGTGTCCACGGGCTGCTTGTTGATCAGCTTGACCGCTGCGTCCACGGCGCCCGCACCCTGGCCGGCCGGATCCTGGAACACGGTCACCGCGAGGTCGCCGGCGGCCATCGCGGCCAGCGCGTCCGAGGTGGCGTCGATGCCGCCCACCTTCACCTTGTCGAGCAGCTTGGCGGCCTTGAGCGCGTTGATCGCGCCGAGGGCCATCTCGTCGTTGTTCGCGCAGATCATGGCCGGCAGCTTGCCCGACTGGATCCAGTTCTCGGTGACCGTCTGGGCGGCGTCGCGGGCCCACTTGCCGTTGGCGGTGAGAGTCACCTTCATGCCCGGGTTCTTGTCGACGACGTCCTGGCAGCCCTGGGAGCGCTCGCGCACGGCCTGACCGTTGTTGTTCGGGTCACCCTGCAGGATGCCGACGTCGCCCTTGTAGTCGAGCAACTTGCCGAGGGCGTCCATCTCGAGCGTCCCTGCCTGCTTGGAGTCCGAGCCGACGCACGGGACGTTGTCCGGACGATCGGGGCACCGGTTGACGTAGACGAGCGGGATGCCGGCGGCCAGGGCCGCGTCGGTGATCGGCTGCGAGGCGTCGTTGTCCACCGGGTTGACGATAATCGCGTCCACCTTCTGGGCGATGAAGTTCTCGACCTGGCTGATCTGCTTGGACGTGTCCGCGTCCGCGGAGACCACCTCCACCGTGACGCCCTGCTTGGCCGCCTCCGCGTTCACCGCGTCGGCGAGCAGCTGCAGCCACTGGTCCATGTTGGTGATCGACATGGCGATCTTCGCGGTCTTGCCGGCCGACCCGGACTCCGAGGAGCCGGTGCCTGCCGGGGTTGCGCTGGTGCAGCCCGCGGCGGCGAGCGCGATCGTCGCGGCGATCGCCGCGGTAATGAGCTTGAGTCGTGCCATGTTCTCGGTCCCTCTTCGTTGATAGAGCCTGTAGGACGAAGCGCTGCGCTGAGACTTCTCTGCCCTGGAGGGCCGGTCTCGGAAATGAGATTAGCTAGCGCGCGATAGCTATGTCAAGACATATTAGGTAACGACTGGATCACGCTCGGCACGCCGTCCGACTAGGTGACATACGGCGTCGTGGAACCGCGCTCCGTCGCGCGCTATAGCTTCTGAACGGGCCTATCAGGCCCTCACGGACTCCCAGCCGCCGCGCACGCTCGACCGCCCGGCCGCTTCGAGGACCTCCAGCACCCGCCAGCCCTCCCGGAAGGACGGAAAGGCCTCCGCCTCGTCCCGGATCGCAGCGAAGAGGTTCGGACCTCGATCGCCTTCACCTCGTGCAGCCCGATCGTGATCCCGGGCAGCGGCCAGTATGCGCCGTAGTCGGGGTGCGAGGGTCCGAGCGCAAGCGTGGTCGTGCCGTTCAGCGCGACCGGTTGCCTACCCCGCAGGTAGAGCTCGACCCGGTGCGACTCCTGCTGGGAGAAGCGCACCGACCCCTCCGAACCGATGACCTCGATGCCGATGTCGAACGGGTGCCCGTTGCCGACACGGTTGGCCTCCAGGACTGCCGTGGCCACGGACGCCAGCCGGGCGAGCACCACCGTGATGTCGTCGTTCTCGACGGGGAGCAGGCGCGCGTCGGCAGCGGCGGCCGAGCCGTAGGACCGCGCGCCGGGCGCCTCCGGACGCAGCGGCACCACCGTTGCCAGTTCGGCGAACACCTGGGCGATCGGGCCGGCCACCGCCTCGACCAGCGACACCACATGCGATCCGATGTCACCGAGCGCTCCGAAACCGGCCTTCGCCCGCTCGTAGTGCCAGGTGCGGGGCAGGGCCGGGTCGGCGTTGGCGTCGGTGATGAAGTGCGCGCGGACCGTCCAGACCTCGCCGAGCGTGCCGTCCGCGACGAGCTGCCGGGCGAGCTGGACGCCCGGGTAGGCCAGGTAGGAGAAGCCGACCAGCGTCCGCACCCCGGCCGCGCACGCCGCCTCCCACAGCTGCCGGGCCCCGGCGGCGGTCAGAGCCAGCGGCTTCTCGCAGTAGACGTGCTTGCCGGCGGCGATGGCCGCGAGGGCGATCTCGTGGTGCAGAGCGTTCGGCGTGACGATGTCGACCACGTCGATCGACGGGTCGGCAACAGCTTCCCGCCAGTTCGCCGTCCCCCGTTCAACGCCGAGCTGCGCGGCCGCGTCCCTGGCTCCCGCTTCGGTGGTCGCCGCGAGCACGGCCAGCTCTGGGCGCACGCCCAGGTCGGGGAAGAGGACGGGGACGCTCGCGTACGCGAGGGCGTGCGACCTGGCCATGAGGCCGGCCCCGATCAGTGCCACCCGCAACCGGCGGCCGTCCGCACTCCTCACCGGCTGCTACGCCTTCGGCAGGCGTTCCTTGAGGATCTTGAGCATGTTCCCGAAGGCGGGGACCATCTTGTCCTCCTGGGAGAACACGGCCACGGTCGCGATGCCGTCGAACTCCACGTCCTCGAGGATCTGCCAGAAGTCCTCGAAGTCGATCTCGCCGTCGCCGATCTCCAGGTGCTGGTGGACGCGGGCGTCCGTGCCGGGCGGGTTGAGGATGAACCGGTTGCCCCGCGACGCGCGGTGGTCGAACGTGTCGGAGATGTGCAGGTGCTTGAGGTCGGGGCCGGCGTACTCGATCACCTCGCGCATCGGCGCCGCCTGGTGGAAGGCGTGGGAGACGCAGTAGAGGAAGCCGACGTTGGGGTGGTTGATCGCGCGGATCATGTGGATCGCGTCGATGCCCTTCTCGATGAAGTCGTTCGGGTGCGGCTCGATGTTGAGCTTGATCCCCTCCTTCTCGATGCGGGGGATGATCACGTCCATCGACTTCCAGAACTGGGCCTCGGACCGCTCCCGCTGGTTGGGATCGCCGCTGAACTCGGAGTTCATCTGGTCGCAGCCGAGCTCCACCGTGATGTCGATCGCGCGCATCCAGTAGCGGACGGCGGCCTGGCGCGCATCCTCGTCGGGGTCCGACCAGCGGTACAGCGGCAGGCAGGACGCGAGCCCGACGCCGGTCTCCTTCATCAGCCGCTTCAGCTTCGCCACCTGGGCGTCGTTGGCGGTGGGATGGGTGAAGTACGGCCAGAAGTCGTCACGCTGGGCGAACTCGATCCACTCGTAGCCGAGGTCGGCCGCCAGGTGCATCATCTGTTCCAGCGAGTAGTCGAACCTGGTCATCCAGGGATCGAGTGCGATCTTCATCCGTCCATCTCCTTCGACAAACCGGGCTCGGTCACGTTGATGCTAACGCGCTTTAACTATGTCCGAACATATGCGCTCCCCGCCTGGGTGTCAAGGGTCGACGGACTGGCTGGGGGATGACGGGATAGGACGGGATGACGGGATGGGAACGGTGTCAAGGCTGAGTGCCGCGCCCGTCACCGAGGCGGACCGCTCACGCGGACTGCCGCACCGGCTCCTCGGCGGGGACGCGCACGCTCACCTCGAAGCGGTGCCGGTCGGCCCGGTAGACATGGTCGCCGAACTCGATGGGCACGCCCTCGGCGTCGTAGGCGACGCTGGTCATGGTGAGGACGGCCTCCGCCCGACCCAGGCCCAGCAACCGCCGCTCCACCCCGGTCGCCGGACGCGCCCCGATGCTCTGCTCCGCGACGACGGGCGTGACTCCCCGCCGCCGCAGGACGGTGTAGAGGCCGCTCGTCTCGAGGTCGAGCACCGAGACGTCCCGCAGTTGCAGCGGCAGCCAGTTCCGCAGCACGGCGAACGGCGCTCCCCCGGCGAACCGGACGCGCTCGATCGCCACCCCTGGCGTCAGCGGATCGATGTGCAACTCCTGGGCCGCCCTGCGGTCGACCTCGCCGTGAGCCAGCCGGAGCACCTTCGTCTCCGGACTGAGCCCACTGCCGGCGAGGTCGTCGTAGAGGCTGGTCAGGTCGCCCCTGCGGCGCAGCGCGCCGGGCGCGACCGTCGTCCCGACTCCCCGGCGCCGGACGACCAGGCCCCGGTCGACGAGGTCGGCCATCGATCGCCGGATCGTCGGCCGCGACATGCCGAGCCGCTCGGCCAGCATGACCTCGTTCTCGAGCGGGTCACCCGGCTGCAGCGCGCCCGTCCGGATGGCCCTGGCCACCTGTTCCGACACCTGGAAGTACAGCGGCACCGGGCTGTTCCGGTCGATGGTGACCGGAACCTGCCGGACCGATCCCTCGCGACGATGGTCGTCGTCGGACATGACGCACCTCCTCGTCCGCTCCGGTCAGGTCACTCTTCCTTGCCGCCGCGCCGCATGATGTCGACGAACACCGCCAGCAGCACCACGACGCCCAGCACGACCTTCTGCCACTGGTCCTGGACGCCCATCACGGTCAGGCCGTTGAAGATCGTCTGGATGGTGACGGCACCGATCACCGCGCCGAAGATGGACGCGCGTCCGCCGCGCAGCGAGGTGCCGCCGATCACGGCCGCGGCGATGGCGTACATCTCGTAGCCCTGTCCCAGCGTCGGCTGGGCGGCCGACAGCCGCGACGACATCAGGATGCCGGAGATGCCGGTGAACACCCCGCAGATCACGTAGGCGAGCACTTCCCAGCGCGGGGTGTTGATGCCGGAGATCCGGGTGGCCTCCTTGTTGGAGCCGATCGCCAGCGC
>DAINOM010000052.1:0-19931 GCA_036735445.1 Propionicimonas sp.
TCGAGACCAACCTGTCGCTGCAGGACGCCCGGCTGAACGAGGTGATGAAGAAGCTCGCGGCCTGGGCTGCGATCATCGCGGTGCCGACGGCGGTCACCGGCTGGTTCGGCCAGAACATCCCCTATCCCGGCTACATGGCCGAGTTCGGGCTGTGGCAGAGCGTGCTGCTGATGCTGGTGGGGACGGTGGGGCTCTACATCCTGTTCCGCAAGGTCGACTGGATCTGACCGCCGCCGTCCCCCTCTGCCGACTTGTCAGAATCTCAGCCGGTTGGAACCGGCTGAGATTCTGACAAGTCGGCAGAGGGTTCGCCGGTAGGCTGTCGCCATGGCAGGGCCGCCGGGAAACTCGCCGACCTGATCATGCCTGCCGCCGCCACGTTCGTCCTGGGCCTTGCCATCCTGGTGGTGGGCGCGGAACTGGTGGTACGCGGCACCACGAAGCTGGCCATGACCGTCGGGATCAGCCCGTTGATCCTCGGCCTCACCGTCGTCTCGATCGGCACGAGCGCGCCGGAACTGGCCGTCGGGATCACCGCCAGCCTCGAAGGCGCCCCGGCGATCGCCGTCGCCAACATCGCGGGCACCAATGTGCTCAACCTGTTGTTCATCCTCGGCCTGGCCGCGCTGCTGCGTCCGGTGCCCCTGCACCTGCGGATCCTGAAGCTCGAACTGCCGACCATCGTGGCCGCGGCGGCGCTGATGACCCTGCTCGTCTGGGACGACGGCGTGCTGACGACCTCGGACGGCCTCGTGCTGCTGCTCGGGGCGATCGGGTACACCGTGCTGCTCGTCCGGGAGAGCCGGCGGGAGGGGCGCCAGGCCCGCGAGCAGTACGCGGAGGCGTTCGAGGAGGCCCCGGTGCCGACCGAGCGGGTCGGCCGGCTGCGGCTCGGCTACGGGTTGTTGCTGGTGGTGGCGCTCGCCCTGACGATCTACGGCGCCGACCTGATGGTGGACGGCGCCGTCGAACTCGCCCGCTCCTGGCGGATCTCCGAGGCGCTGATCGGGCTCACGATCGTCGCCATCGGCACGTCCGCGCCCGAGCTGGCGACCACGCTGGTGGCCACCGTGCGCAATGAGCGGGACGTGGCGGTGGGCAACCTGATCGGGTCGAGCATCTACAACATCCTGTTCATCCTCGGCGTCACCTGCGTCGTCCTGCCCGGCGACCTGCCCGTCGACGCCGACCTGCTCACCTTCGACATCCCGCTGATGGCCGGCGTCGCGGTCCTGTGCGTGCCCGTGTTCGTCTCCGGACGCAGCATCTCCCGGATCGAGGGCGCGATCTTCGTGTTGATCTACCTCGCCTACCTGGCCTACCTGATCGCCGTGCGGGCCACCTTCTGAGGCCGCCTCTTCCGTCATCCCGGCGAGTTCGTCCGTCATCCCGGCGAGTTCTTCCGTCATCCCGGCGAACGCCGGGATCCGTGCACCTGCTGGCAACACAAGTCGCGGGATCCCGGATCAAGTCCGGGATGGCAAGGATCGAGTCCGGGATGACAAGGCGCGCGGGCCCGGAACAAGGGGCCAAGGTGGTGACGACGGCGGAAGCGGCTAGCATCTGCGCGTGACGCTCACCCAGGCCCTCATCGGCTTCACGGTGCTCGCGGCGGTGGTCACGCTCACGCCCGGGCTGGACACCGTGCTGGTGTTGCGCCAGGCCCTCCGCGGCCGCCGCAGCACGGCCTTCGCCGCTGGCGCCGGCATCTGCCTGGGCACGCTGGTCTGGGGTGTGGCCGCGGCCACCGGGCTGGGCGCGCTGTTCGCGGCGTCCCAGGTTGCGTACACGGTGCTGAAGTGGGCTGGCGTGGCCTTCCTCGCCTATCTCGCCTTCGGCTACCTGCGCTCGGCGATCCGCGGTGATGCGCACGTCGCCGAGTCCACCGGCAGCCCCGACACGGCGGGCGAGGCCTTCGTCAAGGGACTGCTGACCAATCTGCTGAACCCCAAGGTGGCGGTCTTCTACGTCACCGTGCTGCCGCTGTTCCTGCCCGCCGGCTACCCTCCGGCGGCCATCGGCGCCACGCTCGCCGGCATCCACGCGGCCATGGGCATCGCCTGGTTCACCGTCGTGATCCTCTGCGCGCACGCGCTGCGCGGCTTCCTCGCCAGCCGCCGCGGCGCCAGGGTGGTGGACGGCGCCGCAGGCGTCGCGATGCTGGGCTTCGGGGTGGTCCTCGGCTTCGAGCGGTAGCCCCGCGCCGGCACCCGCCATCATCACAACGTTGTGCACGGTTTCCCGGCGTAGTCGCCGATTTCTCTCCACGCTGTGGTGCGATCCGGGGGCCCGGGGGGTCAGGGGGGTGGCTTTCGGGCGTCGCCTGGCTCCGCGGATTCGATGGCCACGCAGCAGCGGTCCGGCGCCGGGTCCAGGCGAGCGCGGATGCCGTCGTGGCCGCGGAGCAGCCCGTCGATCAGCGAGAGGTTCATGCCACAGACCAGCGCGGTGTGGTCACGAGCGAGGTGGTGGAAGGGACAGTTGGCCAGCGTCACCCGTCCGTCCGCGATCCGGGGCTCGAAGCCCAACCCGGCCAGGGTGTCGGCCGCTGCGGCCAGTGCCTGCTCCGGCCCGGACGCGGGGACGGCGTCGGCCAGCCCGGTCCCGAACCGGGCCGCGACGGCGGTCACGCAGTCGCGGACGCCCGTCCCCGATGACTCGGCCTCCTCGATCGCCGTGGCCAGCAGGTGCCCGGCGAGTTCGTAGCGACGCTCCGGCAGCGTGACCGCGATCTCCGTCGACGCCCTGCGGTAGAGCTTCGACGGCCGGCCGGCGCCGGGACCGCCCCGTCCGCCCACCCGGGCGTAGCCGGTCTCCAGCAGCCCGTCCGCAGCGAGCCGGTCGAGGTGGAACTTGGCCTGGTGCAGCGCGATGTCGAGCGCGGCCGCCGCCTGTTCGCGGGTCACCGCCTCGGGTTGGGTACTGACGTAGTCGTACAGCGCGGTCCGCGTGGGATCGGCGAGCGAGGCGATCCCACGGACGCGGTCGCGAAGGCCGGCCATTCCCTCACCTCCAACGGACGAATGCCTTGACGATACACCGGGAGACTTCTAACGTATAGATACGACTCCGTTAGATATGGAGGGGTGATGAGCGATCCGGTGAGCGTCACCGAGTTCCGGGCCGAGGCGATCGCGCTGGGGGACGACCCACGCGTCCTCGCCGCCGCACGACATGCCAGGGAGTTCCTGCGGGCCCTCGGGGTGTCCACCGAGTCGCCGTCGATGCGGCGCAGCCCGCTGCGGATGGCGCAGGCGTACGCAGAGCTGCTCATGCCGGCCGAGTTCGACGCCACGACATTTCCCAACGACGAGGGGTACTCCGAGTTGGTGCTGGTGCGCGACATCCCCGTCCGCTCGATCTGCGAGCACCACCTGCTGCCGTTCGCCGGCGTCGCCCACGTCGGCTACCTGCCGACGGACCGCCTGCTGGGGCTGTCGAAGTTCGCCCGGGTGGTGGACGCGCTGGCCCGGCGTCCGCAGGTCCAGGAGCGACTCACCCGGCAGGTCGCGGACTGGCTCGACCGGGAGCTGGAGCCGCACGGGGTGGGCGTGGTCATCGAGGCCGAGCACAGCTGCATGACCATCCGGGGTGTGCGCGCCGCGGGGGCCACCACCCGGACGCAGGCCATGACCGGGCAACTCGGCATCGATGCAGCGGCACGGGCCGAGTTCCTCTCGGCCGTCGACTCGGGAAGGGGAGTGCGATGAGTTCGGTCGTCGTGGTCGGGGCGGGGCTTGGCGCCGCCCACACCGTCAGCACGCTGCGGGAGGAGGGCTTCGCGGGTCCGATCACCCTGGTCGGGGCGGAGTCCCAGCGGCCGTACGAACGTCCGGGTCTGTCCAAGCAGGTGCTGCAGGGCGAGGAGCCGGCCGACTCGCTGTTCGTCCACGCCCCGGAGTGGTACGCCGAGCACGACGTGACCACCCGGTTCGGTGCCCGGGCGGTTGCGCTCGACCGCTCCGGACGGACGGTTCGGCTCGAGTCGGGCGCGGAGCTCGGCTATGACACGCTCGTGCTCGCCACCGGCGCGCGCGCCCGGCGACTCGACCTGCCGGGGATGGACCTGCCCGGCGTCCTCACCCTGCGCACGATGGACGACTCGGCGCGGCTGAAGGATGAACTGACCGCGGGCCGGCGGCTGGTGGTGGTCGGCGGTGGCTGGATCGGGCTGGAGGTGGCCGCGTCCGCCCGCAGGGCCGGCTGCGAGGTGACCATCCTCGAACGGTTCGACCTGCCGCTCGGCGCGATCCTCGGGGAGCGCGTGGCCAGGCACTTCGCCGAGCTGCACCGCGCGCACGGCGTGGACCTGCGCACGAACGTCGAGGTGACCGGCTTCAAGGGCGGGTCCAGCGGCGTGACCGGCGTCCGGGTCGGCGACGAGGTGGTGCCCGGCGACCTCGTCCTGGTCGGCGCGGGCGCGATCCCGAACGCCGAACTGGCCGGCGAGGCGGGCCTGGAGGTCAAGGGCGGCGTGGTCGTGGACGAGCGGCTGCGCAGCCCGGACCCGGCGGTCCTCGCGATCGGCGACGTGGCCAACGCGTTCAATCCGACGCTGGGGCGGTCGCTGCGGGTCGAGCACTGGGACAACGCGATCCGGCAGGGCCAGCTCGCTGCCCGGACGATCCTCGGCCAGGCTGCCCGCTACGACTGGCAGCCCTACTTCTTCACCGACCAGTACGACCTCGGCATGGAGTACGTCGGCCATGCGTCCGGCGAGGACGACGTCGTGCTGCGCGGTGACATGGACTCGGGCGAGTTCATCGCCTTCTGGCTGTCGTCCGGCACTGTCCGGGCTGCGATGAACGTCAACATCTGGGACGTGAACGACACCCTCCGCGGCCTGGTCGGACGGGTGATTCCGCCCGGGCGCCTCGCCGATCCCGACGTGCCGCTGACCGAGCTGTGAGGGAGCGCGCCAGAGGACGACCGTCATCCCGGCGCACGCCGGGATCCCTGCACCCGCCGGGCGAGTCGACCCCGGGATCCCGGGTCAGGCCCGGGATGTTGGGTGGATCGTCTGCTACACCGGGTTGATCCGGACGGAGTCGAGGCTCGCGTCCGGGGGCAGGTCCACGGCGAGGCGGACGGCGCGGGCGACGTCCGCGGCGTCGAGGTGGGCGTCGGGGACATAGGGGAGTCCCTGCAGGGAGGCGAGCTGGGCCTGCATGTCGGTGGCGACGCGTCCGGGGTGGATCGAGGTCACCCGGACGCGGCCGCGCTCGTCGAGCCGCAGCGCGTCGGCCAGCGCGGTGAGCGCGTACTTCGACGCCGAGTACGCGGAGAACCCCCGATGGGTGGTCAGGCCGGCGCCGGAGTTCAGGAACACCACCAGCCCGTGGGTGGTCCGGAGCGCGGGCAGCAGCAGCCGGGTGAGCGTGGCCGGTGCGACCACGTTCAGCTCCATCAGGTCGCGCCACTCCTGGGTGGTCGAGTCGGCGAGCGCGCCGAAGGTGACCAGTCCCGCGGAGTGCACGAGGACGTCCAGCCGGTCGATGCCGGCCACGGCCGCGGCGAGCGCAGCCTCGTCGGTGAGGTCGACGATGAACGGCGCGGCCGACTCGAGTCCGGCCACCACCGAGGCGACCGAGTCGGCGTCGCGGCCCCCGATCAGGACGTGGTGGGTGGGCGCGAGGGCGAGCGCGATGGCCCGTCCGATGCCCCGGGAGGCGCCGGTCACCAGCGCGACCGGGCGGCCCATCCGTGGGGTGCTCATCCGAACACCGCGATCGCCACCGGGATCACCCACAGCACGGCCAGCACCTGCAGGATCGGGTCGGACAGCACCACGTCCTCCGGCTCACCGGCCTTGCCCTGGTCGACGCGCATGGCGTAGCGCAGGACGGCGAGGGTGAACGGTGCGATCGACAGCGTCGTCCACGGGATGCCCCACGGCTGGGCGTAGCGCTGCTCGAACGCCCACAGGCTGTAGGACATGATCACGATCGAGATCGAGATCGACCACACCTCGCGCAGGTACGACTTCGTGTAGCGCTCGAGGCTGGCCCTGGTGCCGGCCTCGGTGCCGAGTTCCTTCAGCTCCGAGTAGCGCTTGCCGGCCACCATGAACAGCGACCCGAACGACGCCACCAGCAGGAACCACTGCGACAGCGCCAGGTTGGCCGCGACGCCGCCCGCCACGGCCCGCAGCAGGAAGCCCGCCGCCACCATGGCGAGGTCGATGATCGGCTGGTGCTTGAGGAACAGCGAGTACACCACCTGCAGCACCCAGTAGGACGCGAGCGTCACCCCCAGCAGCGGCGCCACCCAGAAGCCGATGACCAGCGAGGCGGCCAGCGTGACCGCGGCCAGGACGTACGCGGTCGGGATCGACAGCTCGCCGGCGGCGATCGGCCGGAACTGCTTCTTGGGGTGCAGCCGGTCCGCCTCGACGTCCCGGCTGTCGTTGATCAGGTAGATCGACGCGCTGACCAGGGAGAACGACACGAACGCCCACAGCGACGCGAGCAGCACGGCGGGCTCGAACAGCCGGCCCGCGGCGAGCGGTGCGGCCAGCACGAGCACGTTCTTCACCCATTGCTTGGGTCGCATGGCGCGCAGCCAGGCCGGCAGTGCCGAGGTGGGCGGTACGACCGGGTCCGCGGGGCCGGGGAGGTTCTCCAGATTCGTCATGGCGCTGTAAAGGCTAGCGGGGTCCACAGATCGTGCCACCGGACGCCGAGCCGGCCGAACAGGTCACGCAGCAGCGGCAGGCTGATCCCGACGACGGCGTGCGGGTCGCCACTGACCGAGCGGACGTAGGCGCCGCCGAGGCCGTCGATGGTGAACGCGCCGGCCACCCGCTGCGGCTCCCCGGTGGCGACGTAGGCGTCGATCTCCTCGTCCGTCAGTTCGGCGAACGTGACCGCGGTGGTCTCGACGCCGGACGCGGTCGCCGGCGCCGTCCCGAGCCGGATCACGTGGTGGCCGGTGTGCAGGTGCCCGGTGCGGCCGCGCATCCGTCGCCAGCGCGCGACCGCCTCGTCCGCGGAGGCCGGCTTGCCCATCGGTTCGCCGTCCAGTTCGAGCAGTGAGTCGCAGCCGATGACCAGCGTGTCCTGAACGGAAAGGGACCCGTCCCCGTGAACAGAAAGGGGACGGGTCACTTTCCGTTCACGCGGCAGCGAGGCCGCGACCGACTCGGCCTTCGCCCGGGCCAGGACGGCGACGAGTTCCGCGACGGTGGGCGCGGCGAAGGCGTCCTCGTCCACGTCGGAGACCACGACCTCGGGGGACAGGCCCGCCCGGGTCAGGGTTTCCAGCCGCGCCGGCGAGGCGGACGCCAGCACCAGGCGCGGCGCCGGCTCAGCGGCCAAGGATCTGCCCGAGCAGGTCGCCGAGGATGTCACCGGAGCCCTGTTGTGCCGGCTGCTGGTACGTCGGCTGCTCGGAGGACGCGTCCTGCGTCGGGATCTGCATCCCGGTGGCGTTGCCCGGCGCGTTGAACACGCCGCCGAGGTCGCCGTCCGCGCCGGCCGCCGTGCCACCGCCGTAGCCGGCCGGCACGCCCGCCGGTTGCGCGGCCTGGCCGCTGCCGAGGATGCCGCCCAGCAGATCACCGAGGCCACCCCCCGCCGCGCCGCCCGCGGACACGCCGCCGAGCAGCCCGCCCAGCAGGTCGCCGAGGATGTCGCCCGAGCCCTGGGACGGCGCCGCGGCCGACCCCATGCCCAGCTTCTTGGCCAGGTAGCTCATCACCATCGGTGCCAGCAGCGGCAGCAGCTTGCTGAGCAGGCTCCCGCCGAGGCCGCCCACGGCCTGCAGCCGGCCCGGGTCATCGGCGAGGGCGTGGGCGACGATCTTGCGGCCGTCGTCGGTGTCGACGCCGTCCAGGTCGATCGAGTCGCCGTACACCCCGTCCGCGTGTTGGCCGAGAGCGGCCAACAGGCTGGCCTGGCCGTCCGCGCTGCCGGCGTTCGCCTGGAGGCTGTTGATCAGGGTCGGGATGACAGCCGCGGCGGCGTTCACCGCAGTGTCCTGGTCGGTGCCCAGCGCCGCCGCCAGCTGCTGCGGGTCGATGCTGGACAGGATCTCGTCGATGGCGCCCATGCCACGTCCTCTCGTTGAGCCGACTTGTCAGAATCTCAGCCGGCCAGAGGCGGCTGAGATTCTGACAACTCGGCAAGCCGGGTGAAGCTACATCCGAAAGCTACTCCGCCAGGCCTCCCGTCCGGGCACCAATGGCGTACGAACCGTGTGCCAGTAGGAGCGCCAGCCGCCGGCCAGCGTGCTCGTCGCCGGCGCGTGCGGGTCGGGACGCCCGCGGCGCAGCGCCACCACGACGGCGGCCAGCGCGGCCAACTCCTCGTCGGTGGGGGAGCCCCCGACGACCTCGACGAGGCGTTCCGGCTCGGGCGCGGTCACAGCGGGATGTTCCCGTGCTTCTTGGGCGGCAACTGCTGCCGCTTGGTCCGCAGCAGCCGCAGCACCCGGATCACCTGGGCCCTGGTCTCGTGCGGGTAGATCACCTTGTCCACGTGACCGCGCTCGGCGGCGATGTAGGGGTTGGCCAGCTCGTCGTTGTACTCGTCGATCAGCTCTGCGCGCCGCTGCTGCGGGTCGTCGGCGTCCGCCAGTTCGCGCTTGTACAGGATGTTGACCGCACCCTCGGCGCCCATCACTGCGATCTGGGCGGTGGGCCAGGCGAAGTTCACGTCCGCGCCCAGCGGCTTGGAGCCCATCACGCAGTACGCGCCGCCGTAGGCCTTGCGGGTGATCACCGTGACCAGCGGGACGGTGGCCTCGGCGTAGGCGTAGATGAGCTTGGCGCCGCGCCGGATGATCCCGTCCCATTCCTGGTCGGTGCCGGGCAGGAAGCCCGGGACGTCCTCGAACGTGAGGATCGGGATGTTGAACGCATCGCAGGTGCGGACGAAGCGCGCGGCCTTCTCCGACGCCTTGATGTCCAGGCAGCCCGCGTAGACCATCGGCTGGTTGGCGATCACGCCGATCGCGCGTCCCTCCACCCGGCCGAACCCGCAGATGATGTTCGGCGCGTACAGCTTGTGCACCTCGAGGAACTCGTCGTCGTCCAGCACCCGGTGGATCACCTCGTGCATGTCGTAGGGCTGGTTCGGCGAATCGGGGATCAGCGTGTCCAGCACGAGGTCGTGCTCGGTGATGGTGAGGTCCGCCTCGTCCTCGTCGTAGACCGGCGGGTCCTCGAGGTTGTTCTGCGGCAGGTAGGTGAGCAGCTCGCGGACGTACTCGATGGCGTCGGTCTCGTCGGCGGCCAGGTAGTGCGAGTTGCCGGACTTCGTCGAGTGGGTGCGGCCGCCGCCGAGCTCCTCCATGGACACGTCCTCACCGGTGACCGCCTTGATCACCGCCGGACCGGTGATGAACATCTGGGACGTCTGGTCGACCATCACGACGAAGTCGGTGAGCGCCGGCGAGTAGACGTGGCCGCCGGCCGCCGCGCCCATGATCAGCGAGATCTGCGGGATCACGCCGGACGCCAGCGTGTTGCGCCGGAAGATCTGGGAGTACAGGTCGAGCGAGACCACTCCCTCCTGGATCCGCGCGCCGCCGCCCTCGTTGATCCCGATGATCGGGCAGCCGGTCTTGATGGCGAAGTCGAGGATCTTCACGATCTTCTCGCCGTACACCTCGCCGAGCGCGCCGCCGAACACGGTGACGTCCTGGCTGAACACGCACACCGGACGGCCGTGGATCGACCCCACGCCGGTGATCACACCGTCGGTGTAGGGCCGGTTGGCGTCCATGCCGAAGGCGCTGGAGCGGTGCCGGGCGAACCGGTCGAACTCGGCGAAGCTGTCCTCGTCCAGCAGGGCGAGGACCCGCTCGCGGGCGGTCATCTTGCCCTGCGCGTGCACCTTCTCCACCGCGGCCACGCTGGAGGGGTTCAGCGCCTCGGCCTTGCGCGTCCCGAGGTCGGCCAGTTTCCCGCGAGTGGTATGGATGTCCTGCGCCATGAGCTGACGATACTCACCAGCGCGCCGGTCGAGGTCGAAGGCCGTAGAGTCGCAGGGTGAATCCCAGCGTCGATGCCGAGTGGCTGTCCCGTCGGCTGGTTCGGGTCGGTTCGGTGTGGACCGGGATCCGGGCGGTGGCCACCACCGGCTCCACCAACGCCGACCTGGCCGCGGTCGCGCGCGTCGGTGCCGAGTCGGGGACGGTGCTCGTCAGCGACCACCAGAGTGCCGGACGGGGCCGCTTCGCCCGGGTGTGGGAGGCGCCGCCGGGGACCTCGCTCGCGATCTCGGTGCTGCTCCGCCCGCCGGCCTCGGTGCCCGCCGAGCGGTGGCTGTGGCTGCCGCTGGTCACCGGCCTCGCGGTCGCGGACGGAGTCCGGGCGGCCTGCGGCGTGGCCGTCGAGCTGAAGTGGCCCAACGACGTACTGGTGGACGGACGCAAGCTGTGCGGCATCCTCTCCGAGCGGGTGGACGGGCCGTCCGGACCTGCGGCGGTGATCGGGATGGGGATCAACACGACGCTGTCGCAGGCGCAGCTGCCGGTGCCCACGGCCACGTCGCTGGCGCTGGCGGGCGCGGAGGTCGATCCCACTGCCGTGGTCGAGGGCGTCCTCGACGCGCTGGGACGGTGGTACACCCACTGGCTCGCCGGCGACGACCTGCGTGCCGAGTACGCCGCCCGCTGCGCGTCCGTGGGTCGCCGGGTGCGGGTCCAGCTCGGCCCGGACGAGTTCGTCGAGGGCTGGGCGAACGGCGTGGACTCCGACGGCCGCCTGCTGGTCTCCGTTGCCGGTGGGGAGCGTCCGTTCGCCGCCGGTGACGTGGTGCACCTGCGCTGAGCCAGCCGCGGCCGGGTCGGCCTGAATCCATCGAAACCGTTCGTCGAGCTTGTCGAGACGCGCGCTCGATCGGTGGATCCAGACTGGAGAGCGAACGCCGGCGCTGGGCGTCCACGCGCGGGCGGTGTGGGACCATTGGCGGCATGGGTCTTGATCCGCAACTCCTGGGCAGGGACGAGGTGGTGGTGCTGCACCTGCGCACCCACGTCAAGGCCCTGCTCGTCCCCGCGCTGCTGCTGCTGGTGGTCGCGGTGGTGACGGGCTTCGCGTTCGCGCTGATCCCCGCGTCCTGGCAGCCGGGCGCCGGCTGGCTGGTCGCCGTGGTGGCGCTGCTGGTCGCGGCGATCTGGGTGATCGCACCGTTCCTGCGTTGGCTCACCAGCACGTACACGTTTACGAACCGGCGGATCATCACCCGGCGCGGGATCCTGGTGAAGACCGGCCACGACATGCCGCTGACCCGGATCAACAACGTGGCCTACCGGCGCGGGCCGATCGACCAGCTGCTGGGCTGCGGCACCCTGGTCCTGACCACGGCCGCCGACCAACCGGTCACCCTGGACGACATCCCGGACGTGGAGCGCGTCCACGTGGTGATGACCGAGTTGCTCTTCGGTGGCGAGGACCCCATCAAGGTACCCGAGCTTCGCGACGAATGAGCGGTCCGGACGCGGCGGAGGCGACCTCGCAGCGGCTGGGCCTGCGCACCCAGCTGACGCGGTTCGTGATCTCCGGAGGGCTGTCGGCGGTGGTCGACTTCGGCCTGCTGGTGGTGCTGATGAACCTCGCCGGGCTCGACCACACCCCGGCGAAGGCGCTGTCGTTCGTCGCCGGCACGACCACCGCCTACCTGATCAACCGCCGCTGGACCTTCCAGGCGGAGGCGTCCAAGCGCCGTTTCGCCGCCGTGATGGCGCTGTACGCCCTCACGTTCGCGCTGCAGGTGGGACTGTTCGCCGTCCTCTACCCGTGGGTGCTGGGCATGTCCGGCAGCCAGACGGTCGCGCAGGTCGTCGGCTTCGTGATCGCCCAGGGCGTGGCCACGACCGTGAACTTCATCGTCCAGCGAGGCCTGATCTTCCGCTGAACGAAACGGGGACGGGTCCCCTTTCCGTCCACCGCGCGGTAGCTGGCGGAAAAGGGGTCTGTCCCCGTTTCCCGCCACTCGAACGGCCGGGGACGGTTCCTCACTCGGTCCACCTGGTGTTGGGGTGATGTTCGCCGGGACGGCCCCGTCGTTGCCGACGCAGCGCGTCCATGCCCCGGGAAGCCCGCACTCAGTGGTCGTGCGGGAGTCGTACGACGTGATCGACACGTTCCACAACGTCAGGATCGAAGGCGCATGGCCGATCGGGCCGAGCTGGTACGTCGGCTGCGTGAACGGTGACTTCCAGCAGCTTGAAGACCTTTCCTGGCGGTCGCCGACCGAGCTCGTGCTGACCGTGGACACAGGGGAGGGGAAACAGGGCGTCGTCGTGTCGGTGGACGACCTGACCGGTCGGGTGACCAGCGGGACGCCGGACGTGCTCGGGTTCTGCTGACGAAGCGGACCGAGTTGGGAACCGTCCCCAGGGGACGGTTCCCAACTCGGTTCACAACACGGTCATCTGCTGCGGCTCGACCAGGACGCCGCTCGCCGTCGGCAGGTCGGACGGCATCACCCGGTAGACGCGCTGGCCGGAGGCCTCGGCGATGAAGTTCGTCGGCACCCCGTCGACGTAGTGGACGCCGGCCCCGTCGTCCGCGCCGTAGCCACCGGGCAGGGCCCCACCGGCCACGGCGTCGGTGTAGGCCGGCGCCCGCTCCGCCTCACCGTCGAAGTGCGGGCAGAAGCTGCCCGCGACCAGGCCCAGCCCGCCCCGCCACGGCCGGAAGTCGCCGAAGGAGTCGGTGATGCAGCCCGAGTACCAGCACGCGCCGCCCGCCGAGACCCCGGCGAGCACCACGTCGCCGGCGTCGTGGCGTGCCCGAATGGCCGCGTCCACGCCGTGCGCCTGCCACAGCGCCATCAGGTTGACGGTGTGCCCGCCGCCGACCAGCAGCAGGTCCGCGTCCGCGAGCCGCGAGACCGAGCCGGCGGATCCGCCCTCCCACAGCGTGAGCACCATCGTGCGGACGCCGAGCGTGCCGTACGCCAGCAGGAACTTGTTGATGTACTGCGGATCGTCGGCGGAGGCAGTGGGGGCGAAGCACACCAGCGGCGAGGACTTGCCGGTCAGTTCGACGAGATATCGGTCGAGGTTCGTCGGGGCTCCGAAGGGAGACATCGAGAAGCCGCCGCCACCCATGGCGACGATGTGCACGGTCATGACCTCATCTTGGCAGAGCTCCTCCTCGCAAGGTGGACCGAGACCGCCGTACTCGACGGTTTCGGTCCACCTTGCGAGCTGGGGAGTGGCGGACGGATGGCCTGCGCTGCCTGTCGGGTTTCAGACGTCGAGGCCTTGGCGCCGGTCTTCCCCTAGGCTCGCGCGGGTGAGGACTCCCGCAGCGACCGTCGGTGTGATCGGTGGCGGCCAGTTGGCCCGGATGATGCACGCCGCATCGATCGGGCTCGGGCTGCGGCTGCGCCTGCTGGCCGAGGGTCCGGACGTCTCCGCGGCCCAGGTCGTCCACGACGTCACGGTCGGCGACTACACCGACCCCGGGACGGTGGCCGCGTTCGCCGACGGTTGCGACGTCGTCACCTTCGACCACGAGCACGTGCCCACGCAGATCCTGCACGACCTGGAGACCGCGGGCATCGCCGTCCGCCCGGGTCCGGAGGCGCTCGTCCACGCCCAGGACAAGGCGGTGATGCGCACCCGGCTCGGCGCACTGGGCGTCCCGTGCCCGGTCAACGAGGTGGTGCCGGACGCTGCCTCGCTGGTCGCGTTCGGGGACGCGCACGGCTGGCCGGTGATCGCCAAGACCTCACGCGGCGGCTACGACGGCAAGGGTGTGTGGAAGCTGGACGGTCCGGACCAGGCCGGGATCCCGTTCGACGGGCTGGACGGGTTGCGCGCCAACGCCGTGGTGATCGCGGAGGAGTTCATCGACTTCACCCGCGAGCTGAGCGCGCTGGTGGTCCGCCGCCCGGGTGGCCAGGCGGTCGCCTACCCGATCAGCGAGACTCTCCAGACGAACGGCATCTGCACGGCGACGACCACGCCGGCGCCGGGGCTGCGTCCCGACCAGGTGCGCGACCTGCAGGCGATGGCGCTGCGGATCGCCCAGGAACTCGGCGTGGTCGGCCTGCTCGCGGTCGAGTTGATGCAGCGGGCGGACGGCTCGGTCGTGGTCAACGAGCTCGCCATGCGGCCCCACAACACCGGCCACTGGAGCATCGACGGCGCGGCGACCAGCCAGTTCGAGAACCACCTGCGCGCGGTCGCGGACCTGCCGCTCGGTTCGGCGGCCCTGCGCGCGCCGGTCTCGGTGATGGTGAACGTGCTGGGCGGGAGCCGCACCGATCTGCTCGGCGGACTGGTCGACGTGCTGGCCGCCGATCGCGCACTGAAGGTGCAGCTGTACGGCAAGGACGTGGTTCCCGGACGCAAGGTGGGCCACGTGACGGCGTTCGGCGACGACCTCGATGACGTGACCGAGCGGGCCTGGCGGGCGGCCCGGATGCTGATGGGAGACGACGATGAGTGAACAGCCGCTGGTCGGCATCGTGATGGGCTCGGACTCGGACTGGCCGGTGATGTCGGCGGCCGCGGCGGCGTGCGCCGAGTTCGGCGTGCCCTACGAGGCGGACGTGGTCTCCGCCCACCGGATGCCCGAGGACATGGTCGCGTACGGACGCGGCGCGCACACCCGCGGCCTGAAGGTGATCATCGCCGGCGCCGGGGGCGCGGCCCACCTGCCGGGCATGCTGGCCGCGCTGACGCCGCTGCCGGTGATCGGGGTGCCCGTCCCCCTGAAGTACCTGGACGGCATGGACTCGCTGCTCTCCATCGTGCAGATGCCCGCCGGCGTGCCCGTGGCCACGGTCGCGATCGGGAACGCCCGCAACGCCGGCCTGCTGGCCGTGCGGATCCTGGCGGCCTCCGACGCCGGCCTTGCCGAGAAGATGGTTGCGTTCCAGGAGTCCCTGCGGGAGGCCGCGCGGGCGAAGGGCGCGTCCGTCCGCGACCACTGATCCGGCCCGCCGTCCGGGGACGGTTCTCTTCTCGGTCCACCTGAACGGCGGTGACTGCCAGCTTCCCCGGCATACGAAGCCACAATCGGCCGCATGAGCCGGTGAACGTGGCAGTCGGCCGATCTTCGCCGCGTGGCGATGGACCCGGACCCGTTTGTGACACAACCAGGACATTCCTTTGCCAGAGTGAGCGGCGAAGGGGGAGCAGATGAGCCGGGTACTGCTGGTCGAGGACGATCCGGGCGTGGCGGACGCGCTCGCGCTGGCGCTCACGTCGCTGGGGCACACCGTCCGCACGGCACCGGACGGGACCGCCGGGCTGGCCGCGCTCGCCGACGGACCGTGGGACGTGCTGCTGCTGGACGTGATGCTGCCCGGTATCGACGGGTTCGAGACGGCCCGGCGGGCTCGCGCGGCGTCACTGCTGCCGATCATCATGTTGACCGCGCGCTCGGACCCGATCGACATCGTCGCCGGGCTGGAGTGTGGCGCGGACGACTACGTCACGAAGCCGGCGGAACCCCGGGTGCTCGACGCCCGGATCAAGGCGGTGCTGCGGCGGACGTCCTCAGGCACCGAGCCGGCCGTGCTGAGGTTCGGCGACCTGTGCATCGACACCTCCGCCATGATCGTGACGAAAGCCGGGGAGCCGGTGGCGCTCACCCCCACGGAGTTGCGGCTGCTGGTCGAACTCGCCGAGCACCGAGGCCAGGTGTTGAGCCGCCACCAGTTGCTGGCGAACGTCTGGGGCTACGGCTACGCCGGCGACTCCCGGCTGGTCGATGCCGTCGTGCAACGGCTGCGGGCGAAGGTCGAAACCGTCCCCGGCAAGCCGGAACACATCCAGACCGTGCGCGGCATCGGCTACCGGATGGACCGGTCATGAGGTGGCTCGGTCTGCGGTTGCGGATCGCAGTGGCGGTGGTGGCGTCTGTCGTCGTGGCCTGCTGGGCGCTCACCGTGACCACCACCCGGTGGGCCGCGACGAACCACGAAGAGCAACTGGCTGCACGGGTCAGCGACGCAGCCGGCCGGTACGCGTCGTGGGTGGTCCTGTCGGTCGAGAAGGACCCCACCGCCCGGCTCTCGCAGGACTTCGACCCGGAATGGGACCGCTCGGACATCAGCGCCGAGGGCGCGGTGATCCCGATCGAGTCGCCGGCCGCCGGGATCCGGCCCGAGTTGGCCGACCAGTTCTCGTTCGTCAACGCCACCGACCCGCTGCTCGAACGGATGCCGCAGTGCCTGGCTCCGCCCGAAGCTAGCGAGCAGTTGGGCCGGGAGTACGAGCGGGGTTCATCCGTCGTCTGGTCCGAGAGCTGTGCGGGCTTCGTATTCGGCTACGCCCTGGTCCGCGCTCCGGAAGGGGCGGAGGTCCCGCACTGGCTGGTGATCAGTGCGCTGAATCCCGCCGAGGAGGACGATCCGGTGCCCGGACTGCTGACCACGCTGGTCACGTACTCGGCGGTGATCTCGCTGATCGCACTCGGTGTTGCGGGCATCCTCGCGGCGATGGTGGCCGCACCGCTCGCCAGGGCACGGACGATGGCCGAGGCCGTGGCGACCGAGGACCTTTCGGTGCGGATCCCGGTCAGCGGTCGGGACGAGGTGGCCCGGATGTCGGCGGCCGTGAACACGATGGCCGATCGGCTGACCTCCAAGATCTCCGAACTGGAGCAGGCCAACGAGGTGCAGCGGCGGTTCACCTCGGACGTGGCGCACGAGCTGCGTACTCCCGTCGCCGCGCTGCTCGCCTCGGCTGAGGCGCTGGAGCACCCGCAGACCCAGGTCGCCGCCGCGGCCCAGGTCGCACCGCAGCTCCGCCGGCTCGCCGGCCTGACCGAGGACCTGCTGGAGATCAGCCGGATGGACGCCGGCCGGGCAGAGGTGGTGGCCAGCCCGGTCGACGTGGTCGACCTCGCGGCGGAGGTCGTGACGGACGCAGCAGCGGACGGGATCAGCGTCACCGGAGCTGAGTCCCTGGTGGTCCCGGTCGACGCGGCGCGGCTGCGGGTGATCCTCCGCAACCTCGTCGCGAACGCGCTGCAGCATGGCCGTCCGCCGGTCGAGGTGGCGGTGGCGGAGCGTGCGGCCGGCGTCCGGATCGGCGTCCACGACTCCGGCCCCGGAGTGCCGGAAGAGCTGCGCGAGCGGGTCTTCGACCGGTTCGTCCGCGGGGACGAGGCTCGCCACGGCACCTCCTCGGGGCTGGGCCTCGCCATCGCCGCCGAGAACGCCCGGCTGCTCGGCGGAACCCTGCGCCTCGACGCGGACGGCGCCACCTTCGTCCTCGATCTGCCCACCCGCACCCACGCCGAGTTGTCAGGATCTCAGCCGACCATGACCGGCTGAGACTCTGACAACTCGGCGGACCGGGGATGGCGACGAAGGGCGGCTACGCGGCGGGACGCGCGAACGTCACGTGCTGGTCCGCCGGGATGCCCGCGTCCACCGGTGTCCAGGCTCCCGGGCGTCCGGTCACGAGTGCCTGGCCCGGCACCCAGACCACCCAGGCTTCGGTGGCCGATCCCGCCGGCCGGTCCCGCAGGACGGTGAAGTCGGCCCACTCCTGAACGTCCGGCTGCGACGGCGAGTACCTCACGGTGGGGTGGTCCAGCCAGAGGCCGGGGCAGCGTTCGGTGGCGGCGAACGGCACGGTCAGCGGGCTGGTCCGACGCTCCCGGGTGAGCACCCCGCGGATCCCGGGACACACCGTGGTGACGATGAGGTCCAGGCCGAAGTTGCGGTCCTTGCCCACCGTGCCCGGGATGCCGGCGCTGGCCTGGGTGATCAGCCGGCCGGGGTGGATCCGCAGCCCGTGCCCGGTCCGCTCCACGCGCAGCGCCTGGACGGCGCCCGCCGACTCGTGCCGGCCGACGCCCTCGAGCACGGCGATCGCCACCCGGTCGCCGAGGATCGACACGTCCGTGCCGAACCCGTCGAACTCCTCGGGCGTGCCGGGCACTCCCCGGGAACCCTGGCGCACCCGGGTCGCCCAGTAGCGCAGCCCGGGTTGCAGCTGCAGCACGTAGACCGCCTCGACGGTGCTGGCAGCCAGCACCAGCAGGTCCCCGGAGGCGGCCATGGAGTTACCGAACCCCGCCTCCGGCTGTGCCGTGCCGACGATGCCGGGGGAGCCCATCCGGAGCTGGCGGGCAGCGCCCAGCCGCCCGGACGGGGTGACCCGGTGAAGGGTGACGGTGCCCAGCCGCGAGTGGTAGCCGGACACGGCGAGAACGGGCTCCGGCAGCGGCACGAAGGCGACGGCCTGGCCGATCGACTCGCTGCGACGTCCGGTGGTCAGCACCGTGACCCGCTTCGCGGAGATGCCGTCCGCCGAGCCCCACACCGCCCACACCCTGCCGTTGTAGGACGGGCCGGCGCTCGTGTCGCTGACGATGATGTCGGCACAGCCGTCCGCGTTGAGGTCGCCGACGGCCAGCCCGCGGCCGAAGGTCGAGTCCTCGAAGATCTCGTCACCCATCTCCTCCGCGGTGATGGACTGGATGTCACCGTCCGCGAAGCGCACCTGCAGCCGCGGTCGGTCCGCGGGGTCCTCGGCTCTCCTGTCCCCGAGGACGAAGACGAGGTCGACCCGGCCGTCCCCGTCGACGTCGTTGATCCGGGTTGCGGCACGCGGGAGCGGGGCCGCGACGGCCGGCGGGCCGGTCAGCAGGAGGGGCACGGCGATCGCCAGTGCGGACAGCGTGCTGAGGGTCCGGCGCATCCTTGCCACCTCCTGCTCGGTGGTTCAAGGCTAGGCCGGGCGCGCGCGGACTGGGGCCGGATCACCGCGGCACCTCCCGAGCTGTCAGAATCTCAGCCGGCCTTGGCCGGCTGAGATTCTGACAACTCGGCGGGGACGGGGTCGGCCGGCCCGGAACCGGGTGCGCGACGGCGCGGCTGCCGGAAGGGTTTCGCCGTGGCGGCAATACTGGAAGGCGCCCGCTCACCGTCCCGGAGGAGACCCATGGCTTCGACAGCCCAGCCGACCGGCTCGGCGCTGCCGTCCCCGTTGCGCCGCAGCCAGGGCATCGCCCTGCGCCGCGCGCTCGTGCTGATGGGCATGACCCTGGTCGTCCCGGGCTCGGCCCAGCTGGCGGTCGGGCAGCGAAGGCTCGGCCGGGTGGCGTTCCGGATCTGGGCGAGCCTGGTGCTGCTGGTGATCCTCGCCGCGCTGCTGTTGCTCACTCCGGCCCGGTCGTTCGTGATCGGGCTGTACGCCAACCCGATCACCCTGACCGTGCTGCGCTGGCTCGTGCCCGTGCTCGCCCTCGGCTGGATCCTGTTGTTGCTGGACGCCTGGTGGCTGGCCAATCCGCGGCACCTGTCCACGCGCGGCAAGTGGCTCTCCGGCGTGCTCGCGCTCGTCCTCGCCCTGACCAGCGGGACGGTCGCCTGGGCGGCGTCCGGTGCGTTCGCGACGCAGGCGTCCGTGATCGGCAACGTGTTCGGCGGGGGCGGTGACACCCAGGCGCAGAACGGCAGGATCAACGTGCTGCTGCTCGGCGGCGACGCCGGCGCCGACCGCACCGGCCTGCGGCCCGACTCGATCACCGTCGCGAGCATCGACGTCGACACCGGGCGGACGGTGCTGTTCAGCCTGCCCCGCAACATGCAGCACGCCCCGTTCCCCGCGGACTCCCCGCTGCACGCCAAGTACCCGAACGGCTACTTCTGCAAGGTGAAGAACCTCGCCGACGCCTGCCTGCTGAACGGCGTCTACACGCTCGCCGTGCAGAATAAGAAGCTGTTCCCGGGCGTGAAGTACCCGGGCGTCGAGGCCACCCGCGGCGTCGTGGAGGAGACCCTCGGGCTGAAGATCAACTACTGGGCGATGATCGACATCAAGGGCTTCCAGCAGCTGATCGACGCCGTCGGTGGCATCCGGCTCGACATCGGCAAGAAGGTGCCGATCGGCAGCCTGCACGGGCCGAAGGGCGTCTACGACTGGATCAAGCCCGGCAAGAACGTCAAGCTGGACGGCTTCCACGCCCTCTGGTTCGCCCGCTCCCGGGAGTACTCCACCGACTA
>DAINOM010000053.1:0-19762 GCA_036735445.1 Propionicimonas sp.
TGGGTCTCGGGTGTTGCCGGTGGGTGAGTTGAACGCGCTGGTGGTGCGGTAGGTGTGGTGTGGGCCCTTCGTGACGGTCGCAGAGCGACCTCCTCAGGGAGCGGGGGAAGCGGCCCTTCGTGACGCGTTCGCTCGTTCCTCGCGACCGCTCCTCAGGGACCGATGAAGCCCTGTGCAGCGTCAGAGCACTCGACGGCCTTGAGACACGCCCATGATCGGTCCCTGAGGAGGTTCCGTGAGGTACGAGCGGGGCCGTCGCGAAGGGGCGCCGCAGGCGGGCCGTTGAGGCTGAGCCGCGCGGACCGGTTGTCGAGCTTGTCGAGATGTGCGGGCGTGGCGGGGGTTTCGACGGGCTCGGCCTGCGGTTTCGGGCGGCGGCCCTTCGTGATGGTCGCAGAGCGACCTCCTCAGGGAGCGGGAAGGGGGTGCTGCAGTGTCAGAGCGCTCGGCGGCCTCAAGACACGCCCATGATCGGTCCCTGAGGAGCGGTCGCGAGGAACGAGCGAACGCGTCACGAAGGGCGCCGCAGGCGGGCCGCTCGAGCCGGGCCGCGCGGTCTGGGTTTGCCCTGCGGTTCGGTCGGTTGGGGTGTTTAGTGTTGGTAGCGGTGGTGTTGGCGCCAGCGGCGTTGGCCGGGTGGGGTGTGGGTGCCTTCGGGCGCGGCGAACTCAGGGTTGCCGTGGGCATCGAGCCGGATGGCCCATTGGGTTTGGGGTGGGGCGCCGGGGACGGGTTCGACCAGATGGTGGTGGTAGGTGCATTGCAGCACGCCGTTGTGCAGGGAGGTGTCGCCGCCGGCCCACCACGGCACCCGATGATGCGCATCGCACTCCTCCGGGCCGACGTCGCAGCCGGGGAACGCACAGCCCTGGTCCCGGCCGATCAACACCGCCCGCAGCGGGCCGGTGAACAGCCGCCTCTGTCGGCCGACGTCCAGCGGCACGCTGGGGCCGTCCATCACGATCGGCAGGATCTGGGCGTCGCAGGCCAGCAGCCGGGCTTGCTGGGCGGTGATCTTCTGGCCGGTGTTGAGCAACGTGGCGGTACCGAGCTTGCCGGACAGGGTGTCGTAGTCGACCGATACCAGGACCCGGGGCCGGTCGGCGCCGAGCTTGGGTGGTTTGGTGCAGCCGGCGTAGTGGCGGGCCAACAGGGCCAGCGCGTCGGCATGGGCCTGGCCACGGGAGAGTTGTTCTCCGGCCAGGGCGGCGGTCTTGCGGGCTTTCGCCCCGAGTGCTGTGACCAGGCCGACCAGCTGTTGACCGGCCACCGCCGGCAGCCGGCCGTGCAGGTGGAGGGAGCCGTCGTCGGGGTCGGTGTGCCAGGACACGAACCGGCCCCGCCGTTGGGCGGCGTCCATCCGTTCCAACGCCTGCCGGTCGGCCTCCTCGGCCACCTGCGGGGCGACCACCTCCACCGCCCGGTTCACCAACCGGGCCAGACCGTACGGGCCGAACCCGCCAGCCAGACCCACCAGATGTTCGGCCACCTGCTGCCGCTGGCCATCGTCCAGATCCGCAGGCAGCCGGTCCAAACCGACGGTGATCGTACGGGCCTGCTCAGCCGACAACACACCCTGCCCCAGCGCCTGCGCCACGACCGGCTGGGCGTCCAGCTGGACCGCCAACCGGACCTCTTGGCGGGCCGTCCGGGCCGAATGAGTGTTCCGGTCCACCAGCCACGCCGCGGTCGGCAGACCCGCCAACGCCACAGTGGCCCCACGCCGCTCGGCCTCAGCCAACAACGCCCACCAGCGGGCCTGCAGCCCGGACAGGTGCCGTTGGGTAGCGGCCAGCTCGGCCAACAGCGCCTAGTCGGTGAACCGCCACGGCCCGACCGGCCGGGCCGGGCCGTCGCCCCACTCCTCCAGCCGGGCACCGACCAGCTCCAACAACTCCAGATGGCCGTTCGGGCACGGATCGGCCACCGCCGTAGTGATCGCCGTGGCCTCGTCCATGACCACCACGCTAAACGCCGCCACCGACACTTTCCCGGCCCAGGACCCGGCCACAACCCTACCTGCGGGATGAGAGTTTGCTGAGAACAATCGAGCGTGTGAGCGAACACCGCCCAAAGCGACTCCCCGGACCGGTCACCAGCCCTTCGTGACACTCGCTGGCGCTCGCTCCTCAGGGAGCGCGGAGGCGGCCCTTCGTGACACTCGCTGGCGCTCGCTCCTCAGGGACCGAGGAAGCGGCCCTTCGTGACACTCGCTGGCGCTCGCTCCTCAGGGACCGGGGAGGCGAGCGGTGGGAAGGCGGCAATCCGGCAGCAGGGGGCGTGACTAGGGGTCTCGACAGGCTCGACCAGCGATTGGGCGGGCGGGGTCAGAGGCTGGCGGCCATGCGGCGGACGGCTTCGGTGACGAGGGTGGGGGAGCAGGCCAGGTTGATCCGGACCCACCGGGAATGGGATCGGGCGAAGTTCACCCCGGGAGAGAACGCCACCCGGCCACGGTCGAGGAACTGGCGGGACGGGTCGTCGAGACCGAGTCCGGAGCAGTCCACCCAGGCCAGGTAGGTGCCGGCGGTGGGGGAGTAGCGGGCCTCGGGCACGTGCTGGGCGAGTTCGCGGGCCAGCAGCTCCTTGTTGGCGGCGACCTCGACGGCGAGTTCGTCGACCCAGTCCTGGGCGTGGACCAGCGCGGCGGTGTGCACGAGGTTCGCCAGATGGCCGCTCGACTGCTGGGCGAGCGGCGGCAGAGTGCGGAGCAGGTCCGTGGCCTCCGTCCCGGCGATGATCAGGCCGGCCTTGAACCCTGCGAGGTTCCAGGCCTTGCCCGCACTGGTCACGCTGACCGCCCGCTCGCCCCCGGGCACGGTGAGCAGCGGAACGAAGTCCGTCCCCGGATCGACCAGGCGGGCGTGGATCTCGTCCACGATCACCCGGACGCCATAGCGCTCGGCCAGCGCCATCACCGAGGTCAGCTCAGGCTCGGTGTGCACCGCACCGGTCGGGTTGTGCGGGGAGCACAGCAGGTACGCCTTGGGCTGGTCCGGACCGGCGAAGGCGGCCTCGAGGGCGGCCAGGTCCAGCCGGCCGGACGGGTCCAGCTGCGCCTCGGTGATCCGGCGACGGTACCCGGAGACCACCTGCCGGAACGGCGGATAGACCGGCGGGTTGATCACGACGGCGTCGCCGGGAGAGGTCGTCGCCTCCAGCACGGCGAGGATCGAGTTCATCACGTCCCCGGCGCGCCGCACGTGTGCGCGCGCCTCCAGCTGCCAACCCCACTGTGCCGCCGCCATCGCGGCGTAGGCCTCGGCATAGGCCGTGCCGTGCGGGTAGCCGGTGTCACTGCGATCGACCGCGGCCAGCAGCGCATCGCGCACGGCGGGGTGCAGGGCCACGTCCATCTCCGCCACCCACATCGGCAGGACGTCCGGGTCGTACGTCCGCCACTTCAGGCTGGTGCGGGTGCGGAGCTCATCGAGGGTCAGGGACAACAACGCCATGGCCGCACCCTATTAGGCTCGGCTCCATGGCTCGCTACTTCGACGTTCACCCGGACAACCCGCAGCCGCGCGCCCTCGCGCAGGTCGCCGAGATCGTCCAGAGCGGAGGCCTCGTGGCGTACCCGACCGACTCCGGGTACGCGCTGGGCTGCCGGCTCGGCAACCGCGACGGCCTGGACCGGATCCGCACGCTGCGCCACCTGGGGGAGAAGCACCACTTCACGCTGGTCTGCAGCGCGTTCGGCCAGCTCGGCCAGTACGTGCAGATGGACAACGACGTGTTCCGCGCCGTGAAGGCCGCCACCCCCGGCGCCTACACCTTCATCCTGCAGGCCACCCGCGAGGCGCCGAAGGTGATGCTGCATCCGAAGAAGCGGACGGTCGGCGTCCGCGTCCCGCAGCACACCACCGCCCTCGCGCTGCTGAACACCCTCGGCGAACCCCTGATGTCGTCGACGCTGATCCTGCCCGGCCAGGACGACCCGATGACCGACGGGTGGCAGGTCAACGACGAACTCGGCAACCAGCTGGACGCCGTCCTCGACTCCGGAGACTGCGGGCTCGAACCGACCACGATCGTGGACCTCTCCGACGGCGAGGTGGCGGTGCTGAGGTATGGCGCGGGGGATCCGGAGCCGTTCGAGGGCTGAGGTTCGCCGGCGGGGGTCTCGACAGGCTCGACCAGCGATTGGCGGCGGTGTCAGCCGACTTGGACCTCGACCACGTGATAGCCGGTGGCGCCGTCCGGTAGCACGCCCTGGACCTGGGGGGTCTGCGGTACTCCGGTGCCGTCGTAGGCCCTGGCGGCGAGCCGGTGCCGCCCGGCCGGGGCGTCCCAGGGCAGGTACCACTGGCGCCAGTAGTCGAGGCCGACGTCGGGTCCGAGGCGGGCGTCCTGCCATTGCTCTCCGTCGATCTGCACCTGCACCCTGCTGGTCCCGCGGTGGGTCGCCCACGCGACACCCGCGATCACGGTGGCGCCGGCCGGGACGGGGCCACGCGGCACGTCGATCCGGGTGGCGGTCTTCACCGGTGCCTGCTCCGCCCAGCCCCGGACCGTCCAGTACGCCTCGTCGGCGGCGAAGGTGGTGAGCTTCAGCTGGGTGAGCCACTTCGTCGCCCCGACGTAGCCGTACAGGCCCGGCGTGAGCAGGCGCGCGGGGAAGCCGTGTTCCCTGGTCAGCGGCTGGCCGTCCATGGCGATCGCGATCATCGCGTCGCGGCCGTCGAGGAGCGCACGCAGGGGAGTGCTGGCGGTGAAGCCGTCCGCCGAGGTGCTCAGCACCTGTTCGGCGGCGGCGGACGGCTGGGCGCGCTCCAGCAGGTCGGCGACGCGGACGCCGGTCCATCGCGTGCTCCCGCAGTACGGCCCGCCGATCTCGTTCGAGACGCAGGTGAGCGTCACATCACGCTCGATCAGCGGCATCGCCACCAGCTCGTCCCAGGTCAGGGTGAAGGGATTGGCAACCATGCCGGTGACCGACAACTGCCACCCCGCGGGATCGAGTTGGGGGAGGAACAGGGCCGTGTCGATGCGGTAGAAGTCCGGCACCGGCGTGCGCAGCGGGCTGATCCCCGGGACCGTCCGCTCGAGTCCGGACGGGAAGGCGGACGCCGTCGACTCCGGTCGCGGAATGGACGGTCCTGACGACGTCGGGGTCGCCGTCCGCGCAGCCGGCAGCCCGGCAGTCGCGACAGCGCCGAGCACCCCGGCCCCACCGGTGAGCAACAGCCGGCGGTCGAAGCCCTTCGGTGTCCCGGACGACGAGCGGCGGTCCCAGCCGAGCTGCCAGCGCAGCGTGCCGATGGCGACGGCCGCGGCGACCACGCTCGGCAGGATGCCCCACGGGCCGGCGGCCGGACGGGTGACCGCCGCCGCGGCGCCGATCACGCCGAGCGCGATGAACACGAGGTCGCCGGTGAGCGGCCGCCCTCCCGCCCCCAGGCCGGCCAGTGCACCGAGGCCACAGACGGCCACGAGGACCGTCGCGAGCAGCAGCGGCTTGTCCGCCGTGCCGACGGTCGCAACCGCCCACTCCTTCAGGCCGGTCGGAGCGAGGTCGATCACGGCGGCTCCCACGGCCTGGAGCGGGGCGGAAGCGGGACTGATCAGGCTGCCCAGCACCTGCCCGGCCGCCGTACCCAACCCGGCCGCGGCCACACCGGCGACGGCACGCCCCGAACGGGTCACCTCGCCAGTATTGCTCCGCGCCACCGCGCGTCCGGGCCCTCCGGCGGTGGCAGTGTTGCGCACGCGCCAGGCGTCTCGACAGGCTCGACGAGCGGTTAGGGGGTGGGGTGATGAGCGGTTGGGGGGGTGCGTGACTCGCGGTTAGGGGGGTGGGTGACGAACGGGCGGGGTGACGAACGGAGGGCCCGGGCGAGGGACGGGTCAGCTCAGGGGCGGATCACCACAGGCCGGTCAGCCACCACGCCAGGCCGGCCCAGGCCGCGGCGAACAGGACGCTGGAGAACGTGCCGATGATGAACCGTTCCGCGGCGCCGCTGGTGGTCGCCTTCAGTTCCGGGTAGCGCGCCAGGCCCTTGATCGCGAGCACCACGGCGATGCCCTCGCTGAACCCGGCCAGGATCGCCACGTAGATCGCGAGCCGCTCGAGCAGGCCGATCCAGTGGCCGCCGCGCAGCTGGGCCGACGCCGCCTCGATGCCCGGGGACTCGGTCGCCTCGGCCTCACCGGCCGTGTCGTCGACCGGTTCCGGCGCGTCCGCCCTGCGCAGCACCGCGCGAACCAGGGGGCTGCCGGCGAGCGTGGCGACCACGCCGAGGACCGCGATCACGGCGGCCTTGAGGACGATGGAGAGCAGCGGGTTCACGACGACACCTCCCCGGCCACGGACTGCAGCCGCGCGAGCAGGCGGACGGTGAGCTCCGTCCCCCGCAGGGCCTCCTGCCGCGCCGCGCGGCCGAGACGCTGGCTCACGGCGGACGGGCTGATGCCCAGCCGGGCGGCCGCGTCCGCGTTGCTCAGGCCCTGGTCCAGCAGGTCCACCAGCTCCCATCCCTCCTCGCTGCGCCGCGCCAGCAGTGAACGCAGCAGCCACAGCGCGGACTCGGCGTCCCTCGCCACCGCGGCCAGTTCACCGTACCCGGAGGCACCGACATCCGCGGGAATGGTCAGCGCGAGCCCGGTGGGCGCCTTCCGGGCCGCCGTGATCGCCGTCCGTGCGGCGAGGTAGGCGTCGCCTCGCGCCGCGCGGGTGGAGCGGGGGAGCGGCTGCTCGACCCGTCCGGCTCCGATCCCCAGTCGCCAGCCGTCCAGCCTCGTCAGCCGGGTGACGGCGGTCACCACCGCGGCCGGTTCGGCGAGCAGTCCCTGTACCTCGTCGCCCGCGGTGCGCTCGAAGGGCAGCACGGCGGGCACACCGGCCAGGGCGGTGAGCGCCGCCGGGACCCGGTCGGGTTCGGTGCGGCTGGCCACCTGGTCCGCGACGAGCACGAAGGTGAAGTCATTGGCCTTCATTTGCTCAGATTAAGGCCATTGCCTTCAGTTGGCAAGGCCCCTCACATGCCCAGGACGAGGGGGAGCAGGAACAGCATGCCCAGGGACCAGATCAGGTGGGTCAGGATCGGGGCCAGGACGCCGCCGGTGACCCGTCGCTGCAGGCCGGTGACCAGGCCGAGCAGCGCCGCGGCCAGCACCATCAGCGGCAGGCCGCTCGGAATGGTGGTGAGCGCGTAGACGAGCGTGGTGACCAGCAGCGCCTGTCGTCCGCCGACGGCCGCGTAGAGGGCGCCGCGGAAGAACAACTCCTCGCCGAAGGCGTTCAGGGCGGTCAGGGCCGCGACCACCGGGAGGAGGCCGTACCGCGCATGGTTGAGCAGCGCGACGAGGGGATCGCGGAGCAGCGGCACGGGGGCGACCAGGGCCGCGCCGGCGAGGAACAGCCCCAGCAGCAGGGTGCCGATGATGACGGCGGGGAGGATTCCGCGACCGGTCTGGTCACCGGAGCGGGTGCGGGCCCGGCCCAAGTGCACCTTGCCGGACAGGAACCCACCCACGATCCAGGTGGTGGCCAGGACGAGGGTGGCCGCGTAGAACGCCGGGTCGCCGGGGGAGAGCCGCAGCGTCCAGGCGAGCATGAAGGCACCCACGGCCAGGGTCGTGGACGAGATCCAGCGTCGCTGGACGAGGGCCTCGGGGGACTCGCCGTGGTCGCGATCGACCGGGTCCAGCAGCGCGGCACGGAAGAAGCCGCGCACCTCGCCGAACGGATCGATCACCGAATCGCCTCTCCACTCGCCAACCGCGCGCAGCGCCGCATGTTGAGCGACATGGTAGTGGCCAGCACGTCACGGCGCTGGGGAGACGAGATCAGCGAGTACCGCGTCCGGGAACAGGGTCACCAGGTCGGCGCTGGCCAGTTCGACCGACACGGTCGGCGAGCCGCTGCCGCAGTAGAGCACGTCGTGGGCGAGCAACTCGCGCTCCAGCACCAGGGTCACCCGGGGATCGGTGCACAGCGGCGTGACGCCGCCCGGCTCCATGCCGAGGGTCTGGAGCTGGTCGGCCGGCATGGGCCGCAGGGCCGAACGGGGGACGCCGAGGGCGCGGGCGAGGTTGCCGTAGCGCAGCCGTGCGCGTCCCGGGATGGCGGCCAGGATGAGGCGGCCGTCCGGAAGGGTGAAGGCGAGGGTCTTGGCCGAGGTGTCCACGTCCAGCCCAGTCAGGTGCAGTTCTGCCTCGGTGCGGGCCGGAGGATGTTCATGGAGCCGGTACGGCACGGCCGCGTCCGCGAGCACGGTGGCGGCCACGGTCTCGGTCGGGATCACCGCCGCAGTCTGGCAGAAGCTCCCAGCCGCGGACGAGGGGCGGTGGGTTGCGGTGGGACGTCAGCGCAGGGCGTGCACGGGCACGGGCGTCGGGCTCAGCCCGACCGGGCGGGACGCCACCGGACGCGTGACCGGGACAGTGGGCTGGAGCTGCTCCGCGCCCTCGTAGACGACGACGCCCTGGTACTCGGGGTGACAGTGCAGCACGTGCGCGATGCCCTGGGAACGGGACGTGAAGCGATCGTCGCAGGCGGCGCAGATGTAGCGGTCGTCGGACTGGAGCATGCGATCGAGCCAGTGGTCGAACCGGGAGACCAACCGGGCGGTGATGGTGCTCATTGGATGTTCCTGATCTCGAGTCGGGGGGTGGCCGCGGGGGGCGGCCGGTGGGTTCAAGTGTCATAATGTCCATTATCGGACACTTGTTCCGTGGGGTTTCGGGACTTCTGGCGACTCTGCCTCGGTCACGTCACTTGCCGTCATCCTGCCCCGTCCTGCACTGGAACTGGGTGAACAGGGCTGGTTCGCGGATCGTGTCGTGACCGACCTCGTCGGCCGTTACGGGTGGAAGGTTGTGAAGAAGTCGGTCACCGGCGTGAACAGGCCCTTGGTGCTGATCCCGAGGGCCGTGACCCCGACGATGACCACGGCAGCGATGAAGGCGACGAAGATGCCGTATTCAACGGCGGTCGCGCCGCGCTCCCAGTTCCATTTCTGCATGGCTGAGATCCTAATCCGAACGAACGCATTTGAAAACCCGGTGAACGGCCAATTCAGAGCCAATTCAGATCGACAACTGTCCCCCTTTCGGGCGACAAATGAAGGTATTTGTCCCTCGTTCGGAGGACATTTGTCCCCCGTTCGGGGACGCTCCGCCGCTTGTCCCGCCACGTATGCGGCCACCAGGCCGCGCAGGCGCCGGAGCCCGGGGGGAGCACTCCCCTCCCCCACGGCCGTCCACGGACAGCGGACGCCCCGGCGAACAATCGCCGGGGCGTCGGTATTACTGGTCGAGGCGGGCCTTGCGGCGGCGGCGGGGAATGAATAGCGACGCCGCCCGCGCGGCACGCTAGAGGTTGATCATGTGGCCCGAGATTCCCTCGACGGCCTCTTTCAGGGCCTCGGAAAGGCTCGGGTGGGCGTGGATGTTGCGGCTGACCTCGTCCGCGGTCAGGTCCCACTGCTGGGCCAGGGTCAGTTCCGGCAGCAGTTCGGTGACCTCCGGGCCGACCATGTGGGCACCGAGGATCTCGTTGTAGCGGGCGTCCGCGACGACCTTCACGAATCCGACGCCTTCGCCCATGCCGTTCGCCTTGGCGTTCGCACTGAACGGGAACTTGGCCACCTTCACGTCGTAGCCCTTGGCCTTCGCCTGCTCCTCGGTGTAGCCGAACGAGCCGATCTGCGGCTGGCAGTAGGTCGCGCGCGGGATCATGTCGTAGTTGATCGGCATGGTCTCCACGCCCGCGATGGTCTCGGCCGCGACCACGCCCTGCGCCTCCGCGGTGTGGGCCAGCATCAGCTTCGCGGTCACGTCGCCGATGGCGTAGATGCCGGGCACGTTGGTGCGCATGTAGTCGTCGATCGCGATCGCGCCGCGCTCGGTGAGCTGCACTCCGGTCTTCTCCAGGCCGTAGCCCTCCGTCCGCGGGGCGAAGCCGAGCGACTGGAGCACCTTCTCGGCCTCCAGCACCGAGCCCTCTCCCCCGGCCGCAGGACTGACCCGCACCCGGACGCCGTCCGCGTGCTCCTCGATCGCGTCGACCTTGGTGCCGGTGAGCACGGTCACGCCCAGCTTGCGGTACGCCTTGGCGATCTCCGCGGACACCTCGGGATCCTCGTTGGGCACCATCCGGTCCAGGTACTCCACGATCGTGACCTGGACGCCGTAGTTGGCCAGGACGTAGGCGAACTCGGTGCCGATCGCGCCGGCCCCGCAGATCACGATCGAGCCGGGCAGCTTGTCGGTCATGATCTGCTCTTCGTACGTGACCACCCGCTCGGTACGTTGCGTGCCCGGCAGCATCTTGGTCACCGAGCCGGTGGCGATGATGCAGGCCTCGAACGTCACGGTCTCGGTGCCGTCCCCGGTGGCGACGTTCAGCGTGTGCGCGTCGACGAACTCGCCCCACCCGTCGAAGGTGGTGATCTTGTTCTTGCGCATCAGGAAGGCGATGCCCTTCACCGAGCGTTCCGAGACCTTGCGGCTGCGCTCGAAAGCCGCGCCGTAGTCGAACGTGACGTCGCCGGTGATCCCGAACGTGCCCTTCTCGTGGGTGAAGATGTGGGCGATCTCCGCGTTCCGCAGCAGCGACTTGGTCGGCACGCAGCCCACGTTGAGGCAGACGCCACCCCACCACTGCTTCTCGATGATGGCCACCCTCTTGCCGAGCTGCGCGGCGCGGATGGCGGCGACATAGCCACCAGGGCCGGCGCCGAGGACAACGACATCGAAGTGTTGGCTCATGGGGGTCACTCTAACCGGGACGCTGGAGTGCGCGGTCATATCCCATGTGAGATAAACTGCCGCTCGTGGCAGACCTCCTCCCCACCAGTATCGGCACCCTGATCCGGGACGCGCGCAAGCAGCGCGGCCTGACCCAACAGGAGCTCGCGGACGTGCTCGGCACGTCGCAGAGCGCGGTGCACCGGATCGAGTCCGGCGGCCAGAACCTGAGCCTGGAGATGATCAACCGGATCGCCGGCGCTCTGGACTCCCCGCTGATCCACGCCGGGCCCGCCGGGCCCACGCACCTGCGGATCCACGGCCCGGTGACGCTGCACGGCTCGATCGCCGTCCGCTCGTCGAAGAACGCCGCCGTCGCGCTGCTGTGCGCATCCCTGATCAACCACGGACGGACGGTGCTGCGCGGCATCGCCCAGATCGAGGAGGTCAACCGGATCCTCGAGGTGCTGGTCAGCATCGGCGTCCGGGCGACCTGGTCGGCGGACAAGGCCGAGCTGGAACTCGTCCGTCCGCCCCGGCTCGACCTGGGGCAGATGCACGTGGACGCGGCCCGCCGCACCCGGTCGATCATCATGTTCCTCGGCCCGCTGCTGCACTCCGAGGACAGCTTCGACCTGCCCTACGCGGGCGGCTGCAACCTCGGTGCGCGCACGGTGACACCCCACCTGCAGGCGCTGCGGCACTTCGGGCTGAGCGTCCGCACCACCCAGGGCCTGTACCACGCCGAGGTGCACGACTCGGCCCCGGCCGACCGGCGGATCACGCTCACCGAGCGGGGCGACACGGTCACGGAGAACGTGCTGATGGCCGCCGCGCAGTTCCCCGGCCGCACCGAGATCCGCAACGCGTCCAGCAACTACATGGTGCAGGACCTGTGCTTCTTCCTCACCGAGCTCGGCGTGCAGGTGGACGGCATCGGCACCACCACGCTGACCGTCCACGGGCTGGAGCGGATCGAGGCCGACGTGGAGTTCTCGCCCTCGGAGGACCCGATCGAGGCGATGAGCCTGATCACCGCGGCGATCGTGACCTCCTCGGAGCTGACCGTGCAGCGGGCGCCGATCGAGTTCCTGGACATCGAGCTGGCGATCCTGTCCGAGATGGGGCTCGACTACTCGCTCACCCCCGAGTACCACTCGGCCAACGGCCGGACGCGGCTGGTGGACATCACCGTGCGCCCGTCGGTGCTGCACGCCGCCGCCGACAAGATCCACCCGATGCCGTTCCCGGGGCTGAACATCGACAACCTGCCGTTCTTCGCGGTGATCGCCGCGGTCGCCGACGGCCGGACGATGATCCACGACTGGGTCTACGAGAACCGGGCGATCCACCTCGTCGAGCTGAACAAGCTGGGCGCCGACGTGCAGCTGCTCGACCCGCACCGGATCGTCGTCACCGGTCCCACCCGCTGGCGTGGGCAGGAACTGATCTGCCCGCAGGCGCTGCGGCCGGCGGTCTGCCTGCTGCTGGCCGCCCTCGCCGCCCGCGGCACCAGCGTCCTGCGCGACGTCTACGTGATCAACCGCGGCTACGAGGACCTGCCCAACCGCCTGAACGCCCTCGGCGCGAAGATCGACGTCTTCCGCGACTGAGCCCGGTCGGCCCCCTTCGGCCATCCCGGGCACTTTGTCATCCCCTCCCTCCACGTCATCCCGGCGAACGCCGGGATCCCCGCACCGGCTCGGCAACCCGACAACAGGGATCCCGGGTCAAGCCCGGGATGATGTGGAGTGAAGGGATGACGCGGGGGAAGGGATGGCATGGCGGGAGGGGATGACGTGGGCGGAAGGGATGACGTGGGCGGAAGGGACGACGCGGCGGGAAGGGACGACCTGGCGGGAAGGGATGACATGGTCAGGGGCAGGACTACGTAGTCCGGGCGGCTTGCCCGGGCGCTCGGACGATCAGCGAGGATGGAGCCGGACCGAGGGGGTGCCATGGAGTGGCAGGCGGCAATCGACACCTACCGGTCGCTGCGGGCCGGCATCGCGGCCGTCGGGCTGGTGCTCGGCTTCGGCCTGGTGCTGCTGGTGGTCACCACGGACTCGGGCGTCCCGCCGTCCATCAGCGCCACCTTCTACGGACCGATGCAGGGCGTGTTCGTCGCCTGCCTGGTCGCGGTCGGTGTGGCGCTGTTCGCGGTCAAGGGCAGGCCGGGAGTGGAGAACACCCTGCTGGACGTCGCCGGGGTGCTGATCCCCGTGGTGGCGTTCGTCCCCACCCCCACGATCGACCCGACGTGCCCGGTGCCCAACTCCGAGTGCGTCCCCGAGCGGTTCCATGCCTCGGTCACGATCGGCTTCGGCGCCTACCTCGCGACCGCGGCGGTGGCCCTGGCCTTCGTGGGCTGGCGGCTGCTGCGCGCGGGGGCCGCGGGGCAGGCGGACACCCGCCGCGGCTTCGTCGTGCTGCTCGCGGTGTGGGTCGCAGGCTTCCTGCTCCACCAGTTCGGGGGCGGGCTGTTCCTGCAGTTCACGCACTACGCCACGGCGATCCCGTTCTTCCTGATCCTCGTGGTCGTGGTGTTCATCAACGCGCTGCGCTCCCCCGACGAGCCAGGGGTGCGCAGACAGGGCGAGGACGGCTACCGCAAGGTCTACTCCGTGATCGCGGCCGGGATGGCGATCGGGGTGGTCGTCGGCGTGGTGACGTTCCTCTCGACCGGACGGCAGAACGCGCAGGCGACCACGGAGACGGTTCGGGTGCCGGTGATCTTCCTGGTCGAGGCCTGGCTGCTGCTGCTGTTCGTCGTCTACTGGGTGGTCCAGACCGTCGAGTTGTGGAACCGGACCGCGCCCCGGGAGCCGGACGGCCAGGCGGTCGCGCCGATCTGAGCGCGACGCCCAGGGGCTACTCAGCCCACGGTCACCAACGGGGTGGAGCTGAGCAGGATCGGCGTGGCGGTCAACGGCACCGCCAGCCGGCCATGGTTCCAGGCGGGCACCGGGACGGCCTGCGCGAACGCGTTGGCCACGTGCAGCCCGTCGTGGACCCACTGCCACTCGAACGCCTCCCGAGCGTCCTCGTCGCCCTCGAACGGGCCCGCGTCGCGCCACAACACCTGGACGGCCTTGTCGGAACCGTCCGGGAAGACGACGGTGAAGGCGTGCACGTCGCCGCGGTCGCCGAGGGTGATCCGTTCGACGGCGATCGCACCCCGCAGCGCCGCGGCGAGCATCCGGAACGTCGCCGCCGCGGGCTGGGCGTCCACCAGTTCGGGTGGATCGCCCTGGAAGTCGAGCAGGGCGAGCCGCGCGGACACCAGGCCCAGCATGTTGTACGGGTCGGAGTAGCCGGGCACTTCGGGGGCGAGGTCCCACCAGCAGGCCAGCGACACGCCCTCGGCGAGGGCGAGCAGGGTGCGGGTGACCACCTCGCGGCACGCGATCCGGTCCCTGCGGGACGCCACGTCGGGCGGGCTGCCGTCCAGGAACTGCTGCAGTTCGGGCGGCAGTTCGTCGAGTCGGTCGTACAGCGCCCGCATCGCCCGGCGGTCCGGCGCCTCCGTCCCGGGACCGTCCGGGCCCGACAGCGCGCTCAGCATCGCGGTCTGGAGGGCGTGCTCCGCCTCCGGGAAGCCGAGGATCGTCGGGCCGCCCAGCTCACCGACCACCAGGGGCTGGTCGCAGGCGTTGCGGGCCAGCAGCTCCCGGACGGCGGCGACGTGGGCCGCGATTCGCCGCGGGTCGTCGTAGAGGTGGACGTCGGCGAGGTCGAAGGCGTCCGGGGCGGTTCCGCAGACCGTGTCGAAGAACTCCCACTGCTCGCTGCCGGCCTCGGTGGCGAGCACGTCGTAGCCGATGCCGCCGAGGACGACGTGACCGGCCCCGGGCACGGCGCGGACGGCCGCGGCGAAGGTTCCCAGCAGGCTCGCGTACTCCTCCGCGGAGCCCGCCCAGAGCAGTCCGGTGTTGCTGGGCTCGTTCTCGCACTGCCAGTACTCGACGTGCTGCCGGGCCCGTTCGACCAGCGCCGCGACGAACCGGCCGTAGGCCGCCGGGTCGAGCGGCGGTGACGGTGGCAGGAACGTGGTCGCGGTCCGGGTGGCCCACGGCGAGCTGCTGCAGACGGTCAGCCACAGCCGTCCCCAGCCCTCGACCTGGGCCAGCAGCCGGTCGACGACCGTCCAGTCGTACTCCCCCGGCGTCGGCTCCACCTGGTGCCAGTAGACGTAGGCCCGGATCAGCCGGGCGTTCAGGTCGCGCGCGGCCGCGCCGAAGTCCTCCGGCGGGCCGAACAGCCCGTAGCTGATCCCGCGGACGACGCCGATCGTCAGCACGCGCAACACCTCCGACTGCGGTTGGCTTGTGCCCTCGAAGGTACCCGCCGCGCCGCCGGTGGCAACCCCCGCGATACACCACAGTGTGAAGGCTTTCCCGGCGTAGTCGCCGGTTCTGCTCCACCTCGTGGTGTGGCGTACGGCCGGCGTGGTGTGCGGGTGGGTCAGGCGGGCGGTGGCGGCGGGATGGACGCCAGGCCGGGCGCGTGTCCGGGCCAGACCAGCAGGATCCGGCAGGGCGCATGGTCGACCACGAAGCGGGTGTGCCTGTCGAGGCTGTGCGGGCCGAGCCGGCTCAGGTCGCCGTCCCTGGCGAGGACGAGGAGGTCCGCATCCGCGCACGCCGCGGTGACCTCGCGCTCCACGCGTCCCTCGCGCACCTCGGTGCGGGCGGGACGGCCCAGCCGCGTCCTCGCCTCGGCCAGCATCGCCGCGGCGGCGTCCCGGGCGATCTCGGCGACGCGGACGCCGGGGTCGCGGGCACTCCCCCGTCCCCACAGGCCCGTCCGGGCACCGGACGCCTGGGCCGCGGCCTCACCGGGCAGGGCGGCCAGCAGGGTGACCTCGGCGTCACCGAAGAGTTCGCCCACGGCGTCCACGCAGGCCGGCCACGTAGCTTCGGCGATCCAGACCAGCACCTTCACAATGCACCTCCGAACAGTTGCAGCGAGCACCACAGGGCCAGCACGGCGGCGACGATCGCGACCGGGGTGGCCAGCAGGCCCAGCCAGGTGAACTCCGCCAGTGGAGCCTCGTGGTCGTGGGCGTGCACGATCCGGCGCCACAGCAGGGTGGCGAGGGAGCCGACATAGGTGAGGTTGGGGCCGACGTTCACCCCGACCAGGACGGCGAGCGCCGGGCCCGCTCCCCCGCCGGCGGCGAGCGGCAGCAGCATCAGCACGGCGGGAAGGTTGTTCACCAGGTTCGCGAGGACGGCGGCCAGCCCGGCCCAGCCCAGCAGGGCCAGCAACGAGTCGCCGGACGGCACGATCCGCGCCATCAGGTCGGCGAGGCCGTTGTCGACGACGGCGGCCACCACGATGCCGAGGGCCAGCACGAAGGCGAGGAACGGCAGGTTCAGTGCCGTCGCGACGTCCCGCGGCCGCGCCTGCCCCCGGCGCAGGGCCCGCACGGCGAGCACCAAGGCACCGGCCGCCGCGACCCAGGCCACCTCCACGTGGAGGAAGGACGCGGCCACGAAGCCGAGCAGAGTGGCCACCAGTACACCGGCGCTGAACCGCGGCAGCGGGATCCGTCCCGCCGTCTCGCCGGCCGGCCCGGCGCTGACGCTCAGATCGCCGGCGAAGTACCAGCGGAACGCGAGGTACTCCACGACCAGGACGGCCAGCCACGGCAGCAGCATGACCAGGCCGAACTGCACGAAGCCGATGCCGAGCGCGGTCATCGCGAGCAGGTTCGTCAGGTTCGACACCGGCAGCAGCAGCGATCCGCCGTTGGCGAGGTGGGTGCAGGCGTAGACGTGCGGCCGCGGTCGCACCCCAACCCGGGAGGCGGTCGCGAAGACCACCGGGGTCAGCAGGACGACGGTTGCGTCCAGGCTGAGCACCGCGGTGGTGATCGCGGCGACGGCGAACACGAGCAGGAGCAGCCGGTGCGGCTCGCCGCGGGACCGTCCGGCCATCAGCTGCCCGGCCCAGTCGAAGAGACCGTCCCGCGCGCAGAGCTCGCTGAGCACCAGCACGGCGGCCAGGAAGCCCACCACCGGGAGCAGCCGCAGGGTCTCCTGGACGGCCCGGTCCGCGCCGATGCCGCCGGTGACCAGCACCAGCAGCGCTGCGGGGACGGCCGCGACCGCCTCGGGCAGGTCTCGCGGCCGGACCACGGCGAACGCGAGCACCGCGAGCAGCAGTACCGCGGCGAGCGCCTCCGCAGCCGTCACGGTCAGCGCAGCCGTTCCACCGTGAAGTGGTGGTCGGGCTGCACGAGCTGGTCCTGGGCCTGCACCAGCAGCAGTTCGGCCGATCCGGCCTCCGTGGTGGCCTTGAGCAGCGAGTAGACCACGTCGGCGGTGCGGCCCATCGCCTCGCCGGCGTGGTCGCCCTCGAGGTAGTGCGCGAGGAACAGCGCCGCGGTCAGGTCGCCGGAGCCGGTGAAGTTGCGCTCGAGGCGGGGCGTGGTCACCTGCCACGCACCCTCGGCGGTGTCCACCAGCATCAGGATCTCGTCCGGGTCGACGCTGTCGAGGACGGTCGACGTGACCAGCACCACGTCCGGCCCGGTCGCGCGCAGCGCCTCCGCGGCCGCCAGCACCTCGGCGACCGTGGTCGTGGTGCGGCCGGTGAGGTAGTCGAGCTCGAAGTGGTTCGGGGTGACGATCTGGGCGGACGGCACCACCCGGTCCCGCATGAACTCCGGAATGCCCGGCCGGACGTAGATCCCGCGGCCGACATCGCCGATCACCGGGTCGCAGCAGTACACCGCCCGCGGGTTGCGCTGCCGCACCAGCTCGACCGTCCGCAGCACCTCGGCGCCCACCTCCTCGGCGCCCTGGTACCCGGACAGCACGGCGTCCACCCGGCCGAGCACGCCGCGTTCGTCGATGCCCTGCACCACGTCCGCGATGTCGGAGGCGGCGAGCAGCGGGCCGCGCCAGGCGCCGTACCCGGTGTGGTTGGAGAAATGGACGGTGATCACCGGCCACACCTCCACGCCCACGCGCATCAGCGGGAAGGTGGCCGCGCTGTTGCCGACGTGGCCGTAGGCGACGGACGACTGGATCGAGAGGATTGTGGTCACCGCGACATTACACACCACCATTGCGTACGCGATGCGGGCCGTTCGAGGCCATAGAGTGCAGTGGTGCCCGCGCCCGATCACCCATACCTGGCCGGCGGATTCGCGGCCTTCGCGCATCGCGGCGGCTGGGTGGAGCCGGCGGACGTGGCGTTGGAGAACACCCTGCACGCTTTCCGCAGGGCGATCGCGCTGGGGTACCGGCACATCGAGACCGACGTCTGCGCGACCGCGGACGGCGAGCTGGTGGTCCTGCACGACCGCACGCTCGACCGGGTCAGCGACGCCACCGGGGAGGTCGGCCGGCGCACCTGGGCAGAGCTGGCGGACGTGCGGGTCGGCGGGGCGGAGCCGATCCCCCGGTTCGCCGACGCGCTCGAGGAGTTCCCCGACACCCGCTTCAACGTGGACCTCAAGGACGAACCGTCCGTCCCGCTGCTCGCTGACGTCATCCGGCGCCACGACGCCGCCGACCGGGTGTGTGTCGCCTCCTTCTCGGAGAGCCGGCTGCAGGCGTTCCGCCGGCTCGCACCGGACGTGCTGACCGCGGCCTCCACCCTCGGGGCCGGCTGGATCACCAGCGCGGTCGGGCCGCGCCGCTGGCGGCAGGACCCCGGCGTCGCGGTCCAGATCCCGGTCTGGTACCCGGGCGTCCCCTACCCCCTCGTGCGACGGGACGTCATCCGGCGCGCGCATGCGACCGGGCGCGTGGTGCACGTGTGGACGGTCAACGACGCGGCGGAGATGCACCGGCTGATCGACCTCGGCGTGGACGGCCTGGTCAGTGACGACATCACCACGCTCAAGCGGGTGCTGATGGAGCACGGTCTGTGGGAGGTGGCATCGTGAGGAGCACCAGAGAGCAGCGGGCCTGGTACTGGTACGACTGGGCGAACTCGGCGTTCTACACCACCACCGCGACCGTCCTGATCAGCCCCTACCTGGTCAGCCTGGCCACGAATGCCGCGTGCCCCGGCCTGGACTCCGGGCAGTGCTCCCGTCCGGTGCTGCTGCTCGGGCTCGCCCCCGTCCTGCCCGGGGCGCTGCCGTCCCTGCTGGCCACGATCAGCACCCTGGTCTCCGCGGTGGTGCTGCTGTTCGTCGGCGCGGCGGCCGACCGGTCGGCGCACCCGCACCGCTGGCTGGGCACGACCGCATGGATCGGGGCCCTGGCCGGCTCGCTGATGTTCTTCCTGATGGGCTCCAACTGGGAGCTGGGCGCCTGGCTGATGGTGATCAGCCTGATCGCCTTCGGCGCCTCGGTCGTCGTCTACGACTCGATGCTGGTCCGGATCGCCGGGCCGGACGAGCGGGACCGGGTCTCCAGCCGCGGCTGGGCGTGGGGCTACGTCGGCGGCGGCCTGCTGCTCGCGCTGAACTTCGCCCTGATGACGTTCTATCCGGCGCTCGGGATCGACAAGGCGCTGGCCGTGCGGCTGTGCCTGCTCTCCGCGGGCCTGTGGTGGGCCGGGTTCACCTTCATCCCCGTCCTCGGCCTGCGCGGGCTGCCCAGGGAGGTGCCGGCCGAGGTGGCCGCCCGCAACCCGTTCCGGCAGCTCGCCGCGACCTTCGCCGGTCTGCGGCACTACCCGCAGACGCTAGCCTTCCTGCTGGCCTTCCTGTTCTACAACGACGGCATCCAGACGGTGATCGTCTCCTCCAGCGTGTACGCGATCCGCGAGCTGGGCATCGACGAGAGCCTGGTCCTGGCCACCTTCCTGCTCACGCAGTTCGTGGCCGTCCTTGGTGCCCTCGGGTTCGGCCGGGTCGCCGCCCGGATCGGCGCGAAGCGGACGGTGCTGGGCGGGATCGTGATCTGGCTAGGGGTGGTGCTCGTCGGGTTCGTCATCCCGTCCGGCGTTGTCGGGGCCCTGTTCGGACTCGGGGCCGCGATCGGCCTGGTGATGGGCGGCACCCAGGCGCTGTCGCGGTCGATGTACAGCCAGCTGATCCCGAAGGGACGCGAGTCGGAGTACTTCAGCTTCTACCAGGCGATGGAGCGGGGCACGAGCTGGC
>DAINOM010000054.1:0-19695 GCA_036735445.1 Propionicimonas sp.
GGCAGGCGGCATCGAGCATGCCGGGTCCGACCACCATCACGTGCGCCGGCTCGTGGCCCGAACCCGAGCCCTGGACGATGCTGACCTTGTCGTTGCTCGGCGAGTCCGCCCGCATGATCAGGTTGTACTCGGGCACGTACTTGATCGTGTCCGGGTTGGCGAGCGCGATGCCCTTGAGCATCTCGGGCACGAACTGCTTGGGATCGTTGACAAACTTCTTCATTGCACTTCCCTTCGTTGGGTTAGTTCTTTGCGGACCAGGCTTCGGAGAGGGCTTCGAGCAGGACGGCGATCGCCATCGCCCCGGCGTCGACCGAGCCGATGCTGCGTTCTCCGGTGTAGGCCGCGCGGCCACGCATGGCCTGCATGGTCTTGGTGGCCTCCGCGGCGTCGCGGGCGGTCTTCGCCATCGCCGCGACCGCGTCGGCGGCGCTGCTGCCGGCGGCGATCTCGGCGTCGAGGGTGTCCGTGGCCGGGACCAGCGCGTCGAGCAGGGTCTTGTCGCCGAGATCGGCCTGGCCGCGGGCCTTGATCCCCTCGACCGCCGCGCGCAGCGCGCGCACCACGTCCGCTCCCTCGATCTCCGGGTGCTCCTTCAACTGGACGCCGGCCCGCAGCAGCGCCGTCCCCCAGATCGGGCCGGAGGTGCCGCCGATCCGGGCCGAGACCGCGGCCGCGATCTTGGTCAGGAACACGCCGGGATCGCTGCGGTCGAAGTCGTCCCACTGATCCACGGCGATCTCGAACCCGCGGGCCAGCGAGTAGCCGAAGTCGCCGTCGCCGACGACCGCGTCCAACTCCCCGAAGTACTTCTCGTTGGCGAGGATGGTCTCGGCCATGTTCCGCACGACGAACTCGACGTCCTTGATCGATCCGCTCATGTGGCTCCCTCCTGGTTGGTTGCTGACAGGTCCTCAAGGTCGCTGACCGTGACCATGCCCACCGGACGGACGCCGGCCGGCGCGGCGACCACCTCCAGCGGGTTGTCCGGGTCGCCGAGGTGGCTCACCACCAGGGCTGCGCCGGTGAAGTCCTCGCCGGCGGTGAAGCTGCTGATCGTCACGATCGTGGTCAGCCCGGCGGCGCGGGCGGCCCGGAGGCCGATCGCGGAATCCTCCACCACCAGGCTCTCCGACGCGTCGAGGCCGAGGTCGGTCAGCACCTTGAGGTAGATGTCGGGGGCCGGCTTCTTGTGGGCGACGATGTCGCCGGCGAAGACGTGGCACCTCGCGGCCAGCTCCGGCCCGACGGCGTGCTCGAGGACGGCCCGCACCGACCGTTCCGCGGAGGTGGACGCGACCGCCACCGTCCAGCCGAGGTCGAGGACTGCGGCGATCAGCCGGCGGATGCCCGGGCGGCCGGGCAGCAGCCCGGCGTCCACCCGCTCGGTGAACAGCTGGGTCTTGCGGGCGTGCAGCTGCGTGATCAGGTCCGTGCGGTCTTCGGCGAACTCGCTGGCGATCCGCTCCTTGCCGCCACCGATCTGCAGCTTGCGGTGGTAGGTGTCGGCGTCCCACTCGATCGGCAGGCCGAACTCGGCGAAGGCCGCGTTGAACGCGGGCAGGTGGCCGTCGCGCTCGGTGTCGGCCAGCACGCCGTCGCAGTCGAAGACCAGGGCGGGCATGTCAGGCCTTCCCGGCGCTGCCGAAGACTTCGGCGAAGTGCCTGGTCATCGTCCGGACGTCGGCGGCGACGTGGCTGAACAGCGACGGCGGGTCCCACTTGTTCTTCGCCTCGGCGTCCTTCAGGAAGGCCAGGTTCGACTGCATGAAGGTCTCCTTCAGCGCGGTCGAGATGTTCACCTTCGCGCAGCCGCGGGAGATGCAGTCGCGGAACTGCTCGTCGCTCAGCCCGCTGCCGCCGTGCAGGGCGATCGGGACGGGGTGGGCGGCGACGATGTCGGAGACCCGCTGGAAATCGAGGACGGGCGCCCGCTTGTAGGTGCCGTGGGCGTTGCCGATGGCCGGGGCGAAGACGTCGACGTTGGTGGCTTCGAGGTAGCGCAGGGTGACCTCGAGGGTCTGCCGCCTGGACTCCTCGTCCGAGCCGACCCCGTCCTCCTGGCCGGTGATCGACTCGATCTCGCCCTCCACATCCGCGCCGTAGCGGCGGGCCTCGGCGACCACCTCGACGGTCTGCCGCTGGTTCTCCTCCACGGGCAGCTGGGACGCGTCGAAGAGGACGGAGTTCCAGCCGGCGGCCAGGCAGTCGCTGATCACCTGGCGGTCGGGGCAGTGGTCGAGGTGCAGCGCGCACGGAACCTCGATGCCGGCGGTCATCGCCGTCCACATCGCGTAGAGGGTGTGCACGCCGATCGACCGGACGGTCTTCACCGACGTCTGCAGGATGACGGGGGACTTCGCCTCGACCGCTCCGGCAAGCACGTTCTCGATCGTCAGGTCGTTGACGATGTTGATCGCCGGCACGCCGTAGCGCTGTTCGAAGGCCGGCTTGAGGATCTCGGACAGACGCTGGACGGCCACGTCGGTTCCTCTCGACGGAGTGAGTTCACCCCTCACGCTAGGCAGCCGCCGTCCCTGCCGGTATGGGGTGTTACCCCCAGCGCTTGTGGGGGTCGGGAGGTGGGGGTTCAGGCGCGGGCCAGCAGCTCCGTCCGGGAGCGGACGCCGCCCTTCCGCAGCACGGCGCTGACGTGCTTCTCCACCGTCTTCACCGAGATGCCGAGGCGGGACGCGATCTGCTTGTCGGCGAGACCTTGTGCGAGCAGGCCGCGGACCTCGAGCTCGCGGCCGGTCAGCCGATCGCCGTCGACGGCGGGCAGCCCGCCGAGCTGGGCGAGGACGTCGCCGACCACCAGCACGTCGCCACGGGCCACGCCGATCACCACCCGACCGAGGCTGGTCGCGTCCACGTCGGCCTGGACGAAGCCGCGGACGCCGGCCGCCGCCCAGTCGCGGACCTGCGCCTCCGGGGTGCCCGGGTCGATCACGCCCACCACGGCCGCGCCGGCGGGGGCGTCCGGCTGGCTCGTGCCGGCCAGCACCACGTCCGGACGCAGCAGCCGGATCGCCTCCACGGCGGGCCCGATCTCGCCCACCTCCGCGACCACCTGGACGCCCGGCTCGCTCTGGTCGAGCAGCCGGACGAGTCCCGCGCGCATCGCCGGCAGCGGGTGCAGCACGACGATCCGCAAGCGTGGACCCTCGGCCGCGCCGTTCACCTGGCCGCGGTAGGGCAGGTCGGCCCGGATCCGGGTGCCCCAGCCGGGTGTCGAGTCGATCCGGACGCGTCCGCCCACCTGGGCCGCCCTGGCCACCAGACCGGGCAGGCCCACGCCCCGGGTGGCCGCCGACTCCGGGTCGAAGCCGCAGCCGTCGTCCTCGATGATCAGGGCGATCCCGTCCGAGCCGTACACCAGCCCGACCCGCACCATGGACGCCCGGGCGTGCTGCACGACGTTGGTCAGCGACTCCTGGACGATCCGCAGCACCTGGGTCTCCACGTTCTTGGCCAGCGGCTGCGAGTCGCCGAACACCCGGAAGGTGGGGGCCAGTTCGGACGTGGCCTGCACCCAGTCCAGCTCGAGGCCGATGCTGGTCTCGATCGGCCGGCCGGCCATCCCCGCCGGGCCGAGGCCCCAGACGGCCCTGCGGCCCTCGTTCATGGTCTCCTGGGCGGCCTGCTGGGCCAGGGTGAGCGCGGGCAGCGGGTCCTCGCCGCGGCTGGCCGCCGCGTGGGCGGCGGCGATCCGCAGGGTGACGGTGGCCAGCCCGCGGCCAATGCTGTCGTGGACCTCGAGCATGGCCCGCTCCCGCTCGGCGGCGACCGCTGCGGCCCTTGTCCGTTCGGACGCCTCCGTGTGCAGCCGCGAGTTGGCGATCGCGATCGCCGCGTGGGTGGCGAAGCGCTGCAGCAGCTGGGCGTCCGCGTCGCAGAACCGCTGGCCGTCGGTGGCGGCGAACACGATCAGCGCCCCGATCAGCCTGGTGCGCAGCATGATCGGGACGCCGATCACCGCACGGCCGTAGCGCGGTTCGTCCGCGCGGATGTGGCCGTTGCGCACCTGGGAGTACTGCTCGAACACCACCGGCTTGCCCGCCCGCGCCACCGCGCCGGTGCAGCCCTCCTCCAGCGAGAAGACCATGCCGGCCTGGCAGCCCTCGTCGAGGTCGATCTCCTTGCGGTAGGTCTGGCTGACCTGGTCGATCAGGCACAGCGAGCCGCTGCGGCAGCCCAGCAGTTCGACCGCGCTGCGCAGGATCCGTTCCAGCAACGGCTGCAGCCGGAACTCCCCCGCGAGGTCGTTCGCCACTCCGGCCAGGGCGTCATCGACCGAGGCCCGTTCCCCGCTCATGGCCTCCAGCCTAGGTGCGTCGTCCCCCGGTGGGTAGGTGCGTGCGGGGCGCCAGCCGCGGGCCGTGGCGTGGACGGTGCAGGCCCGCCATGGTGACCAGCCGCTGCACCCTCAACCGGTGCGGACGGTACGGCTCCAGCAGTTCGGCGAGGCCGGTGTCGTCCAGCTCCTGGCCGACCAGGGCCCAGCCGACGTCACGGGCGACGTTGTAGTCGCCGAAGCTGACCGCGTCCGCGTCGCCGAGGGCGCGGGCGCGGACCTCGGCGCTCGTCCACACCCCGATGCCGGGGACGCTGCGCAGCCGGGCGTCCGCGCGGGACGGGTCGGCCGGCAGGACCCGTTCGAGGCTGCCGGCCACCGCTGCCGCCGCGAGCAGCGTGCGGCTGCGGGCGGCGTCGATGTGCATCGCCAGCCACTCCCAGGACGGGATCAGCCGCACGACGCCCGGCGCAGGGAAGGTGCGCAGCCCCAGCTCCGCCCCGGGGCCGGGCGCCGGCGAGCCGTGCCGCGCGAGCAGCGAGCGGATCCCGTAGGTGGCCTCCTCGCCGGTGACCTTCTGCTCGATCACCACCGGGACGAGGGCGTCCCACACCGAGGCGGTGCGGGCGATCCGCCAGTGCGGACGGCGCCGGTGCAGCTCGGCGACGAGCGGGTGCAGCGGCCGGAAGCCGGACGGGTCGTCCGCTCCGCCGAGCAGCGCGGGCAGGCTGTCGAGCACCAGGGCCGCGCCCGGCCCCCAGGCCCGGGCCGCGATCGTCCCGGTCACGTCGAGCGGCTGGACGGCGAGCGTCGCCGGACCTTCGGCGGTGTTCATGGCCCGCCAGTGCACGCCCTGCCGCACCCGGTAGGTCGGATCGGTCATGCCGCGCTTGAACGTCCCCCACACCTGACCGACCGGACACGGCCAGTCCGGCCGCCAGACGCGGGTGAGGGGTGCGGGCATGCCGCCCACGGTAGCCCCCGCCACTCTGAACCGCTCCCTACGTGAAGGTGAGCATTGCCCTCCGTGCGGCCGGAGGACCAAGTTGGGAACCGTTCGGCATCGGGGCCGCCGGCTCCGGGCAATCGGGAGGTCCAGTGTCCATCCAGCGTGCAGCCGTCTTCGCCACAGCCCTGCTGACCAGCAGCGGACTCGCCCTCACCCTTCCCACGACGGCGGTCGCCACGACGCCCGCGGCGCTGGTGGCCCCGGCCGGCCACCCCGCGGGCCATCCCGACGGCAGCGCCGGCAAGGCGGTGTTCTTCGCCGCGGACGGCATGCGCCAGGACATCGTCGAGCGGTATGCCGCGCAGGGCCAGCTGCCCACGATGCGCTCACTGCTGCGCAGTGGCGTGAAGGCGTCCGGCAACGGGCTGCTCACCCAGGCGCCGCTGAACACCGGCGCCGGCTGGTACACCCTCGCCACCGGGGCGTGGCCGGGAGTGGCCGGCTCGACCAACAACACCTTCCACAGCAACGGCGCGGCGTTCACCAGCCGCGTCGCCGCCTTCGACCCCGGGACGCTGCAGGTGGAGTCGATCGCCCAGTCCGCGGAGCGCGGCGGCCTGAAGGTCGCACAGGTGGAGTGGGCCGGCGGACGTGAGGCGTCCATCAACGGTCCGACGATCGACTACCGCACCTTCCACTCCGGCCGCGGCGTGACCACCAACTTCATCGGCACCGGCGAGGACCAGCTCTGGGACGACGCGGCCATGATCCGCTCGCTCGGCGTGCAGTTCGACCACCCGGACGGCTACGCGGGCCTCGACCCGTTCCCCGGCGCCGCGCCGACCGACGCGACCGGCTGGACGGCCGTGCCGGCGTCCTACAGCCCGGCGAAGGAACTGCGGATGCGGGTGCTGGACGGCAGCACCGACTCCTACGGCCTGAACGCCTACGTCTACGACAGCACGAACAACCACCGCACCGACTACGACAAGGTGCTGCTCTCCCCCACCAGGTCGGGCGCGGACGCCGTGGGCAACCTGCGCAAGGGCCAGTGGGCGGACGTGAAGGTGAAGATCTCCGGCGGCGACCTGGACGGGAAGACCGCCGGCTTCCTGGTGAAGGTGGAGTCGCTGTCGGCCGACCTGTCGAAGGTGCGGCTGTTCCACACCTCGGTGACCAGGGCGATCGCCAGCTGGCCGAACTGGTCGGGTGACGGCGGGTTCACCGACTTCGCCGAGTTCCTCGCGGTGAAGTTCCCCACGTCCACCGCGGCCGACTTCGCGGTCGTCGAGGCCGGGGTCGTCTCCGAGGACACCTACGTCGAGCAGGGGCTGGCGTGGTCGAAGGCCCACCAGCCGATGCTGACCTACGTCGCGAAGAAGTACCGTCCGGACCTGCTCCTGGTCGGCTTCCCCACGACGGACGAGTTCAGCCACCAGTTCCTCGGACTGGTCACCAAGCGGCTGCCCAACGAGGTCCGGAACCCGGCCTACGACGACGTGAACCTCGACCACAGGGCTGATCACCGCGCGGCCCAGCGCGAGGGCTACCTCAAGGCCGCCTACCGCGAGGCGGACGCGACGCTGAAGCTGGCCCGCTCGCTGGTCGGCCGCGACCCGACGACCTTCGTGGCCTCCGACCACGGCTTCGCGCCGCAGTTCCTCGCGGTCGACGCCTCGAAGGTGCTGGTCGACCTGGGGCTGCTGAGCAAGCCGCAGACCTCCAACTGCCGTCCGGCCACCGGTGAGACCATCGGCAAGGCGAAGGCCTGCTGGGCGGGCGGCACCGTCCAGATCTACCTGAACCTGGCCGGGCGCGACCCGGCGGGCGGCCTGCAGCAGGTCGCCGTGGCGGACGAGGCGTCGACGATCGCGCAGATCAAGGCCGCCTTCCTCGCGCTGAAGGACACCGAGGACTGGACCGGTGACGGCAAGGCCGAGGGCTGGCAGGTCATCGACCGGGCGTTCACCAAGGCGGAGTCCCGCTACATCCCGAACGGGCCGAACTCGACGGCCGACATGGCGCATCCCACCCGGACCGGCGACCTGGTGGTGTTCTCGGCCGTGCCGTACCAGTTCGACGCCGCCACGCCGGGGACGCTCGTGGCCCCGTCCCGCTTCTTCGGCCAGCACGGCTACGTGCCGGACGTGAAGGACCTGGACGGCAACACGAACATGCGGGCCACGTTCATCGCCGGCGGCCAGGGCGTGGGCCGCGGCACCGTCACGGCGCGCTCCATCGACCTCGCCCCGACGCTGTCGTTCCTGCTCGGCATCCCGGAGCCCGAGTACAGCCAGGGCACCGTGCTGCGGAAGGCGGTGTCCGGGAGCGGGCGGTACACGCCGGTGTCGATCATCGGGCTGAACGACTTCCACGGCCAGCTCGAGGCGACCAGCCGCACGTACGACAACAGCCTCACCTCACCGGTGGGTGGTGCGGCTCGACTCGCGACGATGTTCGACGAGGAGGCCGCGCGGCTCCCCGGTCAGGAGCTGATCCTGGCCGGCGGCGACAACGTCGGGGCCTCGCCGGCGAACTCGTCCCTGCTGGAGGACAGGCCGACGATCGACGTGGAGAACGCCTGGGGGCTCGACGCCACGGCCTACGGCAACCACGAGTTCGACTACGGCGTCGCCCGGCTGCAGGCCCACCAGGCCCGCGCGCACTTCCCGTTCCTGGCCACCAACATCGTGGACGCCGCCACCGGCCGGACGCCGAGTTGGGTGACCCCGTCCGTGGTATTCCGGGTGAACGGCGTGAGGGTGGGCGTGATCGGGGCGGCCCTTGAGGGCACTCCGGAGCTCGTCTCGGCCGGGGCGACGGCGGGGCTGAAGTTCCTCGACGAGGGCCCGCGGATCAAGGCCGAGTCCGAGCGGCTGCGCAAGCGCGGGGTCACCGTCCAGGTGGTGGTGATCCACGAGGGGACCGCGTCCGGGCAGAACGCCGCCGGCAACACCGAGGCCGTGCCGTGGGACGGCCCGATCCTCACCATCGCCGACCAGCTGCAGAAGACCACCGTGGACGCGATGATCGTGGGCCACACCCACCGGATCTCGAACCTGATGCGGGGACGGATCCTGGTCACCGAAGGGATCAACGCGGGTGCGTCATACTCCGTACTACAGATGATGGTGAAGAACGGGGACGTGGCGTGGGTCGGCGGAGCCACCCGGGTCGCGAAGACCCTCGGGGTCGAGGCGCGTGCCGACGTCCAGGCCATCGTGGACGACGCCAACGAGCAGACCGCGGTGCTGCGCAACCAGGTGATCGGCACGCAGGTCGCGGACATCCGGCGGGACCCGACCCGGTTGAGCGAGTCCGCGATGGGCAACCTGGTGGCGGACGCGATGCGCGCGAAGTACCCGGGGGTCGATGCGGCCTACACCAACTCCGGCGGGCTGCGGCAGGACCTGCTGTGCTCGCCGCCGAGCGCGGGTGAGCAGGCGTGCGAGATCACCTGGGGCGAGATGTTCGCCGTCCTGCCGTTCGGCAACCGGACGGTGATCCTCACCCTGACCGGCGCGCAGCTGCGACAGGCCTTCGAGAACGGCTTCTCGCCGGTCTGCAACGCGGCGATCGCCACGGGCCGGTTCCCGCAGGTCTCGGGGATCCGGGCCACCTACAGCTGCGACGGCACCACTCCGGAGGTGACGGGCATGTGGAAGACGCCGAACGGCATCGGCGGCGCGGAGACCCCGATCGGGGACGCCGACCAGGTGCGGCTGGTGACCAACGACTTCATGTGGACCGGCGGTGACGGCTACACCGTCTTCACCCAGGCCACGAACGTCGCCCAGCCCGGTGACGACCTGCTCGAGGTCAGCATCGACTACGTCGCCGCCAACTCCCCGGTCAACCCCGCCGTGGAAGGAAGGATCGTCAAGCAGTAGCGCTGGACCGCGAGCTCGACCAGCGATATCGATAGTGGGCACATGCTGCTGAACGAGGTGGTGGAGACGTCGGCGGAGGTGGCCGCGACCGGGTCACGGACGGCGAAGGTGGCCGCGCTGGCCAGGACGCTCGCCCGGGCTCGGGGTGACGACCTGGAGATCGCGGCCCACTACCTGTCCGGCTCACTGCGCCAGCGAAGGACGGGAGTGGGCTGGCGGTCGGTGATGTCCCGTCCCGAGCCGGCGACCGGGCCCGGCCTGAGCCTCGCCGAGGCCGACATGGCGTTCGCGGAGCTGGGCCAGCTGTCCGGCGCGGGCTCGCAGGGTTCGCGACAGCAGCTGCTGGCTGAACTGTTCAGCGCGGCGACGGCGCCGGAGCAGGCGTTCCTCGCCGGCCTGATCACCGGGGAGACCCGGCAGGGCGCGCTGGAGGGGCTGTTGCTGCCGGCGATCGCGCTCGCGTTCGAGGTGCCGCTGGAGCAGGTCCGGCGGGCGGCGATGTTCGCCGGCTCGATCCCGGTGGTGGCGGTGGCGGCCAGCGCCGGCGGGGAGGCCGCCCTCGCCGCGATCACGCTGCAGGTGGGCCGGCCGGTGCTGCCGATGCTCGCGTCCAGCGCGCCGACGGTCGCCGACGGCCTCATCCGACTGGGCGAGGGCACGCCGGTGGCGGTCGAGGCGAAGCTGGACGGCATCCGGATCCAGGTGCACCGGGATGGCTCCGACATCGCGGTGTACAGCCGCAGCCTGGACGACATCACGGCCCGGCTGCCGGGGGTGGTGGCCGCCGTGGCCGCGCTGCCGGCGGATCGCCTGGTGCTGGACGGCGAGGCGCTGGCGCTGCGGCCGGACGGCCGTCCGATGCTGTTCCAGGACACGGCGTCGGTCGGCAGCGCGCTGACCCCGTTCTTCTTCGACCTGCTGCACCTCGACGACCTCGACCTGGTGGACGAGCCGACCGCCGTCCGCCACGAGCGACTGGCCGCGCTGGTGCCGGAGGAGTTCCGGGTGGCCCGGCTCGTCACCGCCGACCTCGACGCCGCCGAGGACTTCTCCGCGACCGTCGTCGCCGCAGGCCACGAGGGGGTGGTGCTGAAGTCCCTGGACGCCGCGTACGCTGCCGGCCGCAGGGGCGCGGCGTGGGTGAAGGTGAAGCCCGTCCACACCCTCGACCTGGTGGTCCTCGCCGTCGAGTGGGGCAGCGGACGGCGCCGTGGCTGGCTGTCCAACATCCACCTGGGCGCGCGCGACCCGGCGTCCGGCGGGTTCGTGATGCTGGGCAAGACGTTCAAGGGCATGACCGACGAGATGCTGGCCTGGCAGACCGAGCGGTTCCTCGGGCTGGAGACGCGGCGGGAGGGGCATGTGGTGTTCGTCCGTCCCGAGCAGGTGGTCGAGGTCGCGTTCGACGGCATCCAGCGGTCGACGCGCTACCCGGGCGGCATGGCGCTGCGGTTCGCGCGCGTGGTGCGCTACCGGGACGACAAGTTCGCCGGGGAGGCTGACACGGTCGAGACCGTCCGGGCGTTGGCGCGCTGAGCCCGCGGACCCGCGCGACGGGCGGTAGGTTTCGGCTGTGCGGACGAAGAGGTGGCGCTGCCTGCTGGTCGGCCTCGCCGTGCTCGCCTCGACGCTGGTGGGTGGTTGCGCGCAGATCGGCGACGCCGACACCCCCGAACTCAAGGTGCTGTTCATCGGCAACAGCTTCACGTCCTTCAACGGCGGCGTCGAGCAGGTGCTGCACGGCCTCGCGCCACGCACGCAGGTCGGCAGCGCGGCCCCGGGCGGCTACCGCCTGATCGACCACCTGGCCGACGCCTCGACGATGGACACGCTGCGGCAGGGCGGGTGGAACCGCGTGGTGCTGCAGGAGCAGAGCCAGTACTCGGTCTGGTCCGCGGGCGTCTTCACCACGGCCGCAACCAAGCTGTCCGCCGAGGCGCGCAAGACCGGTGCGTTCCCGCTGCTGCTGATGACCTGGGCGCGTCCCGACAGCGCGGGGGTGACCACGGCGGCGCTGGAGTCGGCCTACCGGAACGCCGGACGCAGGGCGAACGCGAAGGTCATCCCGGCGGGCACGGCGTTCGGCCGGTCGCTGGCCGCGCATCCCCGGATCACGCTGAACGTGCAGGACGGCCACCCGACGAAGGAGGGGACGTACCTGGCCGGCTGCGTCGCCTACGCCACGATCTTCGGCAAGAGCCCGGTGGGAAACACCTTCACCGGCGGCCTCGACGCCGACGTCGCCCGGACCCTGCAGGAGGTCGCGGCACGACGATGAACGAGTCCGCGACCACGATGCAGGAGGCGATGTCTGACATCGGGACGGACCCGCAGAAGGCCGTCAAGGCCCTGCAGGGGTTCAAGGACACCTTCGAGCAGGCGGTCGCCAAGGTGGACAACGCCGAGGTCAGGGCGCAGGCCGACAAGGCGCTGGCCGCGACCAAGGAGATGGTCGCCGCCATCGAGGCTGTCACCAAGGATCCGACGAAGGTCGCCGGCGTCTCGGACGCGCTGACCGCGTTCCAGGAGGAGATGACGAAGATCGGGACTGTCTGCGGCGGCTGATCGTCGTGGCCGGCGTCAGCGCAGGCTGAGCAGCAGCCCGGCGGCCACGGCCACCATCACCGCGGCGACGCAGAGGTCGAACACGCGCCAGGCGACCGGCTTCGCGAACAGCGGACGCAGCGCGCGGGCGCCGAAGCCGAGCCCGGAGAACCAGGCCAGGCTGGCCACCATCGCCCCGGCGGCGAAGGCCCACGGCGCGGCGTGCGTGGAGGCGACCGAGCCCAGCAGGACGAGCGTGTCGAGGTACACGTGCGGGTTCAGCCAGGTCAGGGCGACGGCCGTCAGCGCGACCTGGGCCAGGCGACCGGTCCCGGCGCCCGTCCCGTCCGCCACCAGGGCCTGTGGACGGAGGGCGCGCCGTAGCGCGGTGACCGCGTACCAGAGCAGCACGGCGCTGCCGGCGACGGTGACCGTGACGAGGACGGCGGGGTGCGTGGCGATGACGGCCCCGACGCCGGCGGTGCCGAGGCCGATCAGCAGGATGTCGCTGAGGACGCAGATGGCGACCACGACGCCGACGTGCTCGCGCCGCAGGCCCTGTCGCATCACATAGGCATTCTGGGCGCCGATAGCGACGATGAGTCCGGCACCGAAGCCGAAGCCGGAGAGGGCGGTGGTGAGCACGGGATCGAACCTAGGCGCTCCGTCTTGTTCAGTCCAGCGAATGTTTCTCAGGCTTCATTAGCTGTGCTTAACTTTGCTGTGTGGAGTGGGATCTCGCCCAGCTGCGGGCGTTCGCTGCCGTGGTCGACCACGGCACGCTGGAGGCGGCGGCGGCCGCGCTGCACGTCACCCCGTCCGCGGTCAGCCAGCGGCTGAAGTCGCTGGAGCGGTCGGTGGGCGCGGTGCTGTTGCGGCGCAGCCGTCCGGCGGTGGCGACGGACGCGGGCCAGCCCGTGCTGCGACTGGCGCGCCAGATCGCCGCGCTCGCCAGGGACGCGGACGTGGCGCTGGCCGGGTCGGAGGCGCACCTGCCGGAGGTCCGGCTCGCGGTGAACGCGGACTCGCTGGCCACGTGGACGCTGCCGGCGCTCGCTCCGGTCGCGGCCGAGGTGCGGCTCACGTTCCTGCGTGAGGACCAGGAGCACACCACCGAGCTGCTGCGCGACGGTACGGCGATGGCGGCGATCACGAGCCAGCGGACGGCGGTGCAGGGCTGCACGGTCGAAGCGCTCGGGGCGATGCGCTACCGCCCGATGGCCGCGGAGGGGTTCGTCCAGCGGTGGTTCGCGGACGGGGTCACTCCCGAGGCGCTCGCGCGAGCGCCGGTCGTGGTGTTCGATGCGCGGGACCACCTGCAGACCGACCGGCTCGTCGAGACCGGGGTGCCGGCGGATGCGCCGCCCGCGCACACCGTGCCGGCGAGCACGCAGTTCTCGGAGGCGGTCCGGCACGGCTACGGCTGGGGCATGCTGCCCGACCTCGAACGCCGGTCCTGGGCCGGCGTCGACCTCGCCGAACTGCCCGGGTCGGTGCTGCGTCCGGTCGACGTGGGCCTGTTCTGGCAGCAGTGGGCGCTGCGCACGTCCAGCCTCGACGCGGTCGCCGCCGCCGTCCGCGCGGGCGCTGCGGCGTGCCTCCTGCAGAACGGTCCCTAGGCCTCCCCACAGACCGCCCCCTGAGGAGCCGCGAGGAACGAGCGGCGTCACGAAGGGCCCCTGGCCCGATCCGCCCCGACCGGGTATAGCTGAACCCATGGCGAAGGGCTATGTGGAACCCGAGTTCACCCGAGACACGAACTACATCCCCGACCGGATCACCAGGGACGCGCGGGACGGCTGGCCGGTGGAGGCGGGACGGTACCGGCTGGTGGCGGCGCGGGCGTGTCCGTGGGCGAGCCGGGCGATCATGGTGCGGCGGCTGCTGGGGCTGGAGGACGCGATCAGCCTGGGACTGTGCGGTCCGACGCACGACGAGAGGTCGTGGACGTTCGACCTCGACCCGGGCGGCGTGGATCCGGTGCTGGGCATCGAGCGGCTGCAGCAGGCGTACTTCAGGAGGTTCCCGGACTATCCGAAGGGCATCACGGTGCCGGCGATCGTGGACGTGCCGTCCGGGAAGGTGGTCACGAACGACTTCCCGTCCATCACGATCGACTTCGAGACCGAGTGGACGGCGTTCCACCGCGAGGGTGCGCCAGACCTGTATCCGGAGCGGTTGCGGGACGAGATCGACGAGGTGAACTCGTGGGTCTACCCGGAGGTGAACAACGGGGTGTACCGGTGCGGGTTCGCCGGGCAGCAGGAGTCGTACGAGCGGGCGTACGACCGGCTGTTCGCCGCGCTGGACCGGCTGGAGGCGCGCCTGTCGGAGCGGCGCTACCTGGTGGGCGACCAGATCACGGAGGCGGACGTGCGGCTGTTCACGACGCTGGTGCGCTTCGACCCGGTGTACCACGGCCACTTCAAGTGCAACCGGAACAAGCTCACCGAGATGCCGGCGCTGTGGGGCTACGCGCGGGACCTGTTCCAGACGCCCGGTTTCGGCGACACCGTGGACTTCGACCAGATCAAGACCCACTACTACGTCGTCCACCACGACATCAATCCGACCGGCATCGTCCCGAAGGGCCCCGACCTCTCCGGCTGGCTGACCGAGCACGGCCGCGAGGCCCTCGGCGGCCGTCCCTTCGGTGACGGGACGCCGCCCGCCTGAGCTCCGAGGAGCGAAGATCACGACGGGTCTTTTGCTTCACCCTTGGCTTGGGAGTCGCCCCAGAACGCGACAACGAGCGACAGCGCGACGGTCACGACCAGCCACCAGACACCGACAACCTGCAGTTGGGTGAGGACGACCCAGATTGAGAACGCGGCTTCGACCGTGGCGAAGGCGATTTGCAGCGGCCGACTTGCGCGCCCACGACGGAGGAACCACGCCACGGCGGCCAGCACCAGCATGACCACCCAGAGCAGAACAGCCACGAAGCCCCTCCTCGTCTAGGCGTAGCACTTGGAGATCCACGGTGCCCACATATAGGGGTTGAAAAGCTTGGCTGAAATGCACTTGCCCTGAGCGATGGCCAAAGCCGCCCAGCCGGTGAGGAAGGCGCAGTAGAGCTGAATGGCCCGGCCTACCCCAGGCGGTGACTTGGCAGTGACCTTGTCACATCCAACAGCGCCCGCACCGAGGAACAGGGTGTCGCTCCTGCTGAAGTCCACAGACCAGCCGTACCACGCCACCCGGACTCTCGGATCGACCGTGACTGGGTAAACCGTGCTGGAGTCCCTGTCGACGATCTGCCGGACCGTTGTTCCAACAACCTCATAGTGAGTACTGAGGTGCTTGCCGCCCGCATCGACGGCCCAAGGCGCCGCCAGCCTCGCGAGCTCTCGAACTCTTGTCACCTTGTGCGTGGATGGGAGCTTGATGCGAGCGAGTCTTGCTCGCTGCTCATCGCTGACACCTCCGCCCCTGCCATCTGCGAGGACTGCCTCGACTTCGGACTGGTATCGGCGAGCGGCACTCTGATCCGGGATCTCCATGGTCATCGGAGCCATGACGCTCAGTGACCCGTCCCTCTTCTTCTCCAAGGTGGCGCTCTTGGGCACGGCCAGCTCGAAGCCAAGAGCCTCCGGAGCACGTTCATCCGCAAGGATGGCCACGACCTGAGCCCCGTCTTCCGTTGCCCGGGTGACAACATCGATACTCGGCGCGATACCCGTCTCCACCAGGACTCCATCGACAAGCTTGGCGCTGTCGGCCTCCCCGGCCACACTGATCCCGATGTCGGGCGCACCGGCTGCGGACACGATCACGCCGTCGCCCGTACTGACCGTGACATCAGTGCCGTTTTCGCCCTCGGCTTTCAGCCCGCTCCTGGTCTCGGTCAGGGCGATGGCATCGGTAGCTGAAGCCACTTCGGCCAGGTCTGCCGCGGTGGCAGCGTCGCCGGCGCGATAACCATGCGCAACCCGCGCGATGGCGGCAGCGTCATGCGACGCACCGGCGTCAGAACTCGCTGACGCTGTGGCGGTCGGAGGTGGTGGGGTCGGCAGGCCTTCGGCGTGGGCGGGAGCCGCTAGCTGACTGCTGGTGATGACGAATGCCAGTGAGACGACTGCAACCAGACTGCTCTTGCCTTTGGTTAGCGAGCGCATGTAGAACTCCTTGTTCTCCGGGGTTCGAGGGCACAGGACTACGCGTGCAGCCTCGCAGTCAACTTGACTCTGAGTCAATCGTTGAATGACGCGATGGTCGAGCCCCCCAGCCGCTGGTCGAGGGTGTCGAGGCCGCCCCGGACATCCCTGAGGAGCGGGCGCCAGCGAGAGCCACGAAGGGCCGCCAAACCCGCGCGCACGACCCGTCCGCGGCCCTAGCGTTCCTCCATGGACCGAACCGCACGCTGGGAGCAGGCCATGGAGTGGCCGCTCACCGTCACCGCCTTGGTGTTCCTCGTGGCCTACGCGCTGCCGATCGCGGCGCCGGATCTCCCCCGCACCGTGGCCGACGGGTGCGAACTGGTGGTTTGGGCGGCGTGGGCGGTGTTCGCTGCCGACTACGTGATCCGCTTCGGGATGGCACCGCTGAAGTGGCCGTTCGTGAAGTCGAACCTGCTGGACCTCGCCGTGGTGGCGCTGCCGTTGCTGCGTCCGCTGAGGCTGGTGCGGCTGCTCGCACTGCTCTCGATCCTGCACCGCACGGGAACGCAGGAGCTGCGCGGCAGGGTGGTCGTGTACACGGTGGGGGCGACGTTGCTGCTGGTCACGGTGGGTGCGCTGGCGATCACCGAGGCCGAGCGTGGCGAGCCGGGAGCGACGATCACGAGCCTGGGCGACGGGTTCTGGTGGGCGCTGTCGACGATCACCACGGTGGGGTACGGGGACGCGTACCCGGTCACGGTGACGGGACGGGTGGTCGCGGCGGGACTGATGGTGGGCGGGATCGCGCTGCTGGGTGTGGTGACGGCGACGATCGCTTCCTGGCTCGTGCAGCGGGTCAGCGAGGTGACGGAGACCGAGGAGGCCGCGACGAGGGCGCAGGTCGAACTGCTGACCCGGGAGGTCGCTGCGCTGCGGGCCGAGTTGCGGGAAGCCGGTCGGTCGAGCTGACGGTCAGCCCTTCCGCAGCCGGTCGCGCAGCCGCATGAGTTCGCGGCGCTGGGCGTCGGTGAGGCTCTGGATGCCGTGGTCGTTGATCTGGTCGAGGAGGGCGTCCAGCTGTTCGCGGTCGGTCATGCGTTGCTGTTCGCGCCGGACCTCGGAGCGGGGGACGGGTCGCGTCCGCGGTGGTGCGGCGGGTCGGGTGCCGGGGCGTCCGGGGATCCATTCGTAGGCGCTGAGCAGGCCGAAGCGGCGGGCCATCATCGCGACGAAGACGAGGCTGAACACGAGGCTGAGGAGGGAGCCGAAGGCGCGTCCGGCGACCATGCTGAGGGCCTGGACGGCGACGATGATGGTGCCGAAGACCCATGCGGGGATGCCGAAGAAGAAGGGGCGGTTGGGGTACTCGGCGATCCACAGCAGGAGCACGGCGAACTGGAGGAGGTCGAGGCCGGCGAGGCTGGAGCCGGTGAGCCCGGGCAGCAGGGTGACGAGCGTGGACGCGACGGTCAGGCTGGCCCAGGTGCCGAGCAGGAGCCAGAGCATGCGGGTGCGGCCGAGGATGCGCTCCAGTTCGGAGCCGAAGTACCACAGGATGAGCGCGGTGATCAGGACCCAGATGGTGTTGGCGAACGGCCAGGTGACGACGCGCCAGACCTCGCCGGCCCCAACCAGCCAGGGGTGGAAGAAGAGGAGGTCGGGGAGGTCGGGCATCACGACCCAGGCGATCCCGGAGGCAACGCCGAGCAGGCACACCAGGACGACGGTCGACACCTCGAGGCTGCCGAGGCGGAACCATGGCTCGGACGGGGACGCGAAGTGTCGGCTCACGGGATCAAGCGTGCCAGACCCGGCAGCAGGTGCCACAAGTGACAGCTGTGCGCGGGTCAGGCAACCTCGTCGTACTCGGCGCAGCCGTCGTAGGGCGTCCGCCGCCTCCACTCGAGCAGGGACCGTTCGAGCGCGATGGTGCCGTGTGGTCCGACGAGGTAGCGGAAGCCGTAGGGCGACATCCACTCGAAGGTGCCCGGGCGTCGCTGCACAACCCTCCAGCCGCCGTGCGTCTTGGCGCGGTGCGGGCGACGGGAGAGGGGGCCGAGGTTGTCGGTTCGGGTCTGTCCGGGTGGGGCGCCCGGGCCGTGGTCGTAGGGCAGGGTGTGGTCCAGGTCGAGCCCGGACGAGCGACGCGAGCTGAACGGGAATATCTCGACCGGATCCCGCAGCAGGACCGCCGCGCGCATGCGCGCAGGGATCTCGTAGCTGTCGACCGGGGCGACGTCGTCGGGCCGGAAGACCGGCTGGACGGTGACGCGGGAGTCGGCGAGGAGCTCGCGCAGCCGCTCGACGGCGACGGGACCGACGCCGGGGATGCGGGCGACGCCCCGTCCGGTGAAGAGGGACTCGTCGCTCACGTGCACCACAAGCGTGGTGCGGGGCAGCAACCGGCCGGGCTTGACCGTGATGGTTCCGCAGAGGTGGCCGTCGCAGCCGTGGGGTTCGTCGCCGGGCGGCGGGACGTCCTCGGCCCTGGTGGTCCGGGCGGCGGACTGCAGGAGCGCGAGTGCGCGGGCGGGGGTGGCGAGCAGGCCGAAGGCGCGGGCGCAGCGCAGGTCGTGGTCGTCGGCGTCGCCGTTCTGGGCGAGGACGTCGGCGACACGGTTCACCATGGCTTCGAAGCGGAGGGCGTCGCCGACGCCGACGCGGGCGATGACTGTGGCGACGCCGTCGGTGACGGTCTTGGCGCGGTGGACGAAGCGCGCCTGCCGGGCCGCTTCCTCGCGGCGGGCGGCGAGTTCGGGATCGGCGGCGACGATCAGGCCGTCCAGCAGGTTGAGGACGCGTCCCCAGGGCAGCCGCTCGACGACGTCCGCGAGCTGTTCGTCGACGACCTTGGCCGCATCGAGCGGAAGGCCGGCGGACGCGCAGCGGCGAGTGATCTGTTTGGCCTGCCAGAACCGGAGCCGTCCGGCCTGCACGGCGGTCCACAGCCGGGGATGCCGATCACGCAGGTTGAGCACGTCGGCGAGCATCAACCCCGCAGCCAGGGGCGTGATGCCGAGCATCGGCCCGATCTCGAGGGCCAGCCATTCGGCGACCGGCGCGGTGCCGTCCGCACCGACGCGGACGGAGCGCTCGCGGCGGCGGATCTCGTCGTCGGCGAGCCCGGAGATGCCGTGGATCACCTGGTGCTCGTCGAGCCCGCGATGGAGGTCGGCGAGGTGGCACAGCGCCAGCAGCTGGCGCACCTCGGCAGCCACCTGATCGTCGAAGGACGCACGCAGGAACGCCAGGGTCTCGCGACCGCTCAGGAACTCCAGTTCGTCCATGGAAATCATGCTAGACACCCCCTCTGACATTCCGATTCTTGGTGTCGAACGCCTAGTCAGACGGGTCTTGCTGAGGCAAGATCACCCGCACGCGATCCCGTTGTGGTTGGTGTCCCGCCACGGTCTGTAGCCGGGCGGGCCTTCCGGGTGGAGACCCGTCGCGCAGGGATATCCTCAGCCCCCCGCTCGTGCAGACGGACATGTCCCGGGACTGCAAACGGATCGCGAACGAGCCCCTCCTCCCCCGGACGGCCACACCAGACGCACCACGACCAGCTTGTGCCGGGCCGAGTGCCCCGACCTCCAACCCGGCGGCTCCCAGACGCTAGCCCTGCGCGCCAATCCTGAGCGCGCTGGGTAGTGGGCCCAACGCCAGTCCCAGCAACCAGCAGCCAGCAGCCAGCAGCCAGCAGCCAGCAGCCAGCAGCCAGCAGCCAGCAGCCCATTATCTAGCGGACAATCGAACGGCGATAGGGGTCAGCGGATCTTCAGCTTGACCGTTCCCAGCTCGTTCCAGTTCGCGTCCTGCAGCTGGTACCGCAGCGTGCCGCCGAAGTCGGCCCCGTCGAAAGACACTGCCACGTAGGCGGCGTTCCCCTTGCTGATCGAGTCAGGAGCCGAGCAGTCGGAC
>DAINOM010000055.1:0-18355 GCA_036735445.1 Propionicimonas sp.
GGGGCCGAAGGTGGTCAGCGTCCGGGTGAACATCCGGTTGCCGTACTCGATGTTGAGGCCGACGTAGACCCGCTGGGGGTCCCAGTGCTCGACCGGCGTGCCGGACAGGATGTTGAGGGTGCCGCCGGCGCTGGCCGCTCCGGCGGCCTGCGTCGAGTCACCGCCACCGCCGGTGGTGCCACCACCACCGCAGGCGCTGGCCGCGAGTGCCAGCGCCAGGGTCGTCGCGACACCCGCGACGATCTTGATGCGCTTCATGGATTCTCCTTTGTCGTTGTTGCGGAGTTCATGTGAGGGCTGCCCGGGGTCACTGGCGGTCCGCCTTGGGGTCAAGGGCGTCGCGAAGACCGTCGCCGAGCAGGTTGAACGCGAGCACCACCAGGAACAGGGTGACGCCCGGGAAGATGAAGTAGGCCGGATCCGAGGTGGCGTAGTGCACCGAGTCGTTGAGGATCGAGCCGAAGGAAGGGGTGGGTGCCTGGATGCCGACGCCCAGGAAGCCCAGCGCGGCTTCGGTGGCGATGTTCTGCGGCATGATCAGCGTGGTGTACACCAGGATCGGCGCCCACAGGTGGGGCAGCAGCTCGGTGAAGTAGATCCGGACGCGTCCGGCGCCCAGTGAGCGGGCCGCCTCGACGAACTCCCGCTCCTTGAGCGAGAGCACCTGGCCGCGGATGATCCGGGCGAAGTAGGGCCAGCCGAAGAAGCCCATCACGATGATCATGAAGACCATGGACGCCGGCGTCCGCTCGACCCCCATGGCCGCCTGGAGGATGTCGATCACGATGGTCGACAGGGCGATCAGCATCAGGGTCTGGGGGAAGCTGAGGACGAAGTCGATCACCCGGGAGAACAGCCAGTCGACGCGGCCGCCGGCCGTCCCGGAGACGATGCCGATGACCACGCCGACCACCACGGACACCAGGACCGCGAGCGTGGCGACCGTCAGCGAGACCGTGAGGCCGGAGATCACGCGGGAGAAGATGTCCCGTCCGGTGCCGGGCTCGACGCCCATCCAGTGCGAGGCGGAGACGCCGCCCATCGGGCCCTTCGGCAGTGAGCCGAGGCCGCCCAGGAGGTCGGTGTTGGAGCTGTAGGGATCGATCCAGCCGAGCTGGGTCATCAGCGGGGCGAGGGCCGCGAGCAGCACGAAGAAGATGGCTGCGCCGAGGGCGACCATGGTGACCTTGTCCCGGACCAGTCGTGACCGCGTGATCTGCCACGGGGTGCGCCCGGCGATCGGGACCGCGCCGTCGCGTGCGTCGACGGCGGTGATGTCTGCCATCCGGAATCCCTCTTCTCACCCGAGCGCCTGGACCGTCACACTGCTGTCCGTCCACCCTCGCGGGTTTGCGTAATCTAGCACGCCGTTTCGGCGCACCGAAGAGCGCTGGATCGGCCAGCGACAAGCGTAATCAGAGCGTTATCAATGCCTGCTATTCACCACATGCTGAGCAGCGGGGGTTCCGGATCAGCGCAGGTCGGTCTCGTTCAGGAGTTCCGGCGAGGGCTCGGCGACCACCGGCTGCTCGCCCGCGGGGTGCCATTCGACCGGCCGGGCCTCCAGCTGCGCCGGGCTCGGGGAGATCATCCGGACCGCGGCGGTGGTGATCTCCTGCACCCGCGTCTCGACCCGGTGGCGCAGCCCGGCCAGTTCGGGGTCGGAGGTGGTCGGCCCGTTGAGTTTCAGCCACAGGGCGTCGCCGTCGGCCAGCCGGACGGCGTCGTCGTGCAGGGCGGCAAGGGTGTCGTCGAACGTGGCGGCCGCCTCCGGGCCGAGCCGCTGCTCGACCTCGATCACCGCGCGCACCGCCCGCGACCAGTAGCCCTCCACGCGAGTGGTGGTCGCGCTGTCGACGGCCTTCAGGACGTTCGGCACGAACCACGACGCGACCAGGTTGGCCGACCAGAGCGCCGGGGCGAGGAGCGCGAGCGCGGAGATCAGGGGCATCACCGCGTTCACGGCGCCGGGTGCGGCGACCGTGACCACCAGGATCAGGATGAGCGGTACGCCGACGGTGGCTGCGATGAGGTACCAGGGTGCCCGCAGCAGCATCATCCAGGGGTGCCAGGCGCGGGCGTCCGCCACCCGCCGGCCGGTGCGCGCGCACCGCTCGGCCAGGTCGACCTCCGCCGGTCGCAGGCCGGCCGCGAGCGCCGCGTTCGGGTCGCGGGAGCGCAGCGCCTCGTCGCGCCCGGCGGGGACGAGCCGGGTCCGCGGTGTCGTCATGGCTACCTCCGTGTGGGGTGGTGCCTCCATCTTGCCCGTCGGTGGGCGGAAACGGTGGAAGACGGGGACAGACCCCCTTTTCCGCCACCCGCCTCGAGGTCGACCGACCCGGGCGGGGCCCCGCCGTCGCGGACGAGTTATCCACAACTTCTGTATGGAGGGGTTCCGCCGGTGCGCTCCGGTGCCCCAGCCTTGGCGGGTGCGAACACCCCGTCCCTGGATCCTGCCGACCACCCCCACCCCGGGCGCAGAACTGAGGGCGAGCGGCGTCACCACGTCGATGCTGCGCACGCAGGTCGCCGCCGGGATGCTGCTGCGGCTGCGCCCGGACGTCTACCTGGCCGCTGCCCAGTGGCCCGACGAGGCGCGGGACCAGCAGGTCGTGCTCGCCCGTGCGGAACAGGTGCTGCATCCGGCTGCCGTGATCAGCCATGCGTCGGCCGCGTCGCTGTGGGGGTTCCCGCACCCCGGCTTCGGGGACTGGCCCTCCGAAGGGGTCCACCTCACCCGGGTTGCCGGTGCCCGCCGCTCGCGCAATGGCGTCACCCACCACCTCGGCTCCCTGCCGGTGTCGCAAGTGGTGCGGGATGCCGAGGGGTGCCGCGTCACGACGGCGGCCAGGACGGCGGTCGACCTCGCGGACGGACAGGCGCTGCCCGAGGCGCTGGTCCTGCTCGACTGGGCCGCGCGGCTGGCGTGCGAAGGATTCGTCGCGCAGGCCCGGCGGCGGGACTACCGCAACCCCCAGCACGTCGCGGCCGCGCGCGAACTGCTCTCGGACGCCGCCCTGACCATTCGCAGTCGACGGCTCCAGCCCGCCATCGCACTCGTCGAGCCGAGCCGGGAATCGGCCATCGAGTCGTTGTCGGCCGGCCACTTCGAACTGGCCGGGCTGCCGCGCCCGCTGTGCCAGGAGCCGATCCGGACCTCGTTCGGCACCTTCTATCCCGACTTCCTGTGGCCGGAGCAGCGGCTGATCGGCGAGGCCGATGGCGCCGGGAAGTACGAGGGCAGCGATGCAGTGGTGCACGAGCGAGAGCGGGAGGAGTTGCTGCGGCGGCTGGACTACCGCGTCGTCCGCTGGCTGGGCAAGGAGATCATGGCGCACCCCGCACTCGTGGTGGAGCGGGTGGCTCGCGAACTGGGCCTGTACTGAGGTTCGTGCCACGCCAGTGTCGTTTTCAGCACGGTGTCGGGCCTGCCGCGAGGTCCGTGCTACGCCACTGTCGTATTGGGCCGGTGGAGGTGCGGCCATAACGACACTGGCGTAGCGGGGACCCGGTGGTGGCCCACCCACCGCCGGGACAACGCTGCTGGCGTAGCACGGACCCTCGGCCGGTCACTCGATCCGGATGCCGATGCCTGCCGCCAGCGCCGGGGCGAGGTCGAGGAGCTGGTCGAACGTGATGCTGGCACCGCGCAGGCCGGTCAGGTCGCCGAGTTCGGCCAGCGCCGCGCCCCTGAGGTCGACGTCGGTGAGGGTGGCGCCGGTCGGTTCGAGTCGGCCGATCCTCGTGCCGGGGAAGGCGACCCGGTTCGCGGTCGCGCGACCGAGGTCGAGTTCGTCGATCACGCAGTCGGCGAAGACCACGTCGGTGAGCTTCGCACCCCGCAGGTTGAGGTAGCCCAGCTTGCAGTGCGAGAACCGGACGCTGCGCCACATGCTGTCGTACAGCTCGGCGGACCCGATCCGGCTCTGCCCGATCTCGACGTTCCACCACGACGACTCGCGGGCGGCCAGCGCGACCACCGACACGTCCTCGAGGATCGAACCGACGATGGACGCGCCCGCCGCGGACCACTTCGTCACCGCCAGCTGCGTCACGCGGGACGAGCCGAGCCGCCGACGGCCGCTCCAGACGAGCGTGTCCGCGCTCAGCTCCCGGATCTCGGTGTCGTCGAGGTCGGCATCGCCGTCCCTCACCTCGGCGGGATCGGCCGCCACGAGCGCCCCCGGCCGGACAGCGGTGAGCCGCGGCTGCGCCGGTCCCGTCCGCTCCGTCCGCGTTGTGCTCTCGGCCACCTCCGCACCCTAGCCCGGTCCGAGACGCCAAGGTGGACCGAAACCGCCGTCATCGACGGTTTCGGTCCACCTTGGGCGAGTGCCTAGCCGGCGAACAGCTGGTTGACCTGCTCGTTCGCGGCGGTCAGCGAGTCGGCCTGGGCCTTGCCGGTCATCACCGCATCGACCGCGGGCTGCATGATGTTGGTGATCTGCGAGGCGTGGTCGGTGATCGGGAACAGGAACGTCGTGCCGTCCTTCACGTGCACGAGGAACGACGACTCGACGTCGATGCCCTTGGCCTTGAACGCCGTGCCGGCGAGATCGGTGCCGCTCGGGATCGCCGGGAAGACCACGCCGGACTTGCCGATGATGTCCTGGCAGGCGGCGGAGCCGAGGAACTCCACCCACTTGATGGCGGCGGCCTTGTTCTTCGAGCCCGTCCAGACGGAGTCGGCGAGGCCGTTGTACATACTGGAGCGCTTGCCGCTCGGGCCGGCCGGCGTCGGTGCGAGGCCGGTCTCGATGCCCTTGTAGCCGAACATCTGGTTGATCATCCACGAGCCGTTGGTGATCATCGCGTACTTGCCGGCGCCGAAGATGTCGCCGGAGCTCTGCCCGGTGACGGCCTCGATGGTGGGGGCGTAGCCCTTCTCGATCAGGGAGCGCATCCAGGCGATGGTGCCCTGGAACTCGGGCTTGTCGTAGTTGTAGTGCGAGCCCCACGGGTTCTTGTCGGTGACGGTCCAGCCGGTGGTGCCGGTGTACATGCTCCACTGCGTCTGGCCGTTGCCGCCGCCGGAGCCGCCGTCCAGGCCCAGGCCGTAGACCTTCACCTTGGTCTTGTCGAAGCCGGCCTCGTCACCGCGCTTGCCGTTGGCGTCGACGGTCAGGTGGGCGATCAGCTTCTCGTAGGTGCCGCCGTCGGTCGGGTTCCAGGTCAGGTTCTGCAGGTCGGCCTCGGCCACCCCCGCGTCCGCGACCAGCTTCTTGTTGTAGAAGATCGCGACGGTGTCGAAGTCCTTGGGCAGGCCGTAGCGCTTGCCGTCCTGGCCCACCCACAGGTCGGCGAGGCCGGGCTGGTAGATGTCGGTCTTCACGCCGTCCGCGGACAGGTAGTCGTCCAGCGGCTCGAGCTGGCCCTGGGTGACGAACTCAGGGTATTTGGAGAGGTGGTCGGTGAACACGTCCGGGGCGGTACCCGCGACGAAGCCGTTGGTCACGTTGGTCCAGTAGTCGTCCCAGCTGTACTGGGTGATCTTGACCGTGATGTCGGGGTTGGCGGTGTGGAACGCGTCCGCGCACTGCTGGTAGACCGGCTGCTGGTTGCTGTCCCACAGCCAGTAGCTGATCTCGCCGGACGCGTCGCCGCCGGCGGCCGAGCCGCTCGAGGTGGATTCGCCCGAGCAGGCGGTGAGTGAGAGGGTGAGCGCTGCGAACGCCGCGATGGCCGCGCCCGCCTTGCGCCTGGTGAATCTGGACATGAGGAACCTTTCGTTGGGCGATGGAGTGGTTGTCGGTGTCGTTCTTCCCGTCGGCCCGGGGTGCCTCCCGGGCCGACGGAACTCTGTGGTGGGGTGGGTTACTTCACGCCGGAGTAGCCGATCGAATCGATGATCTTCCGGGCGAACGCGAAGAACAGGAGGAGGACCGGCAGGGCGGTGAGCAGGGTGGCGGCCATCAGCCCGGCCCAGTCCGGGGATCCGGCCGGGGTCTGGGACCGGAACACCCCCAGGGCGACCGTGAGCACCTTGGTCTGGTCGGTGTTGCCGACCAGGAGCGGCCAGAAGTAGTCGTTCCAGGTCTGGATGAAGGTCAGGATCGCCAGCGTGGTCACCGGTGCGGTGCTCATCGGCAGGATGATCCGGAAGAATGTGCGCCACGGCCCGGCCCCGTCCAGGGCGGCGGACTCTTCGATCTCCCGACTGATCCCGAGGAAGAACTGGCGCAGGAAGAAGATCGCGAACGGGGTCATCAGGAAGGTCGGCAGGATCATGCCCGGGAAGGTGTTCAGCAGCCCCAGGTTCTTGATCAGGACGAAGTTGGGCAGGCTGGTGAAGATCGGGGGCACCAGCAGGGCGCCGAGGAAGATCCCGAACACGATGTTGCGTCCGGGCCAGCGCAGCCGGGCGAAGGCGTAGGCGGCCATCGCGCAGAAGAACACCTGGCCCAGCGTCACCGCCCCGGCGTAGAACACCGAGTTGCGCAGGTAGAGCCAGAAGTTCACCGATGCGCCGGACCCGCCCTCGGCGATGGCCTGCTCCTGGGTGCCCAGTCCGAGGACGCGCTGGAAGGCGCCCCAGGTGAAGTCCACCGGGAGCAGTGAGCCGGGCTCGGACGGCAGCGAGCGCGTGGTCGAGAACGCCGTCCGGAGCATCCACAGGAACGGGAAGATCGTCAGCGCGAGGAACAGGATCATCACGACCCAGGCGGCGATCCGGCCCGGCTCGAGGTTGCGGCGGCGACGCCGGCTCTCCGCGTTGGCGAGCGCGCGTGCTTCGATGGTTGCCATGGTCTTGGTCCTCACGCGAGATCGGATTCGCCGGCACGCAGCAGGCGGAGCTGGAGGGCGGCCAGGACGGCCAGGATCGCGAACAGGATCACGGCGAGGGCGCTGCCGTAGCCGAACTGCCCCTCCCCGAAGGCCTTCTGGTAGATGTAGTACTGCATCACCCGGGTGACGTTGACGGGTCCGCCGCGGGTGGTCACCGCGACGGTGTCGAAGACCTGGAACGAACCCGTCACGGTGATCACGAGGATCATCGCGAGCACCGGACGCAGCAGTGGCAGGGTCATCCGCCAGAACGACGTCCACTCCGAGCTGCCGTCGATCGCCGCCGCCTCGTAGACGTAGCGGGGGATCGTCTGCATGCCGGCGAACACCAGCAGCGCGGTGTAGCCCATGTGCCGCCAGACGTTCACGAAGGCCATGGTGGGGATGGCCCAGAACTCGTCGGCGAAGAACGCGATCTTCCCCAGGCCCATCCACTCGATGACCTGGTTGACCAGGCCGATCTGGTAGTCGAGCAGCCAGAACCAGAGCATGGCTGCGATCACGTTGGAGATCAGCCAGGGCAGGAGCAGGGCTCCCCGCAACAGGGTGGACTGGGTGAGCCGCTGCATCAGGACGGCCAGCAGGATCGCGATCACCGTCTGGAAGCCGATGTTCAGCAGGACGTACTCGACCGTGACCCACAGTGCGTTCCAGAACAGGGGGTCCTTGCCGATCCGGGCGAAGTTGTCGAAGCCGATCCATTTCGGGGTGCCCAGCAGGTTGTACTGGGTGAGGCTGAAGTAGAAGCCCCGGATGGTCGGGTAGAGGTAGAAGACCAGGAAGCCGGCCAGCGCCGGTGCGATGAACACCAGGGCGGTCTTGAGTTCGCTGCGACCGGCGGACGTCCGCCCGGCCGACCGGTTGGCCCTGCGGGTCGCCCTCGCTGTTGCTTGCGCTGTCTCCGTACTCACCACGTTCCCCTCTTTGGGACTTCCGCCACCTCGAATCGAGGAGGAGCCGGCGGCTGACGATGGAAAAGCTACACGTGTAGAGTTCAGAAGCGCAAGAGGTCGAGGTAACGAATAAATCACGCTTGCCGAACCGTGGAGAACCGTGCAACCCTTCTATCTATTGGTGTAGATTCGCTGACCGAGGACGAAGGAGGGTCGGTGCCAGCGCAACACGAAGCCGAGTTGTTCCCGCCGGCCAGGAGCGCGGCGCGGGAACCCGGCTGGCGTGCGCCCGCGACCCGCGCGGACGTGGCCCGGCTCGCCGGTGTGAGCACCGCGGTCGTGAGCTACGTGGTGAACAGCGGCCCCCGTCCGGTGGCGGCGGCGACGGCCGCCCGCGTCCGGGAGGCGATGGAGCTGCTGGGCTACCGGCCCAACGCCAGTGCGCGGGCGCTGCGTCGCGGCACGACCGACACGCTCGGCCTGGTGGTCGCGGACGCGCTCAACCCCTACTTCGTGGAGTACACCGCCGAGCTGGTCAAGGCGGCGGCCGAGCGGGGGAAGCGGATCCTGATCGGCGACACCCACGACGACGTACGGGCCGAGGAGGCCATCGTCGACGACCTCGTCTCCCGGCAGGTGGACGGGCTCCTGTTCACCCGGTTCGACACCAGCCCGGCGTTCCAGTCGCTGGGCGTGCCGACCGTCCTGATCGACTGCCCCGGCCCGGTGCCGGGACGCCGCACGGTGGGCTCGGACGCGTCCGGCGCGGCCGAACTGCTGGTGAACCACCTGCTGGACCACGGCCGCCGGCGGATCGCGATGATCGTCGGCGACAGCGGCTTCGGCGATCCCGACCCGCGCGAGCAGGGCTGGCGGCGCGCGCTCCGCACCGCCGGGCTGCCGGACGGCGCGATCGTCCGCGTGCCCTGGAGCCGGGAGGGCGGGTACGCCGGCGCGGCGGCGCTGCTCGCCGAGGACCCGCGGCTCGACGCGGTCTTCGCCAGCAATGACGTGCAGGGGGTCGGGCTCGTCCGCGCGCTGCACGAACGGGGGGTGCGGATCCCCGAGGACGTGGCCGTGGTGGCCTTCGACGGCACCAAGGAGTCGGAGTTCTGCTGGCCGCCGCTCACCGTCGCCCGCCAGCCGCTGTCGGCACTCGCCGCCGCGGCGATCGAACTGCTCGGCGAGCCGGAACCCGCCCGGGGCGTCCACCGGGAGTTCCAGACCGAGCTCGTGCGCCGCGGGTCCTGCGGCTGCACCCCGGACCAGATCGAACCGACCCGGGTGGACGTGATCACCCGCCAGCACAGCCAGACCAGGAGGGACCAGGAATGACCGAGACAGTGAACGCCTACGTCGTACTGCGCGCGGAAGGCGTGGGCGTCGTCCTCGACCTGGCGGACGGACGGCTGCCGGCGATCGCGCACTGGGGTGTCGACCCCGGCGAGCTGACCCTCGCGGACGTGACGGACCTGGTGCGCGCCGGGGCCCAGCCGATCGCCCCGAACATCGTCGACGAGCCGGAACGCGTGTCGGTGCTGCCTGAGCACCGCACCGGCTGGATGGGCCGGCCGGGCCTGAGCGGCTCACGTGCCGGCCGCGACTGGTCGCCGAAGTTCGTCACGAGGGCGCTCGCGGTGAACCCCCACCCGCTGGTCGAATCCCCACCGCTGGCCGAGCCCCACCCGCTGGTCGAGCCTGTCGAGACCCCGCCCGGCGGTTCCACCGAGCCCACCCTCATCACCCTCGGTACCGGCAGCGTCGAGGTGACCGCGGTGGACGAGGTCGCCGGCCTCGAACTCGTGCTGACGATCGAGCTGGCCGCCGGCGGGGTGCTGCGCAGCCGGGCCCGGCTGACCAACACCGGCTCCACCGACTACCAGCTGAACGACCTCGTGCTGGCGTACCCGGTGCCGGCCGTGGCGTCGGAGCTGCTCGATCTCACCGGTCGCTGGGGCAAGGAGCGGGTGCCGCAGCGCCGTCCGTTCACGATCGGCACCCACCTGCGCGAGGGCCGCAGGGGCCGCACCGGCGCCGACGCCGCCACCGTCCTGCACGCCGGGACGGCCGGCTTCGGCTTCGGCTCCGGGGAGGTCTGGGGCGTCCACACCGGGTGGAGCGGCAACCACACCCACTACGCCGAACGCATGATCACCGGGGAACAGCTGCTCGGCGGCGGCGAACTGCTGCTGCCGGGGGAGGTGGCGCTCGGCCCCGGTGAGGCATACACCGGCCCGTGGCTCTACGGCTCGCACGGCACCGGCCTGGACGAGGTGGCGCGCCGCTTCCACCGGCACCTGCGCGCGCGGCCCAACCACCCGTCCGCGCAGCGCCCGGTGACGATCAACGTGTGGGAGGCGGTCTACTTCGACCACTCGCTGCAGCCCCTGCTGGAACTGGCCGAGCAGGCGGCGGCGATCGGCGTCGAGCGGTACGTGCTGGACGACGGCTGGTTCGGCGCCCGGCGCAACGACTGGGCGGGCCTCGGCGACTGGCAGGTGTCCGCGGACGTCTGGCCGGACGGGCTGCACCCGCTGGTGAGCCGCGTCCGCGAACTGGGCATGCAGTTCGGGTTGTGGTTCGAGCCGGAGATGGTGAACCTCGACTCGGACGTCGCCCGGGCGCACCCGGAGTGGGTGCTGGCCACCGGCGACCGGCTGCCGCCGGCCTCCCGGCACCAGCAGGTGCTCAACCTCGGGATCCCGGAGTGCTACGCCTACCTGCGGGACGCGATGCTCGCCATGCTCGACGAGTACCGGATCGACTACATCAAGTGGGACCACAACCGCGACCTGATCGACGCCGGCACCCAGCCGGACGGCCGTCCGGGCGTACACGCCCAGACCCTGGCCACCTACCGGCTGATGGACGAGCTGAAGGCCGCGCACCCGGGTCTGGAGATCGAGTCGTGCTCCGCCGGCGGCGGCCGGGTCGACCTGGGCATCCTGCAGCACACCGACCGGGTGTGGGTGTCGGACTGCATCGACCCGCTGGAGCGGCAGCAGATGCTGCGGTGGACGACCCAGCTGCTCCCGCCGGAGCTGATGGGCTCGCACATCGCGTCCGGGACGTCGCATACCACCGGACGCACCCACGACCTGGCCTTCCGGGCGGCGACCGCGATCTTCGGCCACTTCGGCATCGAGTGGGACATCCGGGCCGCGACCCCAGCCGAGCGGACGGAGCTCGCCGACTGGATCGCGTTCTACAAGGCCCATCGCGAACTGCTGCTGGGCGGTGACCTCGTCCGCGTCGACTTCCCGGACGACTCCATCGTCGCGGGCGGCGTGGTCGCGCCGGACCGCTCCCGGGCGCTCTACTCGTTCGCGACCGTGGCGTGGCACACCCCCTCGCTGCTGGGACGGCTGCCGCTGCCGGGCCTCGACCCGGCCCGGCGCTACCGGGTGTCACCGGTGCTGGTCGGCCAGCCGCCGTCCGGCGTGCTGCCCCCGCCCTGGTGGGGTGTCGAGCTGGACCTCAGCCCCGAGTCGGCCGACGCGGGCGCCGGTCCGGTCCCCCCGCTGCGCCTCGCCGGTGCACCGTCCGGGGTGGTCCTGCCCGGTTCGCTGCTGGCGACGACCGGCCTGATCGAGGCCCCCATGCAGCCCGACCACGTCGTCCTCTACCTGGCCGAGGCCGTCTGAGCCGTCCGCTCGATCCTCGGCCTGCGCACCCAGCCCTCTTGTCATCCCGGGCCTGACCCGGGATCCCCGTGGTCGGGCTGCCGGCCCTCTTGTCATCCCGGGCCTGACCCGGGATCCCCGTGGTCGGGCTGCCGGGCCTGTGCGGGGATCCCGGCGTTCGCCGGGATGACAGTTGTCACCGCTCCCTGAGGAGGTCGCGAAGGGCTGCGATGGCGACTCACCGCTCCCTGAGGAGGTCGCTCTGCGACCGTCACGAAGGGTTCACCCCTAGGCTTGGCGGGCACAGCGCGAGTCAGGGGGGTGGATGTCCAGCAGCGATGCCAGGCCGCCGCGGGACGTCACGCGGAACGACGTGGCCAGGCTGGCCGGGGTGAGCTCGGCGGTGGTCAGCTACGTCGTGAACAACGGGCCGCGGCCGGTGGCGGAGGCCACCCGGGCCCGCGTCCAGGCCGCGATCGACAAGCTGGGCTACCGGCCCAACGCCGCCGCCCGGTCCCTGATCACCGGACGCTCCGACCTCCTCGGCCTGATCGTCCCCGACCTCCGCAACCCGTACTTCGCCGCGCTGGCGCAGGCCGTCGAGGTGGCCGCCCGGGCGAAGTCGATGAACCTGGTCCTGGCCCAGGGCACCACCGGGAGCATCGCCCCGCTGGTCGAGACCCTCAGCGGCCACCTCGTGGCCGGGGTGGTCACGGCGACCATCCCCGAACCCGAGGCCGTGGCGGTCGCGCTCCGCAGCCGCGTCCCGCTCGTCCGGATGAGCCTGGCCATGCCCACCGAGCGCCTGGCGATCTGGCCCGATTACTACGGCGGCGCACGATCGGCCGTCCGGCACCTCGTCGACGTCCACGGGCACCGCGAGGTGGCTCTGGTGATCGGCACCGACCATCCCGAGGCGGCGGACGAGCCGATGGACGACCGGGAGCGCGGCTGGCGGGACGAACTGGCCGAGGCCGGTCTCGGCACGGGTCACCGGGTCCGGGTCCACTGGTCGTCGGCCGGTGGCCTCGCCGCCGCGGAACTCCTCGCGTCCGCCCACCCGGGTGTGACCGCGGTCTTCGCCGCGTCCGACCAGATCGCGATCGGCCTGGTCGCCGGCCTGCACCGGGCGGGACGGCCGGTCCCGGACGCGGTCGCGGTCGCCTCCTTCGACGGCTCGCCGGAGGCCGAGTTCGCGGTCTCCCCGCTGACGACGGCGGGCGTGCCGCTCGCGCGGATGGCCAGGGCTGCGGTCGCGGAAGTGCTGGGCACGGTGCCGAAGTCGCGGTCGTACCCCACCAGTCTCGTCGTGCGGGAGTCGTGCGGCTGCGGGACGACCGCCTCCGGAAACGGCTAGGCCCCGCCTCTGTGAGGCGGGGCCGCGTCCCCTATCCCTAAAGGACTGCCATTAGGCAAAGCACCTGACCAATATGGTAATCCCCCGAATGGGTGACCGGCACCACATTTGCTGAGCTGTTCCTGAAGATCCGCCCGGAGTCCGGGCCCGCCCCGTCGGCATTTCCGGGCCGTGCCGGGCCGCCCGGCAGCCGTCCCTGGTCTGGTCCGGGGCGGCGGTCGCACCCTTTCCCGGGGTGGCCGGTTGGGCTAGTGTCGGCATCGATCCAAACCGGAGGCATCAATGGCTGAGCTGGGGATTGGAGCGGTGCTGGACCTCGACCAGCTCCAGAAGGTACTCGAAGACTTCTCAGAGGCGACGGGGCTCGCGACGGTGGCTGTGGACACCCGCGGCATCCCGGTGACGCCGGCCTGCGCGTTCACCGACTTCTGTCGGATGATGCGCTCGGACCCGCGTCGCGACAAGATGTGCCATGGCTGCGACGCGCACGGCGGGCTGCAGTCGCTGATCGAGGGCTCACCGCAGGCATACCGCTGCCACTCCGGGCTGGTCGACTTCTCCGTCCCGATCACGGACGGCGAGACCTACGTCGGTGCCATCCTGTGCGGCCAGGTGCGGGTGCCGGAGGCGGAACAGCCGCAGTACCTCACCAACAGTTCCGGCTGGCGCGGCGACGTCCAGCTGGAGGAGCTGTACGAGCAGGTGCCGCGGTCGAACCTGCGCCGGATCGCCGCGGCCGCCAAGACCCTGCTGGGCCTCAGCCAGAGCATCGACGGCCTGCGGGTCCGCCGGCGCAGCGATGCCGCCGAGGAGCCCCGCCGCCGGCTGCCGCTGCTCACCCTGGTGCCCCGTCCGCTCGCCGCCGAGGGCGCGGAGCCCGTCGACCCCGCCGCCGAGGACTGGAGCGCGCTGCGCGCCGCCATCGACGCGGAGGACCTCGCGAGCGCGTTCGCCGAAGTCAGCCGGCTGCTGGACGACGCGTACGCCGGCGACGGCGACGTCCGCGACCAGCTCGTCCGGATCGAGGACGGGGTGCTCGCGGCCACCCGGGACTGCGCGCCGCGGCTGCTGCCGCACCTGACCCAGGTCGTCCAGCGCCAGCGCGACCGCAGGACGGCGTCCACCAACCGCTACTCCGCGCAGCTGTACTTCGAGCGGCTGCTGGGCATGGTGCTGGACGAGATCGTCCGCTCCCGTCCGCACCGCGCCCGGGACCTGCGGGACCTGCTCAACGACATCGCCCGGCACCCAAACCGCGCCCTGTCGCTCACCGAGGCGGCGGCGTCCACGCACTGGTCGCCCGGGCACCTGTCGAAGTTGTTCAAATCGGTCACCGGCTACACATTCGTGTCGTATGTGACCGCCTGGCGGATCTCCCGTGCGCAGCTGATGCTAGCTTCCACGCAGATGCCGGTGCAGAAGATCGCGGCGGAGCTCGATTTCCACCAGGTCAACTACTTCTCCAGGGTCTTCCGCTCGCACACCGGGCTGTCCCCGAGCGAGTTCCGGCGTCAGTTCTCTGCGCGCGACGGGAGACCAGCCGGTGTTTCGCTTCCAGCTCACCACCACCCTCTGCTACGGGCCTGACTCACTGAAGGCCCTGGACACGCTCCAGGGCAAGCGGGTGCTGGTGGTCACCGACGCCTTCATGGCGACCACCGACCTGATGAACCAGGTCCTGGCCGAGCTGCGCAAGGCGATCGTCGAGGTGTTCGACCAGGTGCAGCCGAACCCCGACATCCACGCCGTCACCGAGGGACTGCGCGCCTTCCTCGCCTTCGGGCCGGACGCGATCGTCGCGCTCGGCGGCGGGTCGCCGATCGACACCGCGAAGGCGGTCCGCAAGCTGGCGCTCGAGCAGGGCCACCCGCTCGGCGACGGGCTGATCGTGATCCCCACCACCAGCGGCACCGGCTCGGAGGTCACGTCGTTCGCGGTGGTCACCGACCCGGTCAGCCACGCGAAGCTGCCGCTGACGTCCCCCGACATGCTGCCGGAGATGGCGATCCTCGACCCGGACGCCGTGCGCACCGCGCCGCCCCGCCTCGTCGCCGACTCCGGGATGGACGCGGTCAGCCACGCGATCGAGGCCTACGTCGCGGTCGGCCACAACGACTTCTCCGACGCGCTCGCCGAGAAGGCGCTGCGGATCGCCGACACCTACCTGGTGCGCAGCTACCGCAGCAGCGACGACCTGAAGGCCAGGGAGCACCAGCACACCGGCGCCACGATGGCCGGGATCGCGTTCCAGAACTCGGGCCTGGGCATCGTCCACGGCCTGTCGCACGCGATCGGCGGCTCGTTCAAGGTCGCGCACGGCCGGCTCAACGGGATCCTGCTGCCGCACGTGATCGCCTTCAACGCCGGCGACCTGGGCTTCGGCTACGGCGGACTGTCCGGGGTGGGCCGTCGCTACGTCACCCTGGCGCGGGCGGTGGGCCTGCGCGCGTCCAGCGACCGCAACCTCGTCCTCGCGCTGATCGACTGGGTGGAGCAGCTGCGCTGGACCCTCGACATGCCCGCGACCGTCACGGCCGCCGGCGTCGACCGGGACGCCTTCCTGGCCGCCGTCCCGTCCCTCGCCGCGACCGCGCTGAAGGACTTCTGCACGTCCGGCAACCCCGTCGAGGTCACCGAGCCCGACCTCGCCGCGATCCTGACCCGCATCGTCTGATCCGGGGACGGTTCCTTACTCGGTCCACCCCGACATCTTCTGATCCGGGGACGGTTCCTTACTCGGTCCGCCTCTACATGTTGTGGTCCGGGCCGTTGTGGACCGCAATCGGAACCGTCCCCGGCTGTCAGGCAAGCCGGGCGGCGAGGGCGTCCATGCCCTGACCGGTGACGGCGGAGACCTCGAAGATCTCGGTGGTGCCGGCGAGGCGCAGGTGGCTGGTGGCGGTCCGCACCTCCGCGGGGGTGGCGATGTCGGTCTTGGTCACCACGCCGATCGACGGGGGCATGAAGAAGGTGGTGAAGCCGGGCGGGAACCGCGCCTCCCCGACGGTGGCGGACGCGAGCAGCACCACCAGCTCGGTCTCGAACGACGCCAGCCGCAGCGCGTGCTTGAACCAGGGCAGCTCGAGGTACTCGCCGGGGGTGTCCACCACGGCGCCGTCGGTGTAGATGGTCTCGGTCTTCGCGTAGGTGAGCTCGGCGCCGTGCAGGCGCTGCAGCAGCGTGGTCTTGCCGCAGCCGACGCCACCGACCAGCAGGATCCGCTTCACGTCCGCGTCAGCGGGGGCCTGGCGAAACCGAGCTGGTCGCACAGGATCGTGACCACGTTCTCCACGGCCGACTGGACGTCGGTGAGGCTGCCGAGCACCACCAGCGACCCGGAGAACCGGTCGACGAAGCCGAGCTCCACCGCGGCTGCCTTGGTCGCGATGTCCGCGGCGATGATCGCGGCTTCACTAGGGGTGATGGTCATCACGCCGATCGCGCCGGCCTGCTGGGCGAGGCCGACCTTCGGGTAGAGGCGCGCGTCCGGGTTCGCCACCACGTGGGCCAGCGTGACCTGCTTGCCCGGGACGAACTCCTGGATGATGCGCTGCTTCTCAGCCATCCCTGCCTCTCACCTCGTGGGCGGTGGCCGCCGCGGGTCGGCCGCGGGAGTGAACGGTAATGGGACCTGTCCCCGTGGTCGGACAGGGCCATCGTCCGTGCGGCCGGACGGGGGTGTCAACAGATCGGACGGTCGTGTGCAGACCTGCACGATCCGGTCATCCGACTTGCACTTTCCGGTCGACTTCGCCGGCCCAAGGCGCGCTGAAAGTGGTCGCCGAAGGGCCGTTTCGTGCTGCCGTCCAGACCTACGGTCAATGCGAATGCCGCCGGGAATATCCGTGCCGGTGGAGGACACCAACGACAGGAGTCTGGAATGCAGGAAGCCCTCGGAATGGTGGAGACGAAGGGTTTCGTCGCCGCCGTTGAAGCAGCGGACGCCATGGTCAAGTCGGCCAACGTCGTCCTCATCGGAAGCCAGCGAGTGGGCTCCGGCCTGGTCACCGTGCTCGTCCGTGGCGACGTCGGCGCAGTCAAGGCCGCCACCGACGCCGGCGCCGTCGCGGCCAAGAACGTGGGCGAGCTCGTCTCCGTCCACGTCATCCCGCGCCCGCACACCGACGTGGAGAAGATCCTCCCCTCGGCTGACAAGTGAGGTCGTGAACACCAATGGCAACTGAGGAACTGGTCGACCAGATCATGTCGGCCGTCATGAAGAAGCTCGACAGCGGCGCGGCCCCCGCGGCAGCGGCTCCGGCCCCGGCCGGCGCCCGTCCCGCGAGCACCGAGTACGTCGGGTGCAACCCGCTGGGCGACACGATCGGCCTGGTCATCGCCAACGTCGACCCGCAGATCCACGCGCTGATGAAGATCGACCCGAAGTACAAGTCGATCGGCATCCTGGGTGCCCGCACCGGCGCCGGCCCGCACATCTTCGCCGCGGACGAGGCCGTGAAGGCCACCAACACCGAGATCGTGACCATCGAACTGCCCCGGGACACCAAGGGCGGCGCCGGGCACGGCTCGTTGATCGTCTTCGGTGCGGTGGACGTCTCCGACGCCCGTCGTGCGGTGGAGGTCGCCCTCGCCGAGCTCGACCGGACCTTCGGCGACGTGTACGCCAACGACGCCGGGCACCTGGAGTTCCAGTACACCGCCCGCGCCTCCTATGCCCTGAACAAGGCGTTCGGCGCCCCGCTCGGCAAGTCGTTCGGGATCACCGTCGGCGCCCCGGCCGCGATCGGCGTGGTCCTGGCCGACACCGCGGTGAAGGCGTCCACGATCGACGTGATCGGCTACTCCAGCCCCGCCGCCGGCACCAGCTACTCCAACGAGGTCATCTCGTTCTTCAGTGGCGACTCCGGCGCGGTCCGCCAGGCGATCATCGCCGCCCGTGAGGTCGGCCGTGGCCTGCTCGGTTCGCTCGGCGCGTACCCCGAGTCCGTCACGACCCCGTACATCTGAGACGAGGCACATTCGTGAAGAGCAAGCGATTCGAGGCACTCGACGCCCGTCCGGTGAACCAGGACGGCTACGTCACCGAGTGGCCTGAGGTCGGCCTGATCGCCATGAGCAGCCCGAACGACCCGAAGCCGTCGATCCGCGTCGAAGCCGGCAAGGTCGTCGAACTGGACGGCAAGCAGCGGGCCGACTTCGACATGATCGACACGTTCATCGCCGACTACGGCATCAAGCTGGACAACGCCGAGGCCGTCTGCCGGATGGACTCCCTCGACCTGGCCCGCAAGCTGTGCGACATCAACGTCCCCCGCTCCGAGGTGGTCAAGCTGACCACGGCCATGACCCCGGCCAAGATCTGCGAGGTCCTCGGCCAGATGACGGTGCTGGAGATGATGATGGCCGTCACCAAGATGCGCGCCCGCAAGTCCCCGGCCAACCAGGCGCACGTCACCAACCTGAAGGACCACCCGGTCCAGATCGCAGCCGACGCCGCCGAGGCGTCCCTGCGCGGCTTCGCCGAGCTGGAGACCACGGTCGGCATCGTCCGCTACGCGCCGTTCAACGCCATCTCGCTGATGGTGGGCGCGCAGGTCGGCCGGCCCGGCATCCTCACCCAGTGCGCGGTCGAGGAGGCCACCGAGCTGAGCCTGGGCATGCGCGGCTTCACCGCGTACGCCGAGACGGTCTCGGTCTACGGCACCGAGCCGGTGTTCATGGACGGCGACGACACC
>DAINOM010000056.1:0-18346 GCA_036735445.1 Propionicimonas sp.
GGCCTCGTCCATGTAGTGGGTGGTGACGAACAGCGTGACGCCGCGGCTGGCCAGGTCGTACAGCAGGTCCCAGAACTGGCGGCGGGCGACCGGATCCACCCCTGAGGTCGGCTCGTCGAGGAACAGCAGTTCCGGCTCGTGGATGGTCGCCGCACCCAGCGCGAGCCGCTGCCGCCAGCCGACCGACAGGTTCCGCGTCAGCTCGTCCTCGCGTCCGACCAGGTCCGCCATCCGCAGCACGTAGTCGCGCTGGGCGGCGAACAACTCCTGGTCAAGGTCGTACACCCCGGCGTAGAACCTCAGGTTCTCGTCGACCGTCATGTCCTCGAAGAGCGAGAACTTCTGGCTCATGTACCCGATCCGGCGCTGCACCCGGTCCGCGTGGCGCACCACGTCCTCGCCGAGGACGCGCGCCTCGCCCGAACGTGGCCGGAGCGTGCCCGTGAGCATCCGGATCGTGGTGGTCTTGCCCGAGCCGTTCGGCCCGAGGAAGCCGAAGATCTGGCCACGCGGGACGTCGAGGTCGATGCCGTCCACCGCGGTGAACGAGCCGAACGTCTTGGTCAGGCCGCGGACGGAGATCGCGGGTGCGTCAGCCATGGCTCCTCCTCACTCCGCGATCCGGCGACGGGTGGCGGCGATGGAGGCGCCGAAGATCACCACGGCGAAGCCGGCCAGGGCCAGCATCGGGACGGCGAGGGCCTCGAAGCCACTGCCCTTGACGAAGGCGCCCCGCAGGACGTCCAGGGCGAACCGGAGGGGGATCAGGTTCGTCAGCGGCTGGATGATCTCCGGCATCGACTGGATCGGGAAGATGAACCCGGACAGCACCATCGTCGGGATCATGATGAACATCACCGCCTGCTGCGCCTGGTGCCGGGTGCGGGAGACCAGGGACACCAGCAACCCGAGGCCGATACAGGTGAACATGAACAGGAACAGCCCGACCAGTACCACGAGGAAGTTCCCGTTGAACGGCACCCGGAACCAGAACAGGCCGCCCGCCGCCACCAGCAGCATCTGCGCCGTCGCCAGCGCCGCGTAGGGAGTGAGCTTGCCGATCAGGTACTCGGTGGCCTTGATCGGCGTGACGAACATCTGTTCCAGCGTGCCCGACTCCCGCTCCTTCACCACCGCCTGGCTCATGATCGCCATCAGCGAGATCATCATGATCGCCGCGATCAGGCCCGGGATCATCGTGTTCACCGGGTCGAGCGTCGGGTTGAACATCACCCGGATCCGCGCGTCGATCCCCGGTGCTGCCACCGAGATCCCCAGGTCGTCCCTCCGCTGCGTGTTGAACCGGGCGATGATCTGGGACGCGTACCCGCTGCCGATCGCGGAGATCTGCGAGTCCGAACCGTCCACGATGATGCCGATCGGCGCCGTCTCGCCGTTGGTCAGGCGGTCCTGGGTGCCCTCGGGGATCACGATCGCCACCTTGATCGTCCCCCGGTCGAGCAGCGGACGCAGATCGTCCTCGCTCGCCGGGTGCTGGGTGATCGTGAAGTACTCCGAGCCGGTGAAGGCCGCTTCGAGCTTCCGGGAGGTCGCCGTCCGGTCGAGGTCGACGACGGCCGTGGTCAGGTGGCGGACGTCCACCGCGACCACGTAGCCGAACATGATCAGCTGCAGGACGGGCATCAGCAGCAGCAGCCGGATCAACAGGGGATCGCGGCGCAACTGGGTGAACTCCTTCCACACCAGCAGCCGGACGCGACGCAGGCTCATCGTGCAGCCCTCCGTCCGTACAGCACCGAGGAGACCACCAGCATCACCAGCGCATAGACGGCCAGCGAGACCAGCTCCGGCCACAACTCGGCGAAGCCGGCCCCCTTCAGGAACACCCCGCGGGAGATCGTCACCATGAACCGGGCCGGGAACGCATAGCTGATCCACGCCAGCCAGGTCGGGATCTGGTCGAGGGCGAAGGCGAAGCCGGACAGCAGGAAGGACGGCAGGAACGCGACCAGCATCGCGATGATGTTCGCGGTGTCCAGGGACGGCGCCACGGCCGAGATCAGCAACCCCATGCCGAGCGACGCGAACACGAACAGGGCCGCGCCGACCGCGAGCGTCCAGAAGTCGCCGCGCAGGGGCACGTCGAAGATCGCCCGGCCGAGGCCGGTGATCAGGGCGACGTCGAGGAAGGCGATCAGCGTCCAGGGCAACAGCTTGCCGACCATCAGCTCGATCCGGCGCATCGGGCTCACCTCGAGCTGCTCCTGGGTGCCCAGGTCGCGCTCCCGGACGAGCGTGACCGCCGTCTGCTGGACGGTCACGATGGCGATGATCACGATCATCAGCCCCGGGATCAGGAAGTCGGACGAGCGGCGCTCCGGGTTGTACCAGGTTCGCACCCGCGGTTCCAGGCTGCCGACGCTGGTCAGGTCGAGGCCCTGGGACTGGGCCCACTCCATGGTGAGTTCCTGGGAGTACAGCTGGTTCAGGGCCACCGAGTACGCCTGGGACACCTTCGCGGAGGTCGGCTCGCTGCCGTCGACCAGCACCGCGACCTGCGCCTGCTCACCTCTGGCGAGGGAACGCGCGAACCCGGCCGGCACCACCACCGCGACCCGCGCGCTGTTGGCGTCGAAGGCCTCGTCGATCTCCGCCAGGGTGGTGCCGGTGGCGACCACCTCGAAGAACGGGGACGCCTCGTACTTCTCCACGTAGGTCCGGCTGGCCTGCGTCCGGTCGAGGTCGATCACGATCGTCGGCACGTTCTCCACGTCGAAGCTGATCGCGTACGCGAACAGCAGCAGCTGGATGACCGGCGTGATCACCACCGCGAGCAGCATCCGCGGGTCGCGGCCGAGGTGCCGGAACTCCTTGCGGATGATCGCCCCGATGCGGGTGAGGGAGTCCCTCATCATGCCGCTCCGTCGGAAGGGACGGACTCCGCCAGGTAGGCGAAGACCGTCTCCATGTCGGGAGAGGTCTCCCGGACGACGGCGTCGGGCAGGCCCGCGGTGGCCAGGGCGGCGGTGAACGCGGCGTCAGGCTCGCCCGGGGCGTCCCAGAGCACCCGGACGACGTCGCCGAGCAGGTGCACCGACTGCACGCCCGGCGTCCCGGCCAGGATCGGCAGGGCCGTCCGCGGCTGCGCGGTGGAGACCTCCAGCAGCCGGCCCGGGACAAGGGACTTGATCTCGTCGGGCGTCCCGGACTGCCGGACCCGGCCGCGGTCGAGGAAGGCGATGTGCGTGCACTGCTCCGCCTCGTCCATGTACGGGGTGGCGACCAGCACCGTCCTGCCGTCCCGGTGCAGCCCGGCCAGGATCCGCCAGAACTCGCGGCGCGAGACCGGGTCGACGCCGGTCGTCGGCTCGTCGAGCAGCAGCAGGTCGGGCTCGTGCATGAGCGTGGTGGCGAGCATCAGCTTCTGCTTCATGCCACCGGACAGGAACTGCGCCTGCCGTCCGGTGAACTCGTCCAGCCCCATGCCTTCCAGCAGGGCCTTCGCCCGGGTCCGCCGGTCGGCGCGGCCCACCCCGCGGATGGTGGCGAAGAAGTCCAGGTTCTCCGCTACCGACAGGTCGGGATACATCGAGAACCGCTGCGACATGTACCCGATCCGCGGCGTCACCCGATCCCGCTCGCGCACCACCGAGTGCCCGAACACCGTCGCATCCCCGGCATCGGGGACCAGCACGGTGGCGAGCATCCGGATCAGCGTGGACTTGCCGGCCCCGTCCGGACCGAGCAGGCCGAACACGCTGCCGGTGCCGATGTCGAGGTCGAGCGACTCCACGGCCACGGTCTCGCCGAACGTGCGGCGCAGTCCGCTGGCGCGGATGGCGGGGGGAACCCCGGTGGGCGAGGACGTCATCGATCAGCCCAGGGTGACGTCCACCGGCATGCCGGCCTTCAGGGTGTCCGCCTGCCCCGAACCGGACGGATTGCCGACCTTGACCCGCACCTCGTAGACCAGCTTCGCCCGCTGGTCCTTCGTCTGCACGTTGTTGGGCGTGAACTCCGACTCGCTGGCGATGTAGCTGACCGTGCCGTCGTAGGTCCCGCCGGAGTCGGAGGTGACCTTGACCGACTGCCCGACGGTGACGTTGCCGATCTCCGGCTCCGCCACGAACACGCGGACGAACAGGTCGGCCGGGTCGGTGAGCGTCAGCAGCGTCTTGCCCGGGGCAGCGTTCTGGCCGGCGTTGCTGGTGACCGAGACGACCGTGCCGTCGCGTGGAGCGGTGACGACCGTGTAGCCGAGCTGCACCCGGGCGAGCTTCACCGCCGCCTCGGCCTGCTTCTGCCTGGCCTTCGCCGCGGTCACGTCGGCCTTGGTCGCGTCGTCGTCGTCCCTGGCGTTGCGGACGGCCGCCTTCGCCGCCTCGACGCCCTGCTTGGCCTGCTCCAGCTGCAGCCGGATCGCGGACTGGTCGAGGGTGACGAGTTCCTGGCCCCTGGTGACCCGGTCGCCCTCGACCACCTTCACGTCGGTGATCCGGCCGGCGATCGCCGGGGAGACCTGGTACTGGCTGGACTCGACCGTCCCGGTCAGCGCCGACGCCGACGCGGCGGAACTCGGCTGGGTCGAACTCCACCACCACCAGGCGCCGCCGCCGACCAGCAGCAGCAGGACGGCCACGATCACCGGGACCGGAGGGTGCTTCCGCTTGTGTTCTGCCATCGTCCTCACCTGTTCGGCTGGTTGGAGTCCGCTGCCTCGCGGCAGCCCTGGATGGTGATCTCCACCGGCACCCCTGCGGGGAGCTCGCCGGTGGCGGTGAACGCCACCTCGACCGCGCGGGTGAGGTGGACCTCGTCAGTGGGCACGCTCGTCGGCGGGTAGTCCGCCCGGGTGCCGATCCGGGTCAGGGTCGCCGGGGTCGCCGTGTCCGTCCAGTCGCCGGAGATGCTCGCCGCGTCGCCCTCGCACACCCGGTCGAGCTGGGCCGGCGACAGCCACGCCGTGACCGTGCGGGGACCCGACTCACGGACGTCCGCGACGCCGGCGCCCGGCGCGAGCTCGTCGCCCACGGCGGCCACCCGGACGACGACTCCGTCCACCGGTGACGTGAGCGTCGCCAGGGACACCTGCGCCCGGACCACGTCGATCGGCACCTTCATGGCCTCGGCCCTGAGCTCGGCCAGTTCCTTGAGGTCGCGCAGCGTGCCGCGCGCGTCCGTGATGGTCGCCTCGGCGTCCTCGAGCTTCCTCAAGCCCTGCTTCGCCTTCTTCAGGCCGGTGTTGAGCTGGGGCAGGGTCCGGTTGATCTTCTTCAGTCCCGCGGTCAGCTGGCTCACCTGCGCGGCCAGCTTCCGCTCCTGCGCCCGCAGCTCGTCGAGCGTGGGGAAGCCGGGCGGCGGCACGGGCGGGTAGGTCGCGATCATCGTCCTGACCTGGGCGAGCGCGGCCTTCAGCTTCGGCAGCGCCTGCTGGATGGTCTTCCTCGCCGTGAGCAGCTTGGCCTTCGCGTCGTGGAGCTTGTCGATCGCGTCCCTGACCTTGCGCTTGGCGTCCTTGACGTCGGCCTGCTTGTCGTAGGTCTCGTCGATGCCGCTGGCGAGGACGTCGACGGTCGCCGCGGCCTCTGCGGCGTCGGCCCTGGTGACCGCGAGCTGCGCCTTCAGTGCGGCGGTGTCGACCGTCGCGATGGTCTGGCCGGCGTGGACGGTGTCACCTTCGGCCACCGCGACGCTCGCGATCCGCACCGTCGTGCCGACGCCGTAGGTCGTGCCCGCGGAACTCAGCCGGTCGCTGGTGCGCCCGGTTGCCGGGTCGTACTCCCCGGTGCTGTCGGTGAAGCCGGCGTCGAGGTTGACCGCAGGCACGGTCAGGGCCGGCACCACCACGGTGCTGAGGGTGTCGTCCACGGTTCCCGCCACCACCAGTCCGGACGGGGTCGCGCAGCCGGCCAGCACGGCGACGGCGACGGCGACGGCGACGTGGCGGACGCGGCGCATCAGAGGCCGTCCACGCTGGTGAGGAACGCATCGACGAGCCGGGCGAGCTCTGCTCGGGCCGGCGGGGGAGCGGGATCGGCGCTGAGGAACCCGTCCAGGGCGACGTAGGTCATCACGGGTCCGACGAACATCCGCGACGCGAGTTCCGGGTCGGGGACCGACAGCAGTCCCTGGGCGTCCGCCTGCCGGAGCAGTTCCTGCGTCCGCGCCAGCACTTGGCCGGGCAGTGCCTCACGGAACGCCTGGCGCAGCTCCGCCACGCGGAACACCTCGCCCAGCACCAGCCGCACCAGGGCGATCGTGTCGGGCTGGAGGAGGCTGCCGGTCAGGCGCGCGGAGAACTCGATCAGGGCCTCGCGCAGGTCGTCGAGGGTGCGGAAGTCGTGCTCGGGCGGATGCAGTACGAGCTGGCTCATGCCCTCGTAGAGCACGTTGGCGAGCAGGTCGATCTTGCCGGGGAAGTAGGCGTACAGGGTCTGCTTGCTCACGCCGGCCTCCGCGGTCACGGCGTCCATGGAGGTGCCGGCGAACCCCTGGGCGAGGAACAGCTTGCGCGCTGCCGAGGTGATCTGCGCGCGCTTCTCCGCCTTGCGTCTGGCCGCTGCTGTGGGCACGAACCAAACTGTACGGTTCGGTCTGGTTTTGGTCAAACCAGACCGTACAGTTTGGTAAGGAGATCCCGGCGTTCGCCGGGATGACGTGTGGTCGCCACCGTCTGTCATCCCGGGCTTGACCCGGGATCCCGGCGCCGGGATGACGTGTGGTCGCCGGGATGACGAGCGGGCGTGCCGCGGCGGCGCTTGTACTCTTGCGGACATGACCGATCCGGTGGCCGAGCTCGCGCGGCGACGCAACGACCTCCCGCTGCCGGAGGACCGGTCCGAGCCGCTGCCGAAGCGCCTGCTGCGGTCCTGGTGGACGTGGGCGATCGTCGGGCTCAGCGCGGTGTTCGTCGTCGCGCTGGTGTCGCAGTACCTCCTGCTCACCGCGGACGTCCCGGTCACCGGGGGCGTCATCCCGGGGATCAACCCGGCCGCGATCCGCACCGGCTTCTGGCTGGCCCTGCCCACGCTGGTGTTCTGGACGGTGGTGTTCGTCTGGGCCGACCGGTACCGTCCCCAGCGCGTCGTGGTCTGGTACCTCGTGCTGGGCTGGGGGGCCGCGGTGGCCACCTTCCTGTCGCTCCACGTGAACACGTGGGCCGGCCAGCAGCTGGCCGTGGCCGGCAACGGCGACCCGGCGACGGCCGCGCGGACGGCGATCTTCGTCGCGCCGTTCGTGGAGGAGGCGGCGAAGGCGTCCGTGCTGTTCCTGATCGCGATCCTCGCCCGCTACCGGCTGACGTCCCGGGTGTCGCTGATCGTGCTCGCCGGCCTGTCCGCGGTCGGGTTCGCCTTCACCGAGAACATCATCTACTACTCCCGCGCGATCGTCTTCTCGTCCGAGAACATCGGGGTCGGGGACGCGGACGCGGCCGTGAACCAGCTCGTCTGGTTGCGCGGCTTCTGGACCTCCTTCGCGCACCCGATGTTCACGATGCTGACCGGCATCGGGGTGGCCGTGGCGCTGCGTACGCGCAGCAAGGTGGTGCGCGTGCTGGCGCCGCTCGCCGGCTACGGCGGCGCCGCCCTGCTGCACATGGTCTACAACTCGCAGGCGGGCCTGAACGGCGAGCAGGGCCAGATCCTGATGTACTGGCTGGTCGCGGTGCCGCTGCTGCTCACGGCCGTCACCTACGTCGTCCGGCAGGTGCTCAAGCAGGGCCGAGTGCTCGGCACCCGGCTCGGGGACTACGCCCAGCTGGGCTGGCTCCCGGCCACCGACCCGGAGGTCTTCTCCCGGCAGCGCCTGCGCTGGTGGGCGGTGATGGTGGCCGCGACCCGCGGCTGGACCGTGTTCGCCGCGACCGTGCGGCTGGAACGCTTGCTGACCGAGCTGGCCTACCTGCGGGACGGCCAGGTGCGCGGCATCTACGACGAGACCGCGACCGCCCGCGCGCGGTACCTGGTGGAGCAGACGAGGGCCCTCCGCGGGGTCGCGATCGACGACCCGCGCGGCCTCAAGCTGAGCCTGCCGCGGCTGCGGCGCCCGAAGCCCACCGCGTACGAGCCGCCCTCCTGGCCGGGACCTTCCGGAATCGGGGGCAACTGGCCAGCACCACCCGGCCAGCCGCAGATAGGATCGCCTCGGTATTCGGCCGTCGACCCGTCCTGGGGTCCGCCAAAGGGGTAGGAGGGTGGCCATGAGCGCTGAGCTCCTGACCGCATCCCTCACCCGGTACCGGGACGTGCTGGCCGGCGTCCGGCTGCCCCTCGACCTGCCCGGATCGGCCGCTGTCCTGCAGCGATCGCGGTCGGCCGTGGCGCAGCTCGACGACTACGTGCTGCCCCGCCTCGGCCGGCTGGACGCGCCACTGCTGGCCGTGATCGGCGGTTCGACGGGTGCCGGGAAGTCCACGCTGGTGAACTCGCTGCTCGGCCGGGAGGTGTCGGCGCCCGGGGTGATCCGGCCGACCACCCGCTCGCCGGTGCTGGTGCACCACCCCGAGGACTCGGGCTGGTTCGCGTCCGACTCGATCCTGCCGGGGCTCGCGCGGAGCCGGGGCGGCGCGTCCGATGCGAGGACGCTCCAGGTGGTCGCCGAGCCGACCCTGCCGAAGGGCCTCGCCATTCTGGACGCGCCCGATGTCGACTCCGTGGTGGCCGAGAACCGGGCGCTGGCCGCGCAGCTGCTCGCCGCCGCCGATCTGTGGTTGTTCGTGACCACCGCCGCCCGCTACGCCGACGCCGTGCCGTGGGACTACCTCCGTTCGGCGGCCGAGCGCCGCGCCGTGGTCGCCGTGGTGCTCGACCGGGTGCCGCCGGCCGCGATGGACGAGGTCCCGGCCCACCTCGGCCAGATGATGGGCCAGCGCGGGCTGGGCCGCTCGCCGCTGTTCGCCGTCCCGGAGACCGAGGTCGACGCCGACGGCCTGCTGCCCGACGCCGCGGTGGCGCCGATCCGGGACTGGCTGGGCGGCCTGGCCGCGGACGCGGTCAGCCGCAACGAGGTCGTCCTGCAGACCCTCGGCGGCGCGATCGGTGCCGTGGTGGCGGACGCGCCGGTGGTCGCCGGTGCCATCGAGGAGCAGGTCGTGGGCCTGGAGACGCTGCGGGCCGACGCCGAGAAGTCGTTCGCGGAGGCGGTGCGCAGCATCGGCGTGCAGACCGCGGACGGGACGCTGCTGCGCGGTGAGGTGCTCGCCCGCTGGCACGACTTCGTCGGCACCGGGGAGTTCTTCCGTGCCGTGGAGCAGAAGATCGGCTGGCTGCGGGACCGGCTGGTCGCCACCGTGCGCGGGGAGCCGCGGCAGGCGCTGGACGTCAAGGTGGCGGTGGAGTCGGGCCTCGAGGTGCTGATCCGCGAGGAGGGCGAGGCCGCTGCCCGCCGGGTCGAGTCGGCCTGGCAGGCCCATCCGGCCGGACGCCAGGTGCTGGCGCTGGCCGAGGGGGACGACCTCGCCCGGGCCTCGCGCGACTACCCGGTCGCGGCGGCGCGGGCCATCCGCGACTGGCAGGGCGACGTGCTGGAGCTGGTGTCCCGGGAGGGTGCCGGCAAGAAGTCGGCCGCGCGGTTCTGGGCGCTCGGCGTGAACGGTGTCGGCGTCGCGCTGATGATCCTGGTGTTCAGCCAGACCGGCGGCCTGATCGGCGCGGAGATCGGGGTCGCCGGCGGCACCGCCGTCCTCGCCCAGCGGGTGCTGGAGGCCATCTTCGGCGAGGACGCCGTGCGCCGCCTCGCCAAGCGCGCCAAGTCCGACCTCGACGACCGGGTGCAGGCCCTCCTCGCCACCGAACTGAGCCGCTACCTCGCCGTGCTGGACGCCGTGGACGCCCGTCCCGAGCAGGCTGCCGAACTGCTGGCCGCCGCCGCCGACGTCGATCGCTCCCGGGCCGAGGATCCCCGGCTCTCGTCCTCGCCTCCCCTTCCCTCGCTCCCTGAGGAGGTCGCTCAGCCAACCCCTCCACCGGTCCCTGAGGAGGTCGCTCTGCGACCGTCACGAAGGGCCGCCGAGCTCCCCGCACCGACCATTCCCCCCGGCGACGCCGTCGAGGGCGAGGTCCTCGACCCCGAGGACGAGCGGTGAACGCGGGGGAGGACCGGCTCGCCTCCCGGGTGCGAGCGCTCGGTGAGGCCGTCGAGGCCGCCGACGGCCGGGCCGACACCGGAGTGCTCGACCGGGCCCGGGCCGTCGTGGAGCGCGCGGGGGAGCGGGTCGCCTTCAGCGGCAGCTACACGGTGGTCGCGCTCGCCGGCGCGACCGGCTCGGGCAAGTCCAGCCTGTTCAACGCGGTCACGGGCACGGAGCTGGCGCGGGTCGCCGTCCGTCGTCCCACCACGGCGAAGCCGATGGCGGTGAGCTGGGGCAGCGGGCTGCCGCACGAACTCCTGGACTGGCTGGACATCACCCGCCGGCACCTGGTCCCGTCCGGTCCCAACGAGTTCTCCGACCTGGTGCTGCTCGACCTGCCGGATCACGACTCCACGGAGGTGGACCACCGGCTGGCCGTCGACCGGCTGGTCGAGCTCGTCGACGCCCTGATCTGGGTGGTCGACCCGCAGAAGTACGCGGACGCCGCGCTGCACGAGGGCTACCTGAAGCGCCTCGCCCCCTACGCGGACGTGATGATGGTCGTGCTCAACCAGGCGGATCGGCTCGCGCCTGAGGAACTCGACCGCTGTCTCGGCGACCTGCGCCGGCTGCTGGACGCCGAGGGCCTGCGGACGACACCGATCATGACCACATCGGCCCTGCGCGGCACCGGTGTGCGGGAGCTGCGGGAGGCGCTCGCCCGGACGGTCGCCAACAAGCAGGCGATGGCCCGCCGGCTGTCGGCGGACGTGTCCGTCACCGCGGCCGCGCTGGTCGGCGACCTGGGCACCGCGCCCGTCCCGGTGCTCGACGCCTCGCTGCGCCGGCGCGTGGTGGGCACGCTCGGGGATGCCGCCGGCGTCGGCGTGGTGGTGGACGGCGTCCGCAAGGCCTGGCGCCGGCGTGGCTCGGCCGCCACCGGCTGGCCGTTCGTCAGCTGGCTGGCGCGGCTGCGTCCGGATCCGCTGAAGAAGCTGCGCCTCGACCTCACGCCCGGGGAGCACAGTCCGACCGAGGTGAACCGGACGTCCCTGCCCCGCGCGACCTCCGTCCAGCGGGCGCGGGCCGACCAGGGGCTGCGCGAGTTCGCGGACGGAGCCGTCACCGGCCTGCCCAGGGGGTGGGCTCAGGCGGTGCGGACGGCGGCCGCTGGCCGCGAGGCGCTGCTGCTGGACCGGCTGGACACGGCGATCGCCGGCGCGGACCTCTCCGTGCGCCGCGGCACCTGGTGGTGGGGCCTGTTCGGGGTGCTGCAGTGGCTGCTGATCGTCGCCGTGGTGGCGGGCGCGGCGTGGCTGTTCGCCAACCCGCTGCTGGTGGGCATGGGGTTGCCGCAGCTGCCGGTCGTGCTGTGGTACGGCGTGCCGGCCGGTACGTGGCTGCTGGTCGGCGGCGTGCTCGGTGGAGTGCTGCTTGCCGTCCTCGGCCGCGCGCTGGTGGAGATCGGGGCGAACGCACACGCCCGGACCGCCCGCCGCAGCCTGGACGAGGCCGTGTCTGCGGTGGTCGGCGAGGAGGTGTTCGAGCCCGTGCAGGCCGAACTGGACCGGTACGCAAGGGCGAGGGAACGTGCGGCAGCGGCGGCCTCGGCGTAGCACGTTGAACTACGCGAGGCGTCTGGTCGCCGCACTGCTCGGTGTTCTCGTGTTGAGCGGCTGCGGGCCCGGGGACGCACCGACGCCCGGCCCGTCCCCGGCTCCCGGGCTTCCTGCAGGGACCTCGCAGGAGGCCCTTCGATCTGCCGGACGCGATCGCACCTTCGCCGTTCACCGGCCACCGGCCGGCCCGCCGGAGTCCGGGTATCCACTGGTGGTCATGCTGCACGGTGGCTTCGGCACCGGCGCCCAGGCCGAGGCCGCCTACGGCTGGGACGAGCAGGCGGACGCCGCCGGGTTCCTGGTGGCCTACCCCGACGGGGTCGACCGCGCGTGGAACGCCGGCGGTGGCTGCTGTGGCGCGCCGGCCCGCGATGACGTCGACGACGTGGGCTTCATCAAGGCCGTGGTGGCGCGCATCGGGGAGCTCGCGCCGGTGGACGCGAAGCGGATCTACGTCACCGGCATGTCGAACGGCGCGATCCTGGCCTACCGCCTCGCGTGCGAGACGGATGTCTTCGCCGCCCTTGCCCCGGTGGCCGGCACCCAGCTCGTCGACTGCGCGCAGGCGGCGCCGGCGTCGCTGCTGCACATCCACGGCAGCGCGGACACCCGGGTCCGGATGGACGGGACCCGCGGGGAGGGCGTCGCCCGGATCGCCGGGCCGCCGGTCGAGGACGTCGTGGCCGCCTGGCGGACGCGGAACTCGTGCGGTGCGACCAGGGCCTCGACGCGGGGCGACCTCACCACCTCGGCGGCGGAGTGCGCCGAGGGACGGTCGGTGGAACTGCTGGTCGTCGCCGGTGCCGGCCACCAGTGGCCCGGCGCGGTCGCGAAGGGGTTCCCGGGCGCGGACCAGCCCTCGGACGCGCTGTCCGCGACGGCAACGATCTGGACCTTCTTCCGCGAGCACCCGGCGCCGTAGCCACGCCTGCGCCCGTCCGGGTGTTGTCCACAGCCCCGAAGTTGTCCACAGGCCGCAGAAGTCGGTGACGCGTGTGCGGCCGCGTTGCCGATAGTTCCTGGTGAGGATGGAAGGAAGGAACAGCGATGGACGCAGCAGTCTGGGTCACCGGGAACGTCGGCAGCGAGGTCGAGCTCAAGGAGTTCCGGGAGGGGGTGACCTACGCGAGCTTCCGCCTGGCCTGCACGCCGCGGATCTGGCGGGGCGGCCAGTGGGGCGACGACGAGACCACCTGGATGGGCGTGGTCTGCACCAAGGCCCTCGCGCTGAACGTGAAGTCCAGCATCGGCAAGGGAGACCCGGTGATCGCCGTCGGCCGCCTGCGTACCGAGCGCTGGATCGACAGCCAGGGCGTCCTGCAGGAGCGGCTGAAGCTCGAAGCCCAGTCGGTCGGGCACGACCTCACCAGGGGCACGTCGGTGTTCCGCAAGACGAACCGGGCCGCCCCGGACGAGCACGAGGTGAACGTCGCCGAACTCATGGTCGCGACCGAGGAACAGGCCGGGGCCGACGAGTCCGCAACCACGGTCGCCTGATCCGCTTGCGGCTGCGCCCGTACCCGCGCAGCCGCTGCCAGAGTCCCCATCGGTACAGAAGCTCGGCAACTCCTGACGGTCATCATCTCGCCCACATCGCAAACCACCCCGGCAAACCGCGTGTCGCGATCACCCCCACCTCAGATCCGAAGGCCGCTAAGGGTTGTTGGCGCCTTCGGGTGCGATGCGGTCCGGTGGATCACTTCTCATGCCAATCAAGGTGGAATAGGTCGCGATCGTATTGTCCACGAGGTCGACGCTTTGTGAATCCCTCAGGGCGGCCAAGGCGGCGCGAGACGCCTCAAGTAGTTCGCGAATCTCCCGTCGCTCCGGTTCGGAGGCGCGCATATCTCCTCGCTGAAACACCCGGTCGATTAGGATCGCCGCCAGCGTGTGCTTGGCGTGACCGATATGCCGACTATCTCGTTCGTGCTCGCCCATGCGAATCGAACTCCGAGCCAGCCGTTCCCCCTCCACAAGATTCCCTCCGCGACGCTCCGCTGCGGCAGCCATGTTGCTCAGGCGGGCTAGATCACGTCCCGAGACACCAAACTCGTCGGCGACAAGGCACGCATCCCGAATGCTCTTCAAGTACGCCTCATCCGCACCAGCTGCGCGCAAAGTCAACCCTCTCGTGGCAAGCGCGAACGCTCGATCCGGCCCCTCTGCGATATCGCAGGCCTGGTTGGCGAAGTTAGTGGCCGCCTCATGGTCACCCAAGTCGCTCACTACCGACGCCAAATATTGCAGATTGCGGGACCGGCGGCCCGGAAGACCGGTCGAAATCCGGAGTGCCTCGAGAAGCACTTGTTCGGCTGGCACCAAAAACTCGCGTGCGGCATCCTGGTCGCGCCGGTTCGCCCGGAACAAAGCGTGCAGTGTCCTGCCGTATGAGCAATAGGTGACCTCCAAGCCCCTCGCGTCACGCAATGCACGCAGATCCGAGATCGCACGTTCGAGCATCTTGCGCGACCCTGGCAGATCTCCCGAATGATAAAGGGCGACCCCAATGAGGTGCCTGGCGATACAAGACGGCCGATCTGGCGGCGCGTCCTCCGAAGTAACCGTATCGAAGTAGGGAAGTGCCTCTGCCCTGCGGCCACTGGACCATAGACTCAATCCGTAGAAGAAGTCCGCCAGTCGGTTGCGCTTGAAAGCGTAGCCGCTTATCAGATCAGCTACGATTCCCGCCTGAACGGAATCGTAGTTCCCGCGACCTTCGATGTGGATAACCAACTCTTCTACGGCAATCGCAGGCTCTTCGCTCGAAACGCAGTCCATTACCCGGGTAGTAAGAAATGCACCGTCGGCGCCAAGTACCGATCGCAAGGGATCGCGCAGCCCCTCACGCGCATGTTTCGCGACGACGCCCAGCGCCCGCAGATACAGACCCTCATGCTCAGCATGAAGCTCTTCGCGCCACTCGGATCTCGCAGGTTCTGCGATGCGTTCGACCTCGCGCGAGCGATGCAGCAAGCCAGCGGTCCGAAGCCCATGTATCATGTTCACTGCGGACGCACCACCAAAATGTGCGAGACCTAGAAGATCCATGGCGGTGCGATCATCAAACCACGGCGCTACACTCAGCATTCTGAGGGCATTCTGCGTGCTAGTTCCGGGCATTGTCATGCCTCCTCGAGGAACTTGGCCAGGTGAGTCTGCGCTAGTCTCTTGTATTGCACGTATCTCAGACCTTGGTTGGCCTCATCCTGAGCGTTGCTACCGTCCGTATACCGAGCTAGGTAGTCCGCGACGCCCCCAGGCTCCAGACCAAAGCTTCGCACAATGGCATAGCCCGCCATTTGCAAAAACACACTTTCCTCTTCGGCGGTGAGAATGACGGCAACGTTTGGCAAGGCTGCGATTTGCGGAAGGAGATCCGTGCGCATCCACTCGCGAGCCGGACCGCGCAGAAGATCCACGCCGGAAACCGTCAGGAGCACGTCGCGGGAGATGGCTCGCGCATTGGTGATCAGTAAGTCGGCCTGTTCGCTAATTTTCAGCTCTCCGCGTTGATAGCCGGCGCAAAGCGCTTCAAGCAGTTCGTCAAGGATATCTTCCACCGAGGCTGCGCCCTCGCTCGCCCAAAGGCGCTCGCTAGCAATGACAAGTCCGCCTCCGATTGTGTGAGCAGCCTCTGCCGCCCTCCGCAGATCCTCACGACCATCGACGTCCCCGAGCACGTGACCCCCTGGGGTACTGCTCTGCCAACGCCCTGTGATGATCATGGAGTCGTGATTGCGAATGTTCGCAGTGATGGTTCCCAGAGTCGCATCGTGGTTAATGAGCGCGTTCCGCCGGTTATCTGCAAGAATGACGTCCATTGCGGATCGATCTAGAGGAGGAGCGCTGGCAAGAATCTGTTGGCTCTTGACACGGATGTTTCTCGAAAGGCTCACCCGTCCCAGATAGCCTCCCATCAGATCGCGCTCAACTAGAGCAATCTGCTGTTGCAGCTTGTCTACTATCCATGTCTGTATCTCGGCGAATTGATCCTTGGGGAACTCCTTGGGAAGGTTCATTTGGATCTCAAACTCGATGCAATTGCCGGACGCGCAAGACACGCTGGCGGCCGCGACTCGTCGATGCTTCGCTGCGTGAGCTCGCGAGATGTGTGTGATCGGCTGGTCGGCAGGAGTCGGGCGAACGCGGCGCCCATCTAGATCGAGCTCATCTGCAAGTAGCAGGATTGCCGCAAGGAGCGGTCCCCGCACCCTATTTCCCATGACGTGGGTTTGCGCCCGCAGGAGTTCCACGGATTCCTTGTAGTATTTTGTCCCATGAGAGCGAGCTAGATAGGCGATGAAGCTTACCAGTGACTCGTCGTCCGGTAAGCCGGCAGTCTTGTACTGGGCGAGGATGACGTTTGCGCTTTGAGCTGGGTGCTCGTGCCTAACCCGGGCGTAATCATCGAGCGATAGTTCCCCCAGCGGCACCGGAGTTACCTGCATTCCTAGGTCGTGGAGCCATGCGGCGGCCCAAAGGCAGTATCGTTCAAGCGGGCTCAGGTTGTCGGGGACCGTAAGTGTGGGGGCGTCCGCAATCTGCATTGCGATGCGCGATACTCGATCCGAGTGCGCTGCACCGTGGTCAGTGAACCAGCTTAGGGTTGAACCCTGTTTCCACCAATTTCGCACAAAAGTTTCAATCGGAACCACGCTGTCAGCGAGGTCATCGAGTCCGCTCTCTCGAAGCAGGGTCTGCATGTATGCTCCACGGGCTGGTCGAGTGGCGTGCGCTTGCCGGTATGGTAGCGCAGCGAGGGTGCTGGGTTCGCGAGTCTTCCTGATTGACCTGATCCCGACTCTCGCGGGATAGCACCACCAGCAATGGTGTGGTGTGCGTGCCCGGAGGCCATCGATATGCTTGGAGACGGCCTTAACTTGGCGGGTCGCTGATGTGGTGCGCTGCCCGATGCCGGCAGCATGACAGCTGGCGACGGGCTGCGCGCAGCAATGTGTTCTGTCGCCTCGGCGGAGATCCGCTGGCCGCCTTTGTCAGCGATCAAGGCAGCAAAGCTCCGTCGCGCTACATGTACCAGCCGCGCTCAGTGAGGGAACCCGGGTTGCCTCAATGGCTCTTTCTCGTCCCTGACGGGTGTGTGGGTGCGTCGTGGGACCGACCAAGGATACGTCGACAAGGGGCTGGTCGAATGTCGTGTGGTGGGAACGCGTCTCTGGGTAGGGCGTCCGCAGTGGCTTATCCATAGGCATCCCGCTATCCACAGATCGAGGGACAGCTGAGATCTTTACTTCATCACCCGGCCAGCCGCCCCTGTTACGCCCGGCCCCTAACCGTGACCCCGGCCTTTCAGCTGGTCATCATGGCGCAACGCCGGGTTCCCGACGCCGGCTCGGTAGCTTGTGGCCCACCGATCCCGGGACGGGCTTGTCCGAGTTGGCTCAAGTTGATGCCGCCCACGGACACTTCACCGCTGGACGGATCGGCGCCCGGTGTCCTTGCACCCTAGTGTCACGACGTCAGGTATCTCGCCTCGTAGATCGCGTTTCAGCGCCCGAAGGGTATCTGATACTCAGCGGTGTCCGCGCGCAGGTTGGTGCGGACTAACTAGTCCGCAGTCTCCGGCGTCGATTCGAACGAAACGCCGCACCAGCGGCGCGCCCATGCTCGAAGACTCGAACCTGAGACAACCCAGATCTCAACTGATCGTCCGGGCGGACGCCGGATCCCGGACGCCATCCCGGGGACCTGCCGCCGGGGATCTCGGGGCGGGCCCGAGATGACGGTGGCGGGCTGATCAGCCGCGGGTGAGCCTCCGGTGCGCGGTGCGGTGCGGTCGGGCGAGGTCGACGCCGAGGCGGGCGACCTTGTTCTCCTCGTAGTCGGCGAAGTTGCCCTCGTACCAGAACCAGATGGCGTCGTCCTCATCCGTGCCCTCCCAGGCGAGGATGTGGGTGGCCACCCGGTCGAGGAACCAGCGGTCGTGGGAGATCACCACGGCGCAGCCGGGGAACTCCAGCAGGGCGTCCTCGAGCGACTGCAGGGTCTCCACGTCGAGGTCGTTGGTCGGCTCGTCGAGCAGCAGCACGTTGCCGCCCTGCTTGAGGGTGAGGGCGAGGTTGAGCCGGTTCCGCTCGCCGCCGGACAGCACCCCGGCGAGCTTCTGCTGGTCCGGGCCCTTGAACCCGAAGGACGCGACGTAGGCCCGCGACGGCATCTCGAAGCTGGCCACCTTGATGTGGTCGAGTCCGTCGGAGACGACCTCCCAGACGTTCTTGTTCGGGTCGATGCCGGAGCGGCTCTGGTCGACGTAGGAGAACTTGACCGTGCCGCCGACCTTGAGCGTGCCGGAGTCGGGCTGCTCCTCGCCGACGATCATCTTGAACAGCGTGGTCTTGCCGACGCCGTTGGGGCCGATGATGCCGACGATGCCGGCACGGGGGAGCGTGAAGCTGAGGTCCTCGATCAGCACCCGGTCGCCGAAGCCCTTGGTCAGCCTGGTGGCTTCCAGGACGTCCGAACCGAGGCGCGGGCCCGGCGGGATGTTGATCTCGGCGAGGTCGACCTGGCGGTTGCGCTCGGCCTCGGCGGCCAGTTCCTCGTAGCGGGCGAGCCGGGCCTTGTTCTTGGCCTGCCGCGCCTTGGGGTTGGCGCGCACCCACTCCAGTTCCTTCTCCAGGATCCTGGCGCGCTTGGCGTCCTTCTTGCCCTCGATCTGCAGCCGGGAGCGCTTGGTCTC
>DAINOM010000057.1:0-18167 GCA_036735445.1 Propionicimonas sp.
GTCGAACATGATCCCCTTGCCGATCCGGGCGCCGGGGTGGATGTCGACGGCGAAGACCTCGGAGATCCGGCTCTGCAGGTACAGCGCGAGGGCGGGCCGGTCGTGCGTCCAGTAGTAGTGGGCGACCCGGTAGGACTGCAGCGCGTGGAAGCCCTTGAAGTACAGCAGCGGCTGGGAGTAGCCACGGGTCGCGGGGTCGCGGCTGAGCACGGCGCGCAGGTCCTCGCGGACCGCGACGCCGATCGAGCGGTCGTCGTCGAACGCGCGGCCGATCAGCTCGCGCAGGCTGAGCGAGGTGATGGTCTCGCTGCCGAGCTTGCTGGCGAGGATGAAGCTGAGCGCGTCCTCGAGCCGGGGGTGGGAGAGCACGGTGGTGTGCAGGAAGCTCGCCAAGGCCGGCTCGGCCTGGGCGTCGGTGCCGACCTCGGTGCGGATGCGGCTCCACACGTCGTCGCGGTGGGTGGTCATCAGGATCGCTTTCCGTCGAGGAGGGAGTCGAGGGCGCGGAGCGCGTCCGGCCGGGTGGGTGCGCCGACGATCCGGCCGCGCACCCTGCCCCCGCCGTCGAGCAACAACACGGTGGGCGTGCGGGTGATTCCCAGCTCGTCCACCAGGTCCGGACGCTGCTGCGCGTCGATCTCGATGTGCGCGACGCCCGGGGAGTCCGCGGTCAGGTCTCCGAGCACGCGCCGGGTCGCCCGGCACGGTGCGCAGACCGGTGCGGAGAACTGCAGGAAGGTGGCGGACGCGCCGAGTTCCTCGCCCAGGCGGCCGGCGTCGAGGCCGGACGGGTGCCCGTCCAGCACCCGGACGCGGCCGTCCACGGCCTTGCGGTACAGGCCGAAGCCGAGTGCCAGCAGCAGGGCGAGCGCCAGCACGTACACGCCGGTCATCGCGACACCGCCCCGCTCGCCGCATGCCGGCCGGACAGCCGCCGGCCGAGCAGGTACAGCTCGCAGCCGAGGCAGAAGTCGAACACCGCGTTCAGCAGGGCGGCCACGAGCGCCAGTCCGGTCGCCGTGTAGAACAGCGCGGGCAGCTGGGCGATCGCGCCGATCAGGGCGAGCACGGCGAAGCCGAGGCCGACCGTCTGCGCGAACCGCGGCGGCCGCTCATCCTCGAGTTCGGCGGGCTCGGACAGCCGCGGTCGCACCAGGCGGCGGAACACCCAGCCGTACGGCTGGTACCGCAGGCCGAGCAGCGAGCCGGCACCGAAGGCGCACGCCTGGACGACCAGCAGGAGCAGGCCGTACTGCGGGCCGGCGAGCAGCGCGCCGGCGAGCACGACGGACGTGATCGCCGCGGCGAAGCGCGGGCCGCGAGGGTCGATCAGGACGACGCCGCCGGGCGTCGCGGGCGAGGAAGAAGTGGGCATTGTCGGATCCTCTGGTGGTCAGGGTGGCAGGCAGCGTCCGCCGTCGGGCGGTGAAGGGGTCTGGTTGACGCCGAGGCGTCAGGCTGCGGTCAGGCCAGGCTGCGACAACAACACATGCACGAGAGGGCGCGCGGGGAGCTCAGCGGAGCTTCGAGCCAGCGGCAGGTGTGCATGCGTCGAGGGTAACACGCCCCCCAACGGGCTTCGCCAGCCGGCTGGTGGACGACCGTCATCCCGGCGGACGCCGGGATCCCCGCACCGACCTGGCAACCTGGCGAACGGGATCCCGGGTCAAGCCCGGGATGACGTGGGGGTCCGGGATGACGTGGGGGTCCGGGATGGCGCGGGGGCAGCGGCCGGTCACCCGGGAGTGGACAGGCGGGGCCCGACGGGCGGTTGGTAGGATTCGGTCCGTGCACACTGCGCCGCGCTGGCTGTCGCTGCCCGGGATCCGGGCGCGGCTGGCTGCGGGTGCGCTCACCATCCTCGGGCTGTTGCCGCTGCTGCTGCGGCTGCCGAAGGTGAGCGTGGTGGCCTGCTTCGACGCCGGACACCCGCTGTACGAATGGGTGGCGACCTCCGGGTTCTCCGGCGACGTGCACTGTGTGAGCGCACCGGCGCCCGTCGTCAGCTGGACGCTGATGATCGCCGCGACGCTGGTGGTCCAGCTCCTGCTGCTGCCGGTGCTGATCACCGCCGGCGCACTGCTGATCCGTGGCGCGCTGCGCCTGGCCGCGTCCGCCCACCGGGCGCTCGCCGCGGCACTCGTCGAACTCTCGGCGCTGGTCACGCCGCAGGCCCGGCCGGTGCCGGTGCCCGTGCGGTTGCGCTACCAGGGCGCCGCCCGGTCGCGGGAGAACCCGCGCCGCGGTCCGCCGTCCCGCTCCTGCTGATGCTCTGACACCGCCTGCGTCCCTCGTGGACGCGGCCCTGCGCCTCGCCGCGCACCGACGGCCGTCCGCCGTCCGCATCACTTCACGCTCAGCAGGGCTGACCGCCCGGAGAGAAACGACCATGTCCTCATCCCGTCCATCCACCACATCCTCATCACCCGATCGCCGCGAGGCGCTGCGGCGCCAGCGCGAAGCTGCCGACAAGGCATCCCGCCGGACCCGGTACGCGATCCGTGCCGCCTGGGTCACCGGCCTCGCCGTGATCGCCGTCATGCTCGGCGTGACCATCTGGTCCGTGGCCCGTCCGGGCGCGGCCGGCGGCGCCACCGGTGCACTGGTCGCGCCGGCCGGAGCCACCGACGCCGGCGCCGTCGTGCTCGGCGACCCGTCCGCGAAGGTCACCGTCTCGATCTACGCCGACTTCATGTGCCCCTACTGCGGCGAGTTCGAGCGGGCCAACGGCACCGACATCGCCGACGCGGTGAGCTCCGGCGCGGCGAAGCTGGAGATCCATCCGATGGCCTTCCTGGACGCGCAGTCCGGCGGCACGAAGTACTCCACCCGGGCGGCGAACGCCTTCGTCGCCGTCGCGAACGCCGATCCGGGCCACGCCCTGGACTTCTACCGGGTGCTCTACGAGAACCAGCCGACGGAGGGCTCGTCCGGGCTCAGCGACGCGCAGCTGGTCGCCCTCGCCGAACAGGTCGGCGTCCCTGCCTCGGTGACCGCCACCTTCAGCCAGCAGGCGTGGGTGCCGTGGGTGCAGAAGCTCACCGACCAGGCGTGGGACCAGGGCGTCAAGGGCACACCGACGGTGAAGATCAACGGCGAAGTGTTCAGCGGCGACGTCTACACCGCGGGTCCGCTGGCCCAGGCCATCCAGGAGGCAGCTCGTGCCTAGTCCGGCGCTGGCCGGCCTGCGCCGGCTCCGCCAGTCCAGCGGCTGGATCTACACCACGATGCTGGTGTCGGCCCTGCTCAGCCTCACCGCGTCATTCGTGCTGTCGGTGGACGCGGTGGTGCTGGCGGCCGACCCTGGTGCCCAGCTGGCCTGCAACATCAACGCCGTGCTCAGTTGCGGCACGGTCGGCGCCTCGTGGCAGGCCAGTGTGTTCGGCTTCCCGAACGCGTTCCTCGGGCTGATCGCGGAGCCGGTGGTGATCACCATCGCGGTGGCCAGCCTCGGCGGCGTCCGGTTCCCGCGGTGGTTCATGCTCGCCGCGCAGGTGGTCTACACGCTGGGACTGGTGTTCGCGTACTGGCTGTTCTTCCAGGCCTACTTCGTGATCGGCGCGCTCTGCCCGTGGTGCCTGCTGGTGACCCTGTCCACCACGCTGGTGTTCACCTCGCTCACCCACGTGAACATCAGGGACGGCAACCTCTACCTGCCCGAGCGCGCCAGCCGGGTCGCGCGGCGGATGATCGCCGCCGACCTGGACGCTCTCCTGGTCGCGGTCTGGCTGACGGTGGTGGCGATGCTGGTGGTCACCAAGTACGTCCCGTTGATGGTGTGAGGGGTCAGGCCAGACCGTTCCATCAAGACGGAGGTGGCTGCCCCTGGGTGGTTCCTGCCGCGATGCGGAGGGCGAGGGTGAGGTTGGCGATGGTGGTTGTGGCGTCGAGTTGTCGGCCAAGCAGTTCTTCGGCCTGTTTGAGCCGGTAGCGAAGAGTGTTGCGGTGGATGTAGAGGGCTTGGGCGGTGGCTGGCGCAGAGCGGTCGTTGTCGAGCCAGGCCCGCAGAGTGTCGACCAGCTGCCCGCCGTGGGCCCGGTCGTAGCCGGTGAGCGGAGCGAGGAGGCCAGCGGCGGCTGCGACCGACTCGGGGCTGGTCTGGTTGAGGAGGGTTGTGGTGAGGACGTCGAGGGCTTCCGCGTGGTGAACGCCCGGGCCGAGGCGGGCCGCGCGAACGGCCTCGGCGTAGGCCATTCGGAGCCCGGTCACTCCGGTGTTCGGTTGGCTGATGCCCACCGCCGCATCGGTGTCGAGGCGGCGGATCTGCTCCCAGAGGCGTTTGGCCCGCTGGGAGACCGCGGCTCCGTCGGGGACGAGCGTGACCAGCCTGCCGTCGATGTTCATCCGGCTCGGGACCTGGCTGTCTTCGGCCAGGAGAGCGTGCAGGTTCCAGGCGACCGTTGCCAGCCGATCCTGGCTGGTGTTGACCGCACCCGCGAGGACCCGGAATGGCCGCTCAACGTCCAGGCCGGCTGCTCGCAGCCTGTCCGTCATGGTGTCGTCCGGGCTGATGGCGTCGGTGATCTCACGGAAGGCCGCGGCGGCTTCCTCGTCCCTGGTCTTGAGCACTTTGAGATGCGCCCGCAGGTCGGCCGCGATGATGTGCGCGGCGAAGTCCAGGAGTTCGGACGCCGTCTGGTCGGCCGCACACCCGAGAAGGGCGACGGTGCCGTCGGCGACCTGCACCGGCACGGCCGTCACAGATACGTCCTGGCCGGTCGCTGCGGCGAGAACTCGCATGGGATCGATGCTGGATCTCGACGGAGCCGCGGCCAGCACGCTGCCCCTGAGGTCGACCAGAAGGATGTCGGTGGAGACCAGCCGGTTGAGGGCACGGACCACATGGGGCGTCCACACCTCGCCCTTGGCGGCCCTGGCCAGCGTGCTGAAGGCTTGGTCTGACGCCCGGGTCATCAGCCGGAGGCTTCCGGGATCTCGACCGTCACTCCGAGACCCCAGGGGAGATGGTCGGGGTCTTCGATGACGGCGTACCTCCCTTGTGGCGAGAGACCCGGCGGCTCCAGGACACGGCAGCCGAGTTCGACCGCCGTGACGACGGCCTTGTCGATGTCGGGCACTTCCAGATAGACCAGCCAGCTCAGGGCTGAGTCGCCCAGAAGGAAGAAGGAGCTTTCGATGGCGCCGGCGACCACGGTCTTGCCGCGCACGAGCATGCGATAGCCGCTCGCGGGCTGCGACATGCCGGCCGGCAGCAGGGGAATCTTGATGACGGCGACTGTCACCGCGAGCACCGGGGCGTAGAAGGCCTCCACCTGGGACAGGTCCTCGACGACCAGTTCCGCGAACAGACCGCCGGGCGGCCACGTGCTCGGCGGCCCTTCAGCACGCGCTTGGTCGGCCGTGATCGCGAAGGCGTGTCCGTCGGGGTCGTGGATCTCGTGGACGGCGTTCCCGGCCATGCTCGCGGCCGGGTGCACGCTGCCACCGAGATCTCGCGCCGTCGCCAGCGACGCGGCGACGTCTGGCACGGGGAACACCGGCAGGACGCGCCCGGGTGACTGACCGGCAAGCGGGCGGATCCGGCCGATGACGGCATTGCCCGGACCGTGGATGGGCCAGGTGCCGTCTTCGTCCGGCCCGCAGGCCTGGGCGATGCCGGTCAGGGATTCGAACAGTTCACCGGCGTATGCCGGATGCCCGGTCGCCACCTCAACCCACATCGGATCCTCGCTGCTTGTCGCCTCGACCGGCATGCTACTGGTTCACCTCTCCACGAGTGCGACCAGCCCGGCGTCACTCCAAGTTGGCATGATGTGCCGACACGGTGTCCCTGGTAGCCCCCTGACGGCTGGCCACCTCCTCGACGATCACGTCGCCCAGGGGTCCGAGGGCGAGCTCGAAGAAGCTGCCGGTCTGCCAGCCGGGCAGGCCGGCGTCAGTTCCGTCCCCCATGACGACGACCAGGTCGGCCAGCTCTCCAACCGGGGACGCAGGATTACCGGTGATCGCCACGATCAGGGCGCCCTGGTCGCGGGCCTGTTCCACGAACAGCAGGACCGACTTCGTGGTGCCCGAGGAGGTTGCCACGACCAGCAGGTCTCCGGGCCCGATGGCGGGTGTGGCGACTTCACCGGTGGCGTAGACGCTGCGGCCGATCTGCATCAGGGCCATGGCCAGCGACTTCACGAACAGCAGTGAGCGGCCCGCTCCGGTGACGAACACCCGCCCAGCGCTGCCGACGGCTTCGATCAGCGCGGTGAGGCTGTCCTCCGGCACGCTGGCCAGCGAGCGCCCGACCCCGGCCAACACTTCGCTGCGGTAGTCCCTCATGTCACTCCCTCCCGATGGCGTCACGGATCAGCCGGGCGTTCTCGGCGCGCGTGGCCGGGTCGAGCAACGTGCCGCCCGCGATGATGATGTCGGGAGCGAGTTCCACGGCGCGGCCGATTGTGGTGGGCTTAATGCCTCCGGCAACGGCCAGCTTCGACTTCTTGGCGGCCAGCTTGGCGACAACGAGCTGGTCGAAGGGGCTGACGCCGCGTTGCTGCAGGTCGACGGGAGTGTGGATGTTGATGTAGCCCACGCCGATCTCGTCAAGTTGCAGCACACGCTCGTAGAAGTTCTGGCAGCCGACCATGTCGACGACGACCCCGATGCCGGTCTCTTCCTGGGCCTGCACGGCACCACGAATGGTTTCGTCGTCGACAACGCCCAGCACGGTGACGTAGTCGGCGCCGAACTCATGTGCCTGTGTGACGCAGAAGTAGCCGCCGTCGGCGATCTTGACGTCGGCGAGCCATTCCACATCGGGGAACTCGGCCTTGAGGGTGGTCAGGGCGTCATAGCCGTGGGTGTAAAACAGGAGGCCGATCTCGACGATGTCGACGTACTCGACCACGTCGCGCAGGACCGCACGGGCCTCGTCCAGGGTTGTGACGTCCAGGGCTACCTGGAGCTTCATGTGTTTCCTTTCTGTTGCGGGTGATCAGTGCGCGGCGGCTTCTTGATCGGTGGACGGCGGATAGGCCAGCCCGTGCCCGAAGGAGCCGTCGATCAGGCAGACCCGTGCGGCGAAGTTGCTCGCGTGGGCCAGAGCGGATTCGGCTGCATGCCGGCGTTCGGGGTCTTGGGGATTGGTCGGTGCGGCCAGCTGCCAGGCGCGGTAGCTGCACAGGAAGGACGCGATGAACGAGTCCCCGGCCGCCATCGTGTCCGTGGCGTCCATCAGGACGGCCTTGCGGAAGTAGATGTCGTGCCCGTCCGAGAAGAAGGCGCCATCGCCGCCACGGGTCGCAATGACGTATGGGGTTCCGTAGCCATGGACCTGGCTGATGGTCGCGCGCGTCTCAGCCTCACTCAGGTGCGAGCACGACAGTTCCGCGAACGTGAGGTGCGGGCAGGTCCACTTCAGCAGGAACGGGCTGAACTCGTCGGAGAAGTCCAGCGAGAGCGGCACTCCGGTGTCGGCCAGGGCCTCGAAGTGTTGCTCAACCGAGCTGAAGATGGACGTGTGGACCAGGTCGAACGTCCGGATGTAGTCGAAGTCCCTCGCGGTCAGCAGAATCGGGATCTCCATCGCGTCCGCGAACTCGAACTCTGGAAAGACCCGATCACCATCGACGATGTCCACCTTGGGCAGCATGGTCGTCCCGTGGAAGACCCGGCTCCGCTCGACGTTGATGCCTATTTCGCGGGCGACCTCGTGGTTGTGCCGGCCGGCGAGGTCGTCCCGGAAGACTCCCAGGAAGCCGGCCTCTGCTCCGTCCATCGCGGCGAAGGCCGAGAAGTTGTATGCACAGCCTCCCGGGTAGATCGTCGATGTGTGGAGGTAGTGGTCGGCGACGTTGTCACCGATGCCCACGACCCGCATGCTCATGCCTCCTCGGCCAGGGTCGGGACGACAGTCTCGGCCGTGGCGACGATGTCATCTCGGTACAGGGCCCAGTACACGACTGCGCAGACGATGAAGCCGACGGCCCAGGCGATGTTGAGTCCGCCCATTGCTTCGGCGATGGGGCCGGTGAACTTCGGGTAGTCGGAGACGATGAACGGGATCTGGACGAGAATCCCGAGGACGTAGACCGACATGGCCTTCACGTTGAACAAGCCGTACTTGCCTTTGCGGTCGACGATGGCCTGGATGTCGTAGTGACCGTGCCTGATGAGGAAGAAGTCGACCAGGTTGATCGCCGACCACGGGATCAGCACGTACGCGATGGTCGACACCAAACCGCCGATGTTGGCGATGAAGTCCTCGGACACGGCGAGCGACACGAAGCCGGCGGCCACGGCGTAGATGCCGCAGACGATCGCCCGGGTCAGGACGGGTGATGCGCTGCCTCCGCGGGAGGTGACCATGGTCATCACCGCTTGGTTGGCCGAGTAGAGGTTCATGCAGCCCACAACGGTGCAGCCGAGCGTGAGCAGCGCCACAAAGGGGGTGGTGATGGCCGGGAAGAGGGAGCCGATATAGCCCAGTGTGTTCGCGTTCACCGCGTCGAGGTTGTCGGCCGAGGCGAACATGCCGAGGATGGTGATGACGATCGCCGATCCGGTGCCGCCCAGGATCACGGTGAGGAAGATGGCTCGCCGGCTGGAGTTCTCCGGCATGTACCTGGTGTAGTCGGAGATGTAGGTGGCGTTGCCCAGCTGGCCCACCACGTGGAAGACCACCAGCATCAGGAACGGTGCCCACTCGAACCTTCCGGTGTACTGGATGGTCGGTATCTCGGGCAGGATCCGGAAGGCGACCATCACCGTGGTGATGGCGAACAAGCCGGTGGCGGCCACGTTGACCGCGTTGATAGCGCGCGAGCCGAGGACAGCTGCGATCCACGCCAAGCCCAGCGAGATCACGATGCACAGGACCGGGCTCCAGCCGGTCAGGCCGGCCAGGCCCTGGTAGCCCAGGATCGCGGTGAACACGGTGTAGACGAAGTAGGTGAAAGCTGCCGCCAGACCTGGGAGCAGGTTGCCGAAGAAGCCGAACTGTGCGCGGGACTGCACCATCTGGGGCAGACCCAGCCGCGGTCCCTGCTCGGCATGCAGCGACGTGAGGGTGCCCCCGATCAGCGAACCGATGATGATGCCGAGGACACAGCCCCACAGGGGCAGGCCCATCACGATGCCGAAGGCACCCGCAGCGATCGTCGTCGGGCCGGCGTTCAGCGCAGCCCAGGTCATGCCAGTGTTGAAGAGCCGGCCGTGCCGTTCGGTGACGGGAATGGGCTCGATGGTGTGAGGTTCGATGAACCATGAGGCCTTCACGGGCTCGTCAGTTGACTGCGTTGTCATGAGTTCGTCCTCCTAGATGTCAGATTGTCGGGTTGGTCTTGTGGGACGGCCGTGGCAGGTCCCGGACGGTCAGATAGCCAGGGGGCGCAGCCAGCACGTCCGGGATGCGGTTGGCGACGATCGCTGCGGTGTTCTCGAAGCCACTCATGCCATCGACAGTCACAGTCACCGGGTTGCTGCCCGTGATCTCGACTCGGTTGCATTCGACCTCGTCGCCTTCGCCAAGCTTGGCCTGGAACTCGGCCCCCAGGACGATGTCCTCCTCCGTCCTGAGCAGGCCGAGTTCGCGGGTACCCAGGATGCGGCCCGCCCCGATCGTGAGATCGGATGCCCTGGAGTAGACATCGGTCCGCGCGATCATGGGTTCGATGCGGGACTGATAGCCCGCGGGGGTAAGTCCCAGATCGGCCGCCACGGCGGTCAACACGCCTTCGAACAGCTCATGTGCAGCATGTCCGGCGCTGGCTTCGAACTCGGCCACCGTGCGGTTGGCGTAGATCGAGTCCAGCACTGCTTGGCTCAGGCCGTCCTGTAGGGCGATGGTGACCAGGTGGATCCGGCTGATGTCGTTCACGACCGTCGAGAACATCGTGATCGCGTTCTGCCAGAACAGGTCCTGCATGCCGGTCGCGAAGAACGTCACCCTGTTCGCCTTGGCCAGTGCGTCGATCTCCCCGGCCAACTCGCGGTCAGCGGCTGCCATCGGATAGAAGGCGTCCTCGGCGATGGTCACGACATTGCAGCCACGAACGAGGGCGAGCTTGGCCGACGCGAAAGTAGTAGGCAGCCCGGTCGCGATCGCGAGCACGGCGACATCCGGTTTGGTCCGATTCAGAACCGCCGCGGCATCGGCCTCGAAAACAACACCCAACGGCTCCAGCCCCGCGTGGACACCGACGTCCTCGCCCAACTTGGCGACCTCGACAGCACCGACGATGTCGATGCCGTGCGAGATGAGGCTCCTGATGATCTGGGTGCCGGCAGTGCCCGCGCCGCCGAAGACGACAGCGCTGACTCGTCGGCTCATGCGGTCACGTCCAGGGGCTTGTGGAAGGGCGCGATCGACCAGTCCACTTCCATCAGGCTGATGCCCTCACCGTCCGGGCCCCTGAAATCGACGTTCAGATACCCCTCGCCGGGCGGGCTGTAGGGCTCACCGAGGGTGTAGCCGGCCTCACGGAGCCGAGCCGTCGTCTCGGCTATCGAGTCGACCTCAATACCGATGATGAAGCCGTCCGGGTTGAGCGGATGGTCCTCGGGGACGGTCACCAACTCCAGCATCGTCGCCTCGCTCATCGGCCGCTTGCCCTTGGGCACGACGAAGGACACCCGTGTCCCGTCGGCCTCCAGGTCCGAGAAGCCCACCTCGAACCCAAGCAGATCGCGGTACAACGACAGCGACCGCTCCATGTCCTTCACGTTGACAACCAGGTAGGTGAAACAGCTAGCCACGAGTCTTCCCTTCTCCTTTGATAGGAACGCACTAGAGGCTCGCACCAACCGGACGGCCACATCATCGGCCCAGATCTCAAGGCGAACCGCGTCGGTTGTGCTGGCCGCACAACCAGCGCTGAGCCCTGAACCGCCACCAGAGCGGCCGCGCGGTGTCCTGGGCGCTTGTAGGGAGGCACTGTCGTCGCCACCAGTGGGCGGCCCGCCCCGAGCGACAGGTCTCAGGGTCTGCCTTCGTCACGGTGTGTTGTACCTGCGATTACCCGATCGGGGCGTCTCGACAGGCTCGACGAACGATGTCAATCGATCAGGTCACCCGATGGTCGGCGGACTCCCGTCCGCTCTCAACCAGAGCGGCCAGCACCACCCGGACGGCGGCCCGCTCGAGCCGGTCGGGACGGCCCAGCGCGACGACCGAGCGGACGGATCGGACGTCGGCCAGTGGCCGCATCACGATGTCAGCCCGCGACCTCGTGGTGAACCGCGGCAGCAGCGCGCAGCCCTGGCCAGCGGCCACCAACGACTCGACCACCCGGTTGTCGCGGATCCGCTGGACGACCTCGAGCGCTACCCCCGCCCGGTTCTCGACAGCGATCCGGACGGTGTCGAACGGGAAGCCGATGGGTACGCCGATCCAGCGCTCGCCGGCGAGGTCAGCCGCGGTGATGGCCTCGCGGCCGGCCAGCCGGTGGGACGCCGGCACTGCCACGTCCAGCGGCTCATGGGCGAGCGTGTGTGCCACGAGACGGTCCGCACCCGCCGGCACCTCCGCGAGCGTGTGCCCGATCACCAGGTCGTGGTCGGCGGCCCGGCCGGGGAAGTCGGACTCGGCCACGTCCTCGTCGGTCAACCGGACCTCGACGCCCGAGCCCGCCAGCCGGGCCAGTAGCCCGGGCACGAGGAACTCCAGCGCGCTGGGCAGACCGGCGATCGTCACCGTCCCGGTCGGTCCGCCCTGCAACTCGTCGAGTTCGCGCTGCAATCGACTCAGTGCGGTCGCCACCTCGCCCGCACCCTCGGCGAGCAGTCGCCCCGCGGCGGTGAGCCGCAGCCCGCGTCCGTCCGACTCGACGAGGGCTGTCCCGAACGCGCGTTCGGCGTTGTGCAGCTGCTGGCTGACCGCGGACGGCGAGCGGAAGGTCGCCGTGGCCACGGCGGTCAGCGTGCCGCGGTCGGCCAACTCGCGGAGCAGGGTGAGATGGCGCAGGTCCATGAAGGTAGCCTAAAGTATTAGTTGAGGAAGATGCGCTTGTCCTTCACCGGCACGCGCGCGACGATGGAGCCATGCCCCCTCGTCACCGGATGCTGGCCGTCGTCGTCGCCGTCCTGTGGGGCGTGAACTTCCTCGCGATCCACGCCTCGCTCGCGCAGTTTCCGCCGTTCTTCCTCGTCGCGCTGCGGTTCACGCTGATCGCCGTGCCGACGGTGCTGTTCGTGCCGCGACCCCAGGTGCCGCTGCGCTGGCTCGTCGGCTACGGCCTGGGCTTCGGGGTGGCGCAGTTCACCTTCCTGTACTGGGGGATGGCTGCCGGGATGCCCACCGGGCTCGCGTCGCTGGTGCTGCAGGCGTCCGGGCCGTTCACGCTCGCGCTCGGCGCGCTGCTGCTGCGCGAGCGGGTGACCGGACGCCAGTGGGTGGGCATCGCGGTGGCGATCGCCGGGATGGCCGTGGTCGGGTTCGCCCGCGCGCAGGCGGCGGCACTCGTGCCGTTCCTGCTGGTGCTGGCCGGCGGCTTGGGCTGGGCGTTCGGGAACCTCGCGAGCCGCCTCGCCCGGCCACCGAACCCGCTGCACCTCACGCTGTGGATGTCGGTGGTGGTGCCGGTGCCGATGCTCCTCCTCTCCCTGGCGGTCGAGGGTCCGGAGCAGATCGGCGTGGCGCTGGCCGGCTCGCTGACCGCGGCGGCGGTGCCGGCCTGGCTGGGCCTCGCCTATACGTGCGTGATCGCGACCGCGGTCGGTTCGGGCATCTGGACGTGGTTGCTGGCGCGGCACCCGGCCGGCGTCGTCGCGCCGTTCTCGATGCTCGTGCCGGTGGCCGGCATCCTCACCGCGGCCCTCGTGCTCGGCGAGGTGCCCGGCTGGCTGGAGATGCTCGGCGGCGTCGTGGTCGTCGCCGGCGTCCTGGTCGGTGCCAACCGGCCGCGACCGGTTGCCCGGGCCGACTCCGAGTTGTCAGGTTCTCAGCCGGTCAGGACCGGCTGAGAACCTGACAACTCGGCAAGAGGGGCGAGAGGATCAGCGCTCGTCGGGTGCGGGATCGGGGTTGTCGCCTTCGTCGTGCTGGCGGCGGAGGTCCTCCTCGCGGCGGCGGAGGTCGTCCTCCCACTGCTTGAGCAGCTTCTCGTGGTTGACGTTGTCCTGCTTGAGAGTGGCGAGGAACTCGGGGTCGTCGTCGGGGGCGCGCGGACGCAGGTTCGCCGGCGGCCGCTCCCACTCGGGGTAGCCGGCGGTGCGGGACGGCCACGGCACCTGCTTGCGGGTGGCGGCGACGGGACGACCGGCCACCAGCCAGGCGATGCCGCCGACCAGCGGGATCACGATGATCAGCAGGATCCACGCCCACTTGGGCAGGTTCCGGATGCGGCTCTCGTCCGCGAGGATCGCGTCGACGAGGCAGAAGACGAGCAGGATCGCCTCGATCACGAACGGCAGCAGACGGATCATCGTGGACTCCTGGTTGGCTGCCGTCCACGATAGGCCATGGGGTGTAGCGCGAGGCCCCGATCCCCGGCGGCTCAGGCGGCCAGCGACCTCACCCGGAGCTGTCCGCAGAAGGCCTGCGCGAGCAGCCGTCCGGTGCGCGAGACCTCGGTGTCCTGGGCGTGCATCGCGCGCCGCATGGTGCGGCCGTCGCCGCCCTTCAGCTCCGCCCACCGGCCCATGAGTTCCGGTGACGCCTCCGGATGGAACTGGACGCCGACCGCGGAACCGATCCGGAAGGCCTGGTTGGGGTAGCGCTCGCTGGCCGCCAGCGAGGTCGCCCCATCGGGCAGCCGGGTGACGGCGTCGGAGTGGGACTCGGCGACCAGGCACGACTCGCCCTCCGCGAGCCGGGAGAGCAGTGGGTCGGCCAGTGCCGCCTCGTGCCAGACGACCGGGACCGCGCCGTGCTCGCCCCCGTCCGGGTGCTCGACCTCGACCTGCCCGCCGAACGCCTCGGCCAGCAGCTGGTGGCCCAGGCAGATCGCGAGCGTGGGCAGGTCCGCCTCGACCGCGGCGACCATCAGTTCCTTGAGCGGAGGGATCCAGGGGTGGTCGGCCTCGTCGTGGGCGCTCATCCGGCCACCGAGGACGATCAGCCCGTCGCCGAGTTCCTCGATCGCGGGGACGTCCCGCTGCCACAGGGGCACCGCCCGGACCAGGACGCGGTTGCTCGCCAGCCACGGACCGAACCGGTCCACGGGCACGTGGGGGTCGGGCTGGATGATCGTCGCGCGCACTGCCCTCGGCATGCCGGAACCCTAGCCAGCGTTTCTGACGGCCAGGTTACGGCCCGCTCAGGCGGCCAGCGACTCCGCCTCCAGCACGTCGCGCGGGTCGGCGACGGCCGACAGCGACGGACCGACCCGCCGGGACGCGACCAGGGCCGCCAGCAGCACGAACAGGACGACCAGCAGTGCGTGCCGGGCGCCGCCGAGCGCCGATGCGACGATTCCGACCACGGGCGCCGCGGTCAGGGCAGCCACCGAGCCGAGCGATGCGATCACCGAGACCCGGGCCGGAGCCCGTCCGGGGTCGTCGGAGACCGCGGCGACGCCGATCGGGAAGCACAGCGCCGTCCCGGCGCCCCACAGCGCGACGCCGATGATGGCGACCTGCGGTTGCGCGGCCAGGCCGAACAGGGCGAGTCCGAAGATGGCGAGCGCCGCGGAGAGCTGCAGGGTGGCGACGCGCCCCAACCGGTCGATCGCCCGGGTGCCGACCACCCGCATGATCGTCATGGAGCCGATGAACACGCCGAGGACGATCGCCCCGAAGGCCTCGGTGGAGCCGAACCCGTCCACGAACGCCAGCGACACCCAGTTGTTGGCCGCGCCCTCGCTGAGGGCGGCGGCGAAGGCGACCACGCCGACCAGGAGCGTGGCGGGCTCCGTCCACACGGCGAGTTCACGACGCAGCCCGGAGCCACGCTCCGAGCGCTCCCTGGCACGGACGGGGCTGCCGGGCATGACCAGGCCGGCGGCCAGGGTGGCCAGCCGGAGCCCACCGACCAGTGCCCCGACCACGGCGAACTGGGCGACGACCGGGACGTCGTTCGCCGCGGCGACGGCGCCCAGCATCGACCCGGCGACGGCGCCGGCCGAGAACGCGGCGTGGAAGTGCGGGATGACCGTGCGGCCGTAGGCCTGCTCGATCCGGGTGGACTCGACATTCATCGGCAGGTTCAGCAGGGCGCCGCCGATGCCGTTGACCACGATCCCCAACCCGAACACCCAGCGGGACGCGAGCGCCGGGCCGACCCCCATCAGCGTGAAGCCGACGACGACCACCAGCGCGCCGACCGCGAACACGCGGGCGCTGCCGAACCGGGAGACCAGCGCGGACGACGCGAACACCGTCGCGAGGGCACCGAACGACCCGACCAGCAGGATGGCGCCGAGGTCGGCCGCGCTCAGCGCGAGGGCGTCGCGGACGCTGGGGATGCGGGCGAGCCAGGAGAAGGCCAGCAGGCCACTGCCGGCGAAGGCGGCGAGCAGCAGGAAACGGGCGCGCTCATGTGACGCGCGGGCAGCCGGAGGCCGGAACACGAAAAGCTCCACGGAAGGTCGAAAGGCGAATGGTGGGCCCATTCCGCGGGCGTCGGACTCGGGTTCGAAGCAGGCACGCTTCGGCTCAGCCAGCCAGGCTGGACGCGGCATCGGGGATACCCCAATCTCATCAGGCGGAGGCCGGTCCGTCAAACCGAAACACCGGTCGGGATCCGCATGCTGCCGGTGATATAGTTGAGACATCAACTACTTGAGGAAAGACCACCGATGAGCCTGCAGGACCTTGACCGGACGCTGACCGCGACAAGCATCTTCACCGACATGCACACCGCCTACCGGTTCGGTCCGGAGCCGGTGTCGGACGACGAACTCGCGCGGGTCTACGAGCTGGCGAAGTTCACCCCGACCGCCCTCAACAGCCAGCCGCTGCGGATCACCTTCGTGCGGACGGACGAGGCGAAGGCCCGGCTGCTGCCCCTGCTGGCGGAGACGAACCGGCCGAAGGCTGCGTCCGCCCCGGTCGTGGCGATCCTCGCCGCCGACACCGACTTCCACGAGAACCTGCCCGTGGTCAACCCGCAGTCGCCCGGTGCCCGGGAGCGCTTCGCGGCGAACGACGAGCACCGCAGGGCGATGGCACTGAACAACGCCTGGCTGCAGGCCGGCGGGTTCATCCTCGCCGTCCGCGCGGCCGGGCTGGACGCCGGCCCGATGGGCGGCATCGACACCGCGGGCATCGACCGGGAGTTCTTCTCCGGCACCCCGCTGCGCACGATCATGGTGGTCAACATCGGCCACGCCGCTCCGGACGGCACCTTCCCGCGGAACCCGCGGCTCGGCTTCGACCAGGCGGTGACGCTGGCCTGAGTGCCGGCTCCTCGCGAGGCGTCAGGGCGCCTGGAGGGCCTGTTCGATGCCGGGCTCGTGCCGGCCGAGGGTCGGCTCGCGCTGGCTGATCAGGTCCCAGACCACCTTCAGGTTGGCCGGCCACTCCCTGGCCGAGTAGTAGGCCCACTGGGTGGGGTCCTTGGGTGGCGCGAAGCCGTCCCCGACACCCCAGGCGTCCACGCCGACGGAACGGCACACGGCGACCGCCCGGGGCAGGTGGTAGCTCTGGCTGGTCAGGATGGCGCGGTCGACGCCGAAGATCCGCTTCGCGCGGACGCAGGAGTCGTAGGTGTCGAAGCCCGCGTAGTCGCCGACCACCTTGGTCTCCGGGACTCCCCGTCCGATCAGGTACCGGCGCATCGCCGTGGTCTCGTCGTAGCTGCGGGTGCCGTTGTCGCCGGTGACCAGCACGGCGCGCACGGTGCCGGCGGCGTACAGGTCGTGGGCGAGGTCGAGGCGGGCCTTCAGGTAGGGGGACGGGGTGCCGTCCGGGTACACCGACGCGCCGAACACGATGGCGACCGGTTGGGGTTCGGCCTGCTCCACCGTGGTGATCCGGCCGGCGGACATCGCGACGACGTAGCCGGTCGGGCCGGCGCCGACCAGCAGCACCAGCAGCAGGAGGGCGGCCAGCACCCGCAGCACGGTTCGACGGGGACGCGGCACGCCCCAACGGTAGCCACGGGCCGGAAACGGCACCGGGCACACTGGCGCTGTGGAGTTCATCGGGCAGGTGTGGCAGCGGGCCTGGGCGCGCACGCCCGTGCCGGGGCCCGAGATCGTCCTCCTGCTCGGGGCGGTCGCGCTCGCCGCGGTGCTGGTCGCGTGGCCGCTGGTGCGGATCGTGACGACGGTCTGCCACGAGGCCGGGCACGCCGTGGTCGCCACCCTGGTCGGACGGCGGTTGCGCGGCATCCGGGTCCATTCGGACACCTCCGGGCTCACGGTCAGTTCGGGCCGGCCGAGCGGTCCGGGGATGGTGGCGACGCTGTTCGCCGGCTATCCGGCGCCCGCCGCCGTCGGTCTCGGAGCGGCCTGGCTGGCCGGCGCCGGCTATGCCGTGGCCCTGCTGGTGCTGCTGGTCGTGCTCCTCGCGCTGATGCTGCTGAAGCTGCGCAACCTCTACGGCGCACTCGTCGTGTTCCTGCTCGGCTGCCTGGTCGCCGTGGTGTCCTGGTTCGCCAGCCCCACCGTGGCCGCCTGGATCGCCCACGGGATCGCCTGGCTGCTCCTCCTGGCCGCGCCCCGTCCCGTGATCGAGCTGCTCGCCTCCCGTCCCGCCGGTTCGGACGCCGCGCAGCTGGCGGCCCTCACCCACGTCCCGCGCGTGCTCTGGAGCCTGCTCTGGCTGGCGCTGACCCTCGGCGCGCTGGTGCTCGGAGCGAGTTGGCTACTGGCTGTGGGCGGCCCTTCGTGACGGTCGCAGAGCGACCTCCTCAGGGAGCGGTGGAGTGTGACGGCGGGTGGCCTCAGCGCTGGCGGGAGACCAGGTTGACGAAGACGTCCTCGATCGTGGGGTCGACCTCGGTGACGACGGTGTCCGGGTGGCCGGCCGCGGTGAGCTGGTCGCGCAGGGTGGACTCGGTGAGCGCGGAGCCGGCGGGGACCACCGCGTGCAGGGACGCGCCGGAGGCGTACGCCTCGTCGACGCCCGGTGCGGTGTCCAGCCACTGCAGGACGGCGTCGGCGTCGGCCGCGGAGATGTCGAAGATCCGCTGGTCCATGTGCTGCGACCGGATCTCGGCCGGGCTGCCGTCGGCGATGATCCGGCCGCGGTAGATGAAGGCCAGCCGATTGCAGTGCGTGGCCTCGTCCATGTAGTGGGTGGTGACGAACAGCGTGACGCCGCGGCTGGCCAGG
>DAINOM010000058.1:0-18081 GCA_036735445.1 Propionicimonas sp.
GTGTTGACGATGGTGTTGCGCCAGTTGAACAGGATGTCGACGCAGGGGTCGAAGTTCAGGTTGGCCCCGATCGCACGCATCTCCCGTCCCGACACGTAGCCGGCGTCGTGGGCGACAGCGGTCGACCCGGACGCCTCGGTCTGCGCCCCGGACGCCACGTAGGTGCCGTCGTTCATGGCGCCGTTGCCGCCGGAGTCGCAGTTGGCGGCGATCAGCAGCGGGATGCGGGCGGCCGACTGCAGCCGGTTCAGCAGGTCCTGGACCTGGGCCGCCGTCCCGCCGTGGTAGCGGGCGATCCCGATGTGGTACTTCTCGATGATCTCCTCTGCGGTGAGCGAGTTGCCGGAGAAGCTGTCGGCGCCGAAGAAGAAGAGGTTGGTGAACAGCTGGCCGACCTGCTCGTCCAGGGTCATCGACTCGAGGGTCTCCTCGACCCAGGAGATCTGGTCGGGGTCCAGCTGGTACGGCGCGGCGGTGAGGTCGACGAGTGCGGGCATGGTCGGTGGTTCCTTCTTCACTTGACGGTCGGCATGGTGACGGTGCGGATGCCGGAGACGGTCTCCCACGGCACCACGTCGGGGAGCTTGGCGTTGAACTCCTCGATCAGGGACTCCTGGTAGGCCCCGGCGAAGTCCTCGCTGAGGAACCTGGGCAGCGCCTCGGCGGTGAACCGGTGCCAGGACTCCCGCTCCTGCCCGGGCAGGATCGGGTAGTACAGGCAGCCCGCGCGGGCCGCGGCCTCCCGGTCGCCCGGAGCGTCCCCGACGAGCAGGATGTGGTTGGCGGGGTACTTGCCGCTGGCCGCGTACTGGACGTGTTCGGCCTTGCTGCCCATCTCCTGGCCCGCGATCACCCGCATGTACCGGGCGAGCCCGTGCTCGGCCCACTCCCGGCGCAGGGCCTCCATCGGCGTGGCCGAGACCGTGATCTCGTCGACGTGGCCGTACATGGCGTGCATCGCCTCGCGCACGCCGGGGAAGGGGCCGCAGCCGTGCACCATGGCGGCGATCGAGGCGTTGACGGCATTGCCCCAGGCGATCATCCGCTCGGCGGTGGCCGACGGGTTGGCCGCAGCCCAGGCGGCGATGCCCGAGTCCGACAGGGGGTAGGGCGACTCGATGAAGTCGGTCAGCTCCGGGTACTCCGGAATGGTGACCCCGCGCTCTGCGACGTCGGCCCGGTCGCGCAGCAGGTCGAGCAACTGGCGGAGGGCGAGCCAGCGGTTCAGGCCCCGGGTCACCGAGCCCAGGTTCACGAAGATGGCGGTCTCCCGCGCGATCGTGGAGATGGGCTGGAGGTCCCAGTACTTGATGTAGCAGGGGGTGAAGCACTCCTGGTGCTTGATGTCCATGGCGTCCATGGCGCAGCCGTCGGAGTCGATGCCCACGAAGAAGTCCTTGGTCGGCACGAACTCGACCAGCGCCCGCGCTGCCTCCGGGACCTGCGGCTGGGCCGGGTACGCACGGCCCGGCTGGTTGGCGGTGGCTTCGCTGCTCACGTTGGTCTCCTGGTCCTCGACGCTCGTTGACCCGAGTACATCGAGGCTGCCCCCCGACCCACAACGAGTTGCCACACCTTGCCCGGGCGCCGACCTGGGCGCTGGCCGAAAGCCACCCCAGAAGGCCTTGCGGGACTACGATCGTCCTACAGGCAAGGGCGCCGTCGCCCGCCACCGGCGCCCTCTGCGTAGGGGGCGAACGCCGTGTCCAGGGCCACCCGGACGGAGTCTCCGCTCGCCGTCCCCGGCGAGCGTGGAGCCAGGCCCCGCCTGCGCCCGGAGCCCGACCAGCGGCAACTCCGACACTCGTGCCGGAGCGGCGCGTCGCTCGGCCCGATCACCCCTCAACGGCGCGAGAAGGAAAGGAGATCCGGCGATGACAGCCGAAGAGTCGCGGCCGGCCGAAGGCCGCCCGCGCATCCTGGTGGGAGTCGATGGTTCCGAGGACGGCCTGCGGGCGGTCAGGTACGCGATGGAGGCGGCCCAGGCCGGCGGTGCGGACGTCTGGATCGTCCACGCCCTCGACACCGCCGCTCAGGTGACCGGGTTGTGGGACATCGTGATCACCCCGGACATGCTCACCCAGGCGGGTGCGGCGGCCGTGGCGGACGCGACCCGGGTGGTGGCCGACTTCGGGCTGCCGGACGACCGGGTGCGCGCGGAGGTGGTCACCGGGTTCGCCGGCGAGGTGCTGGGCGACCTGAGCAGTCAGGCCCAACTGCTGGTGCTCGGCCGGCGTTCGCTGCGTGGACTGGGACGCATGTTCGTCGGGTCGACGAGTGTCGCGGCCGCCTCCCGGGCGGAGTGCCCGGTGGTCGTGGTCTCTGCCGCCAGCACCCCGCACCGCACCGGCGGCCTGCGGACGGTGGCCGTGGCGATCAACACCTGGCCGGTGCACGAGTCGGCCCTGGAGTGGGGCCTGCGGGAGGCGAAGCTCCGCAACGCCCGGCTCCGGGTCGTCCACGTCGTCCCGGAGACCCTCGGCGTCGAGGGCGCCCAGTTCGTCTCCGCCGCCAGCGCGGGCCTGGGCGAGCAACTCGCGCCGTTCCGGGCCGCACACCCCGATGTGCCGATCGAGGTGGAGGTGCTGCTGGGCGACCCCGCCGACGCGCTGGTCGAGGTGAGTCGGTCGGTCGACCTGTTGATCCTCGGCGAGCGCCACCGCCGCCTGGTCCTCGGCGGACCCGTCCGCGCGGTCCTCGCGCACGCCCACTGCCCGGTGGGTCTGATCAGGTAGGCCCGGCCTGCTGGCGGGCCACCTCGAGCAGGGTCGCGTTGAGGTCGCGAAGGGAGGCGAGGAGGGCGTGGAGCCCGGCCTGGTCGGCCCGGTCAGAGCTGAGCGTCGTGGTGCCGTCGGCGTGGCGTTCCAGCGCCCAGCCGCCCAGCCATCCCGCCCACTTGTCGTCCAGGTGGCCGGCGACCCGGACGACCCAGCCGGCCGGTCGCCCCGGGCACATCAGCCGGCCCCGGCAGCGGCGGCCGGCGAGGTGCGGCGGAGCCGTCCGGGAGCCCGGCGGATCACCCACTCGGCGACGGCCAGGTTGAGCACCCAACCCAGGCCCTTGGCGGCGTCATCGAGCAGGACGCTGCTGCCGAGGATCGCCTTGCTGAAGCCTTCGGTGAAGGCCTGGGTGCCGGCCGCCATGCCGATGGCGTAGGCGCGGATCAGCCAGGCGCGGTGGGCCGGGATGTCGCGCCGGCGGATCGCAGCCACGCCGAGGACGATGCAGGCGAGCATCCCGGCAGCGAAGACCAGGCGCAGGACGAAGAGCAGGTCTCCGGTCCCGGCACGGTGCGGGTACCACAGCGTGATCCACAGGGCGGAGGCGGCGGCCACCAGGCCGGCCGCGGCCACCACCCGTCCGGCCCGCCGGTGCCAGGGCCGCCGGCCGCGCCGGAGCCTGGGGACGAACTGGATCGCTCCGAGCACTGCGAACACCAGCGAGCCGACGATGTGGGCGGCCAGCGGCAGTGCCGACGCGGCGAACCGGGGGTCCGCCGGCATCAGGCGCGGACCACCGGCGAGCTCGACCAGCCGCAGGCCACCCGAGACGAGCGGGATGAGGGTGAGGACGGCCAGGCCGCCGAGCGGCAGCCACCGGCTGCGGGCGCCCGGCCGGGCCAGGCCGGGGCTCCGCTGCGCGGTCGTCACCGGACCGACGGGGCGAGGCGGACCGGCCCGGTGGCCGGGGCGTCGGTGGCCGTGGCGCGTCGCCATGCCGACCAGCCGACACCGATCAGGGCGATCCCGGTGGGTACAGCGAAGGGCCGGTTGAAGGCATCTGGCAGCACGGTCAGGGCCAGGGTGCCGAACGTGGCGACGGCGAGCAGTGCGCTCGCCCAGCGGGCCACCACCGCCGCCCGGAAGAGGGCGATGCCGAACACGAGTCCGCCGAACATGTAGCCGACGCCGGCCAGGCCGTTCAGCAGCTGCAGCCCCCCGATATCCCCGGCCGGAGCGCCGCCGAGGGCGGCGGTGACGACATCCTGGACGTACGCCGGTGAGGTCGGTGCGACCGCCGGCAGCACCACGGTGGCGACCACTTCGACGCCGAACATGGCCAGGTAGCCAAGTCCGAACAGCAGGTAGCCGATCAGGCCGACGACCCCGACCCGGCGGGCGTGGCTGGCGTAGAGGCTGGTGATGCCGGTCAGGGCCAGCACCGTCATCGCGACCTTAAGGACCTGACGGACCACGAACTCGGTGCTGCCGATGAACTCGAGGGTGATGGCTGGGTGGTTGACCTGGACGCCGACGAAGATCGCGCCGGCCGCGGTGAGGCAGATCCCGGCGATGCGGCCGAGCTGCTGGCTGGACAGTTCCATGACGTTCCTCCTGGCTTGGACGGTGGTCCCGGACGTCGGTTCGGGCCCTGCCATGAAGCTAGGACCGGCCCTGGTGAGGCCACATCACACGATGATGTGATTCCCGGTGGTGAGGTGGCGGAGCCGGCTCAGAGCAGGTGGCGTTCCCGGGCCCGGCTCACCGCGGCCCGCCTGGTCGTCGCGCCGAGCTTGGTGAAGATGTGCCTGGTGTGGGTGCGCAGCGTGTTGATCGAAACGAACAGGCGGGCTGCGATCTGTGGGCCGGAGAGGTCGCTGGCCAGCAGCTTCAGCACCTCCAGTTCCCGGTCGCTGAGTGGTTCCTCGGCCGGCCCGGCCAGCCGCAGCCGGACCGGTTCGTGCCCCCGGTCGAGCAGCCGGCGCGCCAGGGCTGCGGTCCCGGCGTCGCGGCCGGCCGAGACCTGCCCGCGCAGCAACTCCTTGACCGCCGGCCCCTCGTCCAGGAACAGCCGGACGTGACCGGCCGGGACCCCCTCCCGCAGGGCCAGCCCCAGCGCGTCGTCTGCGGGCCCGGACGCACCGGTCGCGGCCAGCGCCAGCGCCTGCACCAGCCGGGCCTCGACCACGCTGCCACGGCGCCGGGCGGACTCGGCGTGGCCGGCGACGTGCTCCAGGACGTCCAGAACGGCGGCCAGGCCGGGCCCGGAGGCGGGCGGCGCGGCCCGGTGCTCGGCGATGACGAGCCGGGCGTGGGTGAGGAGGCTGTACTCGTCGAGGTAGCGGGCCGGGTCACCGTTCTCGGCGCCGGTGCCGACCGCCCAGCTCCGGGCCTCGGCCAGGCGCCCGGCGGACACCAGCACACGCGCCCTGGCCGCGCCGAGGGGACGAAGCTCGGGGAAGAAGCCGGGCAGGTAGCGCTGCGCTGCCGCCTCCAGTTCCCGCAGGGCGCCGTCGAAGTCCCCGGCGGCCCGCAGCATTGCTGCGGCGGCGACGTGCCAGCGGAACCGGTTCTCCTGCAGCGAGGCGGACTCGCCCACGGCCTCCGCCTCCCGGAACCGGCTGGCGGCCGCGTCCAGCTCGTCCTGTTCGGCGAGCACCCCGGCGAGCCCGACGTACAGGTCGGCGGCCACGGTCGCGGCCGCCACCGGGTCTTCCACGGCGGCGGCGATGGCGTCGCGGTACAGGTCCCTGGCGTCGTTGACCCGGCCGTCGGACAGCGCCATCTCGGCCAGCACCACGGTCGCGCCGAACCGGTCGGTGACGTCGCCGCCGGCGCCCAGGTGCACGACGGCGCTGCGGAAGGTGTCGATCGCCCGGGGAAGGTCGCCGGCGGCCCAAGCCGCCAGCCCGATGAAACCCGCGGCCGCACCCTGCACGAAGTGCTCGGCCGGCGCTGCTGCCCTGGCGAGCTCGGCCTGCCGGACGGTCTGGGCCACGTCGCCCTCGGCCTGCGCCAGGGCCGCCCGGTAGATCGCGATGTTCGCCGCCGCCGCGCCGCGCTCGGCATCCCGGACGGCAACCAGGTCGGGCGGGAGCGGCAGCGCCGGACCTGCTGGCGCCCGGCCGAGGGCGGCCTCGGCGGTGTCCAGCCACTCGTGCGCGGCGGCCGGTTCGCCGGTCACCAGCCGTGACCACGCCCTGGTGGTCGCCAGCACGGGACGGCGCCGGACGAGGTCGTCGGGCAGGACGCTGATCCAGCCCAGCAGCTGGCGGTCGCCGCGCCGCTTCCGGGTGCCGGGCAGCGCGCACTCGACCAGGTCGGCGAACCACTCCGGGTCGTCCGCCAGCGCGGCCTGGTCCAGGGCGTCCTCGAGGAGCCCGAGCGAAGCGTAGCCGCGGCTGGCGGCGAGGTGGAGGGCGGCCACCCGGTCCGGCCACTCGGCGCTGAGCCGGGCCCGCAGGGCCTCGGCGAACAGCTGGTGGTAGCGGAACCAGCGGCGCTCCGTGTCCAGCGCGGTGACGAAGACCTGGGCGGACTCGAGCTGTTCCAGCCGCTGCTGCCCGTCCGATGACCCGGTGACCGCGTCGCACAGCGTCCCGGTCATCCGCTCCAGCACCGAGGTGAGCAGCAGGAACTCCCGGACGCCGGCCGGCTGGGCGTTGAGCACCTCTTCGACCAGGTAGTCCAGGACGAAGCGGTGGCTGCCGCCGAAGGCCCGGATGAAGTCGTCCACTGCCGCTGGGGAGGAGACGCGCGGGCGTACCGAGAGGGCGGCCAGTTGCAGGCCGGCCACCCACCCCTCGGTGCGTGCCTCCAGGGCCTCGACCTGCGCCTGGTCCAGGTCCAGGTCCATCACCGCGCGCAGGAACCCGGCCGACTCCTCGGTGGTGAAGCGCAGGTCGGCGGCCCGGACCTCAACCAGTTCGCCCCGGCTCCGCATCCGGGCCAGCGGGAGCTGGGGGTCGGCCCGGGTGGTCATGGCCACCACCACCTGCGGCGGCAGGTTCTCCAGCAGGAAGGCGAGAGCCTCGTGCACTTCCGGGCCAGCCGCGCGGTGGAAGTCGTCCAGGGCGATCACGGTCGTGCCCTCGACGTCCAGCCCGTTGACCACGGTGGCCAGCACCTGCTCGGCGGGTACCGGCCGGCCGGCGGCGAGGAGGGCCAGGGCCTCGGCGACGCTCGCGCTGCCCCCGGCGGCCAGCGACTCGACCAGGTCGGCGACGAACCGGCGCGCGTCGGTGTCGGACTCATCCAGCGACACCCAGGCGATCCGCGGCGGCTCTCCGGGGTGCCCCCGGGCCCCGGTGAGCTGGGCGAGCCACTGGGTGAGCAGGGTGGTCTTGCCGAAGCCGGGGGGCGCCGCGATCAGCACCAGTCTCGGCAGGTGGTCGGGCCTGAGCAGCGGGTTGGCGAGCCGGGTGCGGTCGAGCAGTTCCCGACGCGGGGGTGGCACGCGGACCTTGGCGCCCAGAGCCATCCCCACAGCGTAGCGGCTGGTGTCGGAGCCGCCGGTCGGCACTTTGGGCGGGGGGAGATCGCTGCGCAGGGACTCGGTCAGGCAGTTGCGGGAACAGCCGGCCCGGAGGCTCCGGCGATCCGGGGGAGGCGCGCGGTGAACACCGCGCCGGCGCCGGGCCCGGCACTGGCCGCGACGAGGTCTCCGCCATGCCCACGGATGATCTCGCGGGAGATGGTCAGCCCGATCCCGGTGCCGGAGTCCTGCCCGGCGCCGGCTCGACCCGGCACGCGGTAGAACCGCTCGAAGACCCGGTCCAGGTCGGCCGGAGCCAGCCCCTCGCCGGTGTCGGCCACCTCGAGCACCACCCAGGCGTCCGCGCCGGTACAGGCCACCGCCACCGAGCCGCCGGCGGGGGTGGCCCGGATCGCGTTGCCGACCAGGTTGGTGACCACCTGGCTGATCCGGTCGGCATCGATGTCGGCGACCAGGGGGACGGCGCCACAGTCCACCCGGAGCGTGAGGCCCGCGTCCTGCGCCTGCGGGCGCAACCGTTCCGCAGCGGCCGCGACCACCGGCCGGACGTCGGCCGTCCCGCGCTTGAGCTCGAGCCGTCCCTCCTCGGCTCGGGAGAGCGCCGACAGGTCGTCGGCGAGGCGGCGCAGCCTGCGGCTCTCGTCCAGCACCTGCCCCAGCGACCCGGCGTCGGTGGGCAGCACCTGGTCGAGCATGCCCTCGACGTAGCCGTCGATCACGGTGAGCGGCGTGCGCAGCTCATGGGCCACCTCGCCCAACAGACGGACCCGACGCGCCTCGGTCTCGGCGAGGCTGCGGCCCAGGCTGTTGACGTCGTTGGCGAGGTCGGCCAGCTCGGCCTCCTTCGGTACCGCCACCGTCGTGTCGTACCGGCCTTCGGCGATCTGGCGCGTGGCCCTGCGCAGGCTGCCCAGCGGACGGATCAGCCGCCACGCCGCGAGGATGCCGACGAGCGCAACCACCCCGGCGCCGATCAGGGCGCCGGTGAGCAGCGCCTGGTCGACCGCGGTGGCGAACTGCTCGCGCAGGCCCGCGTTGGGGCCCGGGCCGGAGCCGGGCCCGCGCGGTCCCCCCGTCTGGGTGCGGCGCAGGGTCTCGTCGAACAGGGCCGGCGCCAGCTGCCGGACGATCAGGAAGGTGGCCAGTGCACCGAGGACCGCGACCAGGACGTGGGAGAGCACGAGGTGCGAGGACAGCCGGTTCATGGCGCGGGCCGCAGCAGGAACTTGTAGCCGACGCCGCGGACGGTGCCGATGATCTCGGGCCGGGCGGCGTCATCGCCGAGCGCCGCCCGCATGCCGCGGATGTGCACGTCGACCACCCGCTCGTCACCGTAGAAGTCGTAGCCCCACACCTCCTGCAGCAACTGGGCCCGCGAGAACACCCGGCCGGGCGCGGCGGCGAGCGCCACGAGGAGGTCGAACTCCAGGGCCGACAGGGTGACCGGGCCCACGCTGTTGTGGATCTCGCGCCGCTCGCGGTCGATCACCAGCCCGTCGAAGGCCAGAACCGCTTCCGGGGGGCGGGCATCCCCGCCGGAGCGGTCGCCGGCACGCCGGAGCACCACCTTCACGCGGGCGACCACCTCCCGCGGGCTGAACGGCTTCGTGATGTAGTCGTCCGCCCCCACGCTCAGCCCGACCAGCTTGTCGACCTCTTCGGAGCGGGCGGTGACGAGGATCACATACACCCCGGAGACGGCCCGGATGGCCTGCAGCACTTCCAGCCCGCCGAGGTCGGGCAGCCCGATGTCCAGCAGCACCACCGCGAACGGTGGCTCCCCCGCGCGGTCCAGTTCCCGCAAGGCTTCGGTGCCGGTCCCGACCTCGGCCACCTCGAACCCGTCGGCTTCGAGGTAGGCCCGCAGGACCGCCCGGATCTGCGGCTCGTCGTCGACGATGAGCACTCGCCGCCCCATTCGGAACACCCGGCTCCCCGCGCTTCGCTTTGCATGATCATACCCCCCGGGGTATATTGGCCGCATCGTCAACGAAGGAGATTTCCTGATGTGTAGCCCCGTCACCTGTAGCACCTGCGGCAAGACCACCTGGTCGGGCTGCGGTCAGCACATCGCGCAGGTCAAGGCCAGGGTGCCAGCTGGCCAGTGGTGCGGCCACTCCCAGTCCGCTTCGTCGGCACAGCCGACGGTGAAGGCCAACTCCGGGCTGTTCAGGATCTTCGGCCGATGAAGCGCGCGGGCCTGGCCGCCGCGCTGCTGGCCACGTCCCTCCTGCTCGGCGGGTGCGCCGCCGGCTCACTGACCACGACCGCCGGACCCACCGCAGCCGCCGCCCCCGCGGCCGGCAGCAGCCTGCAGCCGGCCGAGTTCGCGGCCGCGGCCAAGCTGCCCGACACCATCCTGCTTGACGTGCGCACCCCGGCCGAGTTCGCCGCCGGGCACCTCGAGGGAGCCGTGAACGCCGACGTGCAGTCGGCCGACTTCGCGCAGGCCCTGGCCGCGCTGGACCCGGACCGGAACTACGCGGTCTACTGCCGCAGCGGGAGCCGCTCCAAGGCGGCGATGGCCGTCATGCAGCAGTCCGGCTTCAGCAACCTCTTCGACCTCGCCGGGGGCATCGGCGCCTGGCAGTCGGCCGGCGGCCAGGTAGTCACCGACTGATCCCGAACCCCCGCCAACACAGGAGAACCGAAATGCCCACGACGAACCTCACCGCTGCCGACTTCGAGGCCACGGTGACCGGCAACCCGATCGTCCTGGTCGACTTCTGGGCCGCCTGGTGCGGACCGTGCCGTTCATTCGCCCCTACCTTCGAGGCCGCCTCGGACAAGCACGGGGACATCGTGTTCGGCAAGGTCGACACCGAGGCGGAGCGGGGGCTCGCCCAGGCCGCCGGGATCAGCTCGATCCCCACCCTGATGGCTTTCCGTGACGGGATCCTGCTCTACAGCGAGCCCGGAGCACTGCGCGCGGCCGACCTCGACCGGCTCATCGAGCAGGTGGAGGCCCTCGACATGGACGCCATCCGGGCGGAACTCGCCGCCCGGCAGAGCGCGGGAGTCTGATGCCGGGCGAGGGCAGCGGCGAACCGCCGCTGCTCGGCCCCGGCGGCAGGATCCCCAGCCTCCTCGCGGTCCCGCCGGTCGCCGAACCCGGGAACACCTCGCTGCGGAAGGGCTGGCTGCCTCGCCACACCGTGGTCATGGCGGTGGCGGGCCCGCTGCTCTTCCTCACCTACCGCGCGGCCTACTCCGGCGATCCCGCCGACCTGACGGTGAACCTGCTCCTCGCCGCCATGGCCGTGGTCGCGGCCCTGATCCTGGCGACCTACCTGCCGTTGCGTGGCGCGAAGCGCGCGCCGGGCGCAGCCTGTTCGGCCCTGGCCGGCCTGCTCGTGCCCGGCGCCGCAGTGCTCCTGCACCAGGCCACCGACCCTTTCGGCGGCGCGCTCGCCCTCGGCGTCCTAGGGCTCGGGCTGTGGCAGCGGCTGTCAGGCACCTCCACCTGCTCCTGACTCCGGGCGGAACGCTTCACTCAAGCTTCACCTCCGGGGGCGAACTGGCTTCATGGGCGACTCCTAGCGTGGATCCCATCAGGGAGACCAACCACAGGAAGAGGCGTCATGAAGACCACCTGGAAGACCCGCACGGCGGTCGCGTTCACCGCGGCTGGCGTACTGACCGTCGGCTGGGCGACCACCGTCCAGGCGGCCCCCACCCCGAGCCCCGTCCCGACTCCGGCGGCCACCACCGCCACCGCCGACGCGACCCTCACCGACACGCTGACCCACATGCGTGAAGAGGAACGGCTCGCCCGCGACCTCTACACGGCGCTCGGAGACAAGCACGGCCAGGTCGCGCCGTTCGTGAACGTCGCCCGCAGCGAGCAGGCCCACTTCGACGCGATGGGGGCGCTGCTGACCCGCTACGCGCTGACTGACCCCGCTGCGGGCAAGGAGGCCGGGAGTTACACCGAGCCGGCGCTGCAGGCCCTCTACGACCGGCTCCTGGCCAGCGGCAGCGAGTCCCTGGCCAAGGCCTATGAGGCTGGCATCACCGTCGAGAAGCAGGACATCGCCGACCTCAAGGCCGCGATCAGCCAGACCACCCGGACCGACGTGCAGGCTGTCCTGACCAATCTCCTGCGCGGCTCGGAGAACCACCTGGCCGCTTTCGCCGCCGCCAGGGACGGCAAGGTCGTCGGCGCCCGTAACGGCCAGGGCCTGCAGAACGGCCGCTCTGGTGCCAGCGGCGGCAGCCAGGGCCGGAACTGGCGCGGCCAGGGCGTTGGGCCGGCCGGCGGCGTCGGCCGGGGCGCGCAGGGCGCCGACCGGCCCGCCACGTGCCCCCTCCGGTGAGGACGGACCCGACCGGTAGCGCGGATCGACACCTCCGGTGATACCCTAGGGGGTATCTCGAAGGAGTTCGGATGAAGAAGGAAGCGCCCACGGGGAGCGCCGTGCCAGTACCCGCGCAGGCCGGCCCCGCCGCAACCCCGATCCAATTCGACCCCGACGAGCAGAGCGGCGTGCTGAACCGGCTCAAGCGCGCCCAGGGCCAACTCGGCGGCGTGATCCGGATGCTCGAGGAGGGCCGGGACTGCGGCGACATCGTCACCCAGCTGGCCGCGGTCTCCAAGGCGCTCGACCGCGTCGGGTTCGCCGTGATCGCGGCCAGTCTCAAGCAGTGCCTCACCCAGGATCCGGACAGCGAGCACCTGGACACCGCCGCCGTGGAGAGACTGTTCCTCTCGCTGGCCTGAAGCCGCCGGGGCATCCTTTGCACGATGTGACATCCATACCCCCCGGGGTATAGGATCAGGAACCGTGAAGACGGTGATCATTGGTGGTGTTGCCGGCGGCATGTCCGCGGCGACGAGGCTGCGGCGGCTCGACGAGAGCGCGGAGATCGTGGTGCTGGAGCGCTCCGGCCACGTCTCCTTCGCGAACTGCGGGTTGCCCTACTACATCGGTGACGTGATCACCGACCGCAACGCGCTCCTGCTGCAGACCCCATCCAGCCTCAAGGCCCGCTTCGGGATCGACGTGCGGGTCGATTCCGAGGTGATCTCGATCGACCGGGCGGCGAAGTCGGTCACGGTCCGCAGCCTGGCCACCGGCGAGCAGTACTTCGAGGACTACGACGCCCTCGTGCTGGCGCCCGGCGCCGCCCCGTTCGTCCCGCCGATCCCCGGGGCCTCGCGGGCCCTGACCCTGCGCAACATCGGCGACACCGACAAGATGGCCGCGGCGGTCGATGCCGCCGCGTCCGGGCCCGAGCCCACCGCGGTGATCATGGGTGGCGGCTTCATCGGCGTGGAACTGGCCGAGAACCTGACCGAGCGCGGACTTAAGGTCACGATCGTCGAGCTCGCCGACCAGCTCCTGGCCCCCTTGGACGTGGAGCTGGCCGCGCTGGTCGAGAAGCACCTGGCCCGGCACGGTGTGCGCGTGCTGACCGGTGCGTCCGTCACTGAGGTGGGTGCCGACTCCGTCGTCTTGTCCACCGGTGACACGCTGCCCGCCTCGCTGGTGGTGGCCGCGATCGGCGTCCGGCCCGAGACCGGGCTCGCCGAGGCCGCGGGCCTGGAACTGGGCGCTCGGGGCGGCATCCTCGTCGACGAGCACCAGCGCACCTCCGACCCGTCCATCTTCGCCGTCGGCGACGCCGTGGTGAAACGGGACGCGGTCACCGGCAACGAGGCGCTGGTCCCGCTGGCGGGGCCCGCGAACCGGCACGGACGGCTGGTCGCCGACGTCATCGCGGGTCGCAGCGTCGCCAGCCGGCCAGTGCTGGGCACGGCCATCGTCGGCGCGTTCGGGATCGTCGCCGCCGCCACGGGCTGGACCGAGAAGCGAGCGGTCGCTGCCGGGCGCTCCGTCCGGGTCATCCACACCCATCCCGCCAACCACGCCGGCTACTACCCCGGCGCCGAGGGCATGAGCCTGAAGCTCGTGGTCGACGCCGCGACCGACGCGATCCTGGGCGCCCAGGGCGTCGGCGGTGCCGGCGTCGACAAGCGCATCGACGTGATCGCCACCGCCATGCGGGGCGGGCTCACCGCGTCCGATCTGGCCGACCTCGAACTGAGCTACGCACCCCAGTTCGGCTCGGCGAAGGACCCGGTGAACATGCTGGGCTTCATCGCCGAGAACCTCCGCGACGGCCTCACCGAGACCGTCCAGTGGCACGAGCTCGACGCCGAGCTGGCCAAGGGCGTGCAGCTGATCGACGTCCGGACCCCGGGCGAGTACGCGCGGGGCACGGTCGACGGTGCGATCAACATCCCGGTCGACGAGCTCCGCGCCCGCCTCGACGAGGTGGGAGCAGACGTCCTCGTGCACTGCCAGGTCGGGCTGCGTGGCTACCTCGCGGCGCGGACGCTCGCCCAGCACGGCCGGCGCGCCCGGAACCTCGACGGCGGCTACCGCACCTGGGCCAGGGTCTGATCGACCCGCCGGCTGGATCGCGGGAGCCGTAGCCCGAAGGCCGGTGGCTGACGCCCCGGCTACCGCCCGCAAGGTGGACATCTGGGTGTCGTCTCCGCGCGCTGGCGTCCACCTTGTCTGCAGCCGCACCCCCGCCCACCACAAGGTGGACGGTTTCGCGGCGTCAGGACGAACTCGCGCCCACTCTGCGGAGAGGCACCCGGACCCCCGCGCCAAGGGTGCGCCACCATCACCCTGCGGTCGCGCGGATCCAGCCCCACCGAGGCCTAGTGGCCGCGTGCTCTCGGGGCTTGGACGCGGAGGCTCCACTGCCCGGCCAGCAGGACGGCGACCTGGAGCTGCTCCCGGGTGGGGCGGATGTCCTGGTTGGGTGTTGAGATCTTGAAGTAGCCGACCTGGCCCCCGTTCCGCGCCACCGGGAGGGCTGTGTAGGCGTAGGGATGGTGAGGCAGCCCGGCGAGCGCCACATCGAGGACCTTGCCCTGGTAGCGCAGGGTGCCGTCGGGCTGGATGACGCCCGCCCCGGCGTCGTGGTCGCCGTACTCGAAGGTGATGCCCTCGATGCGGAGCACTTTCCCGATCGCCTCGGCGATGCGAGGAAGGGCATCGGCTTCGTCGGCGCTGCCCGCCGCGAGGGCGGCGGACTCCAGAGCTCCGCGGACGAATCCACTCTGCTCGGTCGCGGAAGCGCTCTGCCGGATCCCCCAGGAGGCGAGCTCGCTGACGGCGCCGCCGACCAGCAGGAGCAGGACCGCCAGTTCGACGTCCTCCGCGCTGTCGATCCGCAGGGTGAGGTACGGCTGGATGAGGAAGAAGTCGAAACCCACCGCCGCCGACACTGCGGCAATCATTCCGGACAACCGGTCGCCGGTCGAGGCGGCGGCGACGACGATCAGGACCAGGACGAGCGCGGCGGCGCTCTTCGCGACAACGTCGGGGATGAGGTACAGCCCCGCGGCCGCGAGCAGTGGTATGACCACGGCGAGCAGACGGACGATCATCCGGTGCTCGCGGTACCACGCCAGTTCCATACCTCCACGCAACCACGTCGACCGAGAAGGCAGAAGGCCCCGGGTGGTCAAGGTTCCGTCAAGGTTTGGGCGTCACGCTCAGGGGACGAGGCGGTACCCCAGGCCGGGCTCGTTGATGAGGTGTCGGGGTTGGGCGGGGTCCGCCTCGATCTTGCGCCGGATCTGGTTGGCGAACACCCTCAGGTAGTGGTGCTCGCCGCCGTAGTTGGGTCCCCACACAGCCTTCAGGAGTTCCTCGTGCGGCACGACCCGGCCCAGATGCCTGGCGAGCTCAGCGAGGAGCCGCCATTCGGTCGGGGTCAGGTGAACGGTGGCTCCATTGAGAGTTGCGGTGTGGGCGCCGAAGTCGAGGATGAGTCCGCCGGACGCGAAGGTCTGCGGCGCCTCGGCCTCGGCGGGTCCGCGGCGGAGGGCGACCCGCACTCTGGCCATGAGCTCGTCGATGCTGAACGGCTTGCTGACGTAGTCGTCGGCGCCCTCGTCGAGGGCCTCGACCTTGTCGTCTGCCTGTTGCCGGGCGGACAGCACGATCACGGGGATCGCTGAGCGCTTACGCAGGCGCCGGAGCACCTCGACGCCGTCGAGATCGGGCAGGCCGAGGTCGAGGACGACAAGGTCAGGAGGCTGGGCGGAGAACAGGTGCAGGGCTTGTTCGCCGGTGCCTGCGAGCAGGACCTCGTGGCCTCGGGCGCGGAGGTTGATGCGCAGCGTGCGCTGGAGGACGGAGTCGTCGTCGACGACCAGGATGCGGGTCACTCCTCGGCTCCGTCCTCGGGTCGGTCCTCCTTGGCCCCGGCGGGCAGGGTGACGACCAGCGTCAACCCGCCCCCTGGTGTCGGTTCCGCGCCCACCTGCCCGCCCATCGCTTCGGTCAGCCCACGCGCTACGGCGAGCCCGAGGCCGACCCCGTCGCCCCGCGGGGCGTCGCCATGACGCTGGAACGGCTGGAAGATCCGTTCGTGTTCCTCCAGCGGCAGCCCCGGTCCGGTGTCGACGACCCTAATCTCGACCCGGTCGGCCACGCGGCTGGCGTGCACGGTGACCGGGCTGTCGTTCGGCTGGTAACGGATGGCATTCTCGGCGATGTTGCCGAGCACCCGGTCGAGCAGTCCTGCGTCGGCCAGTGCGGTCCGAGCGTCCGGGTCGATCCGCCAGGTTGCCCTTCCCGGCTCGGACAGTGTCTTCAGTGTCGCGGGAATGACCTCGCCGAGGTCGGTCACGGTGGGGTGCGCGACCAGGGCGCCGGTCTGCAGCCGCGACATGTCGAGCAGGTTGGCCACAAGGAGTTCGAGCCTGTCCACGGACTCCTCGATGGCTGCCTTCAGCTCGTCCTCGTCCTCCTTGGACCAGCGCATCTCGCTGGAGCGGAGGCTTCCGATCGCGGCCTTGATGCCGGCCAGCGGCGTCCGCAGGTCGTGCGAGACGGCGGACAGCAGCGCCGTGCGGGCCTCGTTGTCCCGGACGAGACGGGACGCCGACGTGGCGGACCGCTGCAGTTCGTGCCGCTGCAGGATGGCCCCGGCGTGCGCAGCGAAAGCGTCGAAGAGTCGACGCTGGTCAGCGGCCAGACCGGCTGGCTGGAGGGCGAGTTCGTGGGTGGTGTCGGCGTCCTCGTGGTCGGCGGTGGCGATCGGGTCGAACGCGCCGACGGAGGCGACCACTTCGGGCACACCGATGGCTGGGCGGTGGATGATCGCCGCGGCCTGGACCCCGAACATGTCGACCGCCCGCTGCAAGAGCAGCGGGATCTGGTCGGTCGCCCCCAGCAACGAATGCGACAGCTCGACCAGCGCCGCGGATTCGCGCTGCGCCTCCTGCGCCTCCGCCCTCCGGGCGGCGTTGCGGTGCACGATCAGCGCGACCAGAACCCCGACCAGCACGAACACCACCAGGGCGATGGTGTTCTCCGGGTTGGCGACGGTCAGCGTGCCGACCGGCTCCACGAAGAACCAGTTGAGCAGCAGCGAGGAGATGACGGCCGCCACAACGGCGGGAACCATCCCGCCGATCAGCGCCACCACCACGGTCACGAGCAGGAAGATCGGGATGTCCAGGGGGAGCTCGGAGGTGTAGGGGTCGGCCAGCAGCAGCCAGGTGAGCAGTGGGGGCAGGATGAGCGCTGTGACCGTCCCGGCCCAGACCCGGCGCCGGGGCAACGTCCGTGGCACCCGCCGGCGTAGGAAAGCCCTGCCGGTTGCGGACGGGTGCGGCACGACATGCACGTCGATGTCGCCGGCGTCGGCGATGATCTTCTCCGCCATGCTCTTGGCGAATCCTCGCTGCCACAGCGGGAGGCGTGGTGCACCGACGAGCACCTGGGTCGCGTTGACCGCCCGCGCGAAGTCGAGGACGGCGTGCGCGGCGTCGTCGCCGGTCACCGTGTGGAACTCCCCGCCCAGTTCCTCGGTGAGGCGTCGCAGCTCGGCGACCTGGCTGAGCGGGGCGTTGGCCAGGCCGTCGGTGCGCGAGACGAGCACGGCGAGAAGCAACCCGCCCGCCAGCCGGGATGCGATCCGGGCGCCCCGACGCAACAGTGCTTCACCCTCAGGGCCGCCGGACAAAGCCACCACCACCCGCTCGCGGGTCGGCCACTGCTCGGTGATGCCGTGGGTAGCCCGGTATCCCTCCAGACCGGCGTCAACCTTCTCGGCCAGCCACAGCAGCGCCAGCTCCCGCAGCGCGGACAGGTTCCCGACCCGGAAGTAGTTGGCGAGGGCAGCGTCCACCTTCTCGGGCCTGTACACGTTGCCGTGGGCCATCCGCCGGCGAAGCGCCTCCGGGGACATGTCGACGAGGTCGATCTGGTCGGCGGCGCGGACGACCTCGTCGGGGACCGTCTCCTGCTGGACGATGCCCGTGATCGCGGTGACGGCATCGTTGAGCGACTCCAGGTGCTGGATGTTGACGGTGGAGATGACGTCGATCCCGGCGTCGAGCAACTCGTGGATGTCCTGCCAGCGTTTCTCGTTGCGCGATCCCGGGATGTTGGTGTGCGCGAGTTCGTCGACGAGGGCGACCTGGGGTCGACGGGACAGGACGGCATCGATGTCCATGTCGTCAAGAACGGTGCCCTGGTACTCGCTGCGGCGGCGCGGCACGACCTCGAGGCCAGTGAGGAGTCCCTCCGTGTGCGGCCTTCCGTGGCACTCGCACGGCGCCAGTGGCCTAGTTTTCGACCGTCGTCAGGGGCACCCCCGACACCCCACGGGGTATCGAAACACGAGAGAGGCTGCGCTCTGGGACGCGAGAGGAATTCTTGGTTGTCGCCACTTCCGTGGGGCACGTGCCGCAACGTGGTGCAGAAACGACCCCGGATAGGCCTTTGTGAGTACATGTGAACCGGCCCTGGATCGGGCGAAAGCCCTAGTCAACTGGCATTTGCCCTGGTCATGACCGGACACAAAGAAGTGCGCGAGAGAGGAGTTGAA
>DAINOM010000059.1:0-18041 GCA_036735445.1 Propionicimonas sp.
GTGGGAGATGCCGTTGCTGCCCTTCTTCGCGCAGGTGTCGATCAGGTCCTTGAAGGCGGCCAGGGCCTGCTCGTAGCCGGCGTTGGTGAACTCGCCACCGGTGGGCGCGTAGTCCTTGTTGCGGACGTCGGCCGGCACGAACTGCGCGTTGAACTGCGTGATGTAGTGGATCGCCGGCCAGCCGTACTGGTTGCCGAAGGCGATCGGCGTGTAGCCGGCCTTCGACAGCGCCGCACAGCTCGTCTTCAGTTCGGCGAGGGTGGTCGGGACGCTCACGCCGGCCTTCTTGAAGGCCTCGGTGGAGTAGGCGAACACCTTGCCGTTGAGGTTGATCGGGACGCCGTAGAACTTGCCCTCGTACTGGTAGGCGCCCAGCGCGGACGCCGCGAGGCTCTTGCCCCAGTCGGTCCCGTCCAGGTACGGGGTGAGGTCGGCGGCGAAGCCACCCCGGATGAACTTGTTCGCGAAGTCGCCGGGCCAGGCGAAGTAGATGTCGGGCAGCTCGTTGGCGCTGGTCAGCACCCGGAGCTGGTCCTTGATCGGCTGGTCGCCGACGGCCTGGTGGTCGATCTCCACGCCGGGGTGCGCGGCCACGTAGTCGGCCACCACCTTGTCGAAGTAGACCTTGTACTTGGGATCGGGCCACTTCTCGAGGAACGAGATCTTGCCCTTGAGTTCACCGGTGCTGGTCGCCCCAGCACTCTCGCTCTGGCCTGGGCCGCTGCAGCCTGCGCTGAGGAGCGCAAAGACCATCACGGCGGCGATGCCAACGATGGATCTCTTCTTCACCGGGCTTCCTTTCTGGTTGTTGTCGGTTGAGCCACTAGGAGGCGAAGCAATGGTCGGGGGCCACGGTCATCCGCGCCGCGGATTCGGCGTAGCCGAAGGCACCGAGCGTGCCGCAGGACTGGGCGGCGAACGCGCTGGCTCGGGCAGCGGCCGCATGGAGGGGGGCACCGTCGAGGCGGGCGACGAGCATGCCCGCGATGAAGGAGTCGCCGGCGCCGAGGGTGTCGACGATCCGGGTCGTGGCGGCGGCCGGCTCGTGGTGCAGCGTGCCGTCCGCCCAGGACCAGGAGCCGGCCTCGCCCTGGGTGACGAAGACCTCGGCCGCCCCGAGCCCGCGGGCCCGGACGACCAGGTCCTCGACCTGTTCAGGGGTCAGGCCCGGGCGGGAGAAGGTCGCATAGGTGACGTGGGGCAGCAGTCGCGCGCAGTACTCGTCCGGCTTGATCGAGAAGTCGAAACTGACCGGGGCGATGGCCGCGAAATCGGCCACGTGCTCCTCCAGGAACGACGAGTCCCCGGTGTGGATCACGTCCGCCCCCGCCATGAAGGCGTAGTCCTCCGGATCCGGACGGAATGCCACCACTCCGTTCGACGAACCGCGGAAGACGCGATCCCCCTGGACGGTTTCGATGGTGGCGTATCCGCTGGTGCCCGGAGCCCGGCGAATTCGGCTGATATCCACACCTTCGGCTTCGAGGGCGTGAATCATCACGTCCCCGGCCCAGTCGGTGCCGAATTGCCCGATGTAACCGGATTCGGCGCCGAGGCGGTGCGTATAGACCGCGACATTCAGTGCATTCCCGCCGGGATGCACCATCTGGCGGTCCAGGTACCAGTCGAGACAATTGTCGCCGATGGCTACGACCTTCATGGCTTGGCGTCCTTCACCTGATCAGTAGACGGTGCGGAACATGTAGCGACGCTGGTCGAGGTTGTGGCCGCGCACCGCCTCGTAGTGCTTGGCCAGCCGGCCGATCACCTTCGGCAGGATCAGCGGGGACACGATGGCGCGCCCCTCGGCGGTGAGGCCGGGCAGGTCGAGGTCCCTGACGTCCAGGTAGTGCGCCCGCTTCGTGTACGTGTCGAGGAAGCGCTGCGCGCGTTCCGCGATCGGCCGGGACGGGTCCTCGCCCAGCAGCAGGACGACCGGGGTGTCCTCGCGGACGACCTCGAACGCACCCTGGAAGAACTCGCCGGCGTTGAACGACACCGCGTGCTTCCACTGCATCTCCTGCAGGTAGCACATGGCCAGGCCGTACGCCCAGCCGTGGGAGGGCCCGGACCCCAGCACGTAGGTGATCGGCTCGTCCTTCAGCGCCACGGCGATGTCGTGGACCTTCGGCTCGGCGCCCTCGACCGCCGCCCGGAAGGCTGCGGGCAGCGCGGTGAAGGCGTCGCGGACGGCGGCGTAGTCGAGCTCGACGCCGAGCGCCTCGCAGAGCGCATACCCGGCCATCAGTTCCAGGATGTCCGAGCCGCCCTCGATCGCGAGGGTGGCGGCCTCGGCCAGCGGGCTGTGCGCGCGGCAGGCGGCGAACACCGTCGCGCCGGCCTCGCGGGCGTACCTCGCGGCGGCCACCGTCTCCTTGGTGGTGCCGGTGTAGGACGCGATGATCACCAGCGACCCGGGACCGAGGGCGCGCGGACGGCCGAAGTTGAACTCGTCGCTCTGGAGCTGGAACACCGGGATCTCCACCATGCGGTGCAGCAGGTAGAAGGCCGGGAACGATGCGATCAGCGAACCCCCGGCTCCGACGAGGTAGACGTTCCTCAGACCGGTGCGGACGCACTCGTCCACGAACTCGCGGATACTGTCGTAGTAGCCGACAGTCTTCTCCAGATTGGCTTCGAGATCTGCCTCGATCGGCGACAGCGGCAACGTTTCGACGGCCATGACTTGGGTGACTCCTTTTCCATTACTCGGACCGAGGGATACCCGGGCGCCACTTTCCACCGGCCACCGCCGGATCCGCTCCTGGCGACCCACGTTGGCCGTACCGATGGCTTCGAGCTCGGGTTTGAGCACGTGCTCAATCTCTCTGTTGAGCACGTTCTCACTCGCGGTTGGCGGATGTCAACACCCTCACCGGATTTGTTTCAAGAACGTGATGTTCCGATGCCCGCCGTTCGCCGTTATGCTGCCCGTCGTGCAACCATCAGTTCCCGCCCAGGGCAGCTCGATCTTCGATGTGGCCCGCGAGGCCGGCGTCTCCCGGGCCACCGCAGCACGCGCGCTCGGGGGATACGGCTCGGTGAGCGACGAGGCCCGGCAGCGGGTCGAGGCGGCCGCCGAGCGGCTGGGCTACTCGGTGAACTCGGTGGCCCGCTCGATGGTCACCGGCCAGACCATGACCCTCGGCGCACTGATCGCCGACGTCTCCAACCCGTTCTTCGCCCGGGTGATCCGGGGCTTCACCGACGGCGCCCGCGAGGCCGGCTACGACGTCGTCCTGGTCAACACCGACGAGACCGTCGACACGGAGGTGCACGGCCTGAAGCTGCTCACCGAGAAGCGGGTGGACGGCATCCTGGTCGCCCCGGCGAGCGAGGAGGTCGGGGAACACCTGGTCACGGCGGTCGAGCGCGGCCAGGCGCTGGTGCAGGTCGACCGGTTCGTCCCCGGCCTCGACACCGACGTGGTGGTCGTCGACAACTACGAGTCCGGCTACCGGGCGGTCCAGCGCGTGATCGCCGCCGGCCACATCCGGATCGCCGCGCCGATCCTGCGGACGAAGGGCCCGGACGGCCGGGCGAACCTGATCTCGACCATGCTGGAGCGCCACCAGGGCTACCGCGACGCCATGGCCGAGGCCGGGTTGGCGGTGCCCGCCGCCTACACGCCGGGCGCGCACGGCCGCGCCGAGGTGCGCACGGTCACGACCGAGATGCTCAGCCGCGCCGACCGGCCGACCGCGGTGTTCGGCCTCGACGACAGCTTCACGCTGGGCATCATCGACGCCGTGTACGCCTGCGACCTGGAGGTCCCGGAGCAGGTCTCGATCTTCGGCTTCGACGACACCGAGTGGACGACCGTCGTCCGTCCGCCTCTCTCGGTGATCGCCCAGCCGGCCTACGACCTCGGCGCCTGTGCGGCGCAGGCGTTGCTGCGCCGCATCCAGGCCCCCGACGATCCGCGCCGCACCCACGTGCTGCCGACCACCTGGATCGAGCGGGGCTCGATCCGCAACCTGGCCGGCTAGTACTCCATGCGCTTGTAGTAGCGGCGGGTCGTGAGCGGGTGCCCGGTCAGGGCCTCGATGTGCACGCCGAGCCGCTCCAGCACCGTCGCCAGCACCACCGGGGACACCAGCGCGCGGGTCCTCTCGCCGATGCCCGCCAGCTCGAACTCCCTGGTGTCGATGACGAAGAGGTCGCCGCCCGCACCGGGCACGAACGCCTTGACCCGCTCCGCCAGCGGGCGGCTCGCGTCCTCGCCGGCGAGCAGCACCACGGCCACGTCGTTCTCGACGAGTTCGAACGTCCCGTGGAAGAAGTCGGACGCGTGGATCGGCCGGGTCCAGATCCACTGCATCTCCTCCAGGATGCACATCGCGAAGTACCAGGCCTCGTACCAGGCGCCGCCCGCGCCGGTGAACATGATCGGACGGTCGCGGCCCACGAGCGCCTGGGCGAGGCTCGCCGCCTGCGGCTCGAACTGCTCTTTCGCGGCGACGAGCGCCGCGGGCAGGCGACGGAGGTCGTCGATGGTCTCGTCGAGGCCGCTCAGCTCGCCGCGCGCCTCCATCAGGGCCAGGGCCAGCACGAGGGTCTGGACCAGGTAGGTCTCGCTGGACGTGTCGTCTGCTGCCGGAGTGGCGATGTTGATGTCGGACAACTCAGCGAGAGGCGTGCCCTGGGTGCCGGTGAAGGCCATGACCCGCGCACCCTTCGCCTGGGCGAACGCCTGCAGGGCGACCGCTTCCTTCGTCGTGCCGGACACCGAGCACAGCACCACCAGCGACCGCGGGCCGAGATTGGCGTTGTCCGCTGCGGTCAGCTCGGCGGCCCGCTCGATGAAGACCGGGAGCGTTGAGCGTTGCTGCAGCAGCCTGGCCGCCGGGTAGGTGAGCAGGGCGACGCCGCCCGCGCTGGCGAAGAAGACGTTGTCGAGGCCGCGACCGACCTCCTCGGCGGCGGCCCTGCGAATCGCCGCGACGGCCCCCACGGCGAGGGTCTGGGTGTCGAGGTGGTGTCTGGGATCGATGTTGAGCATGCGGGTTCCTCCTATTGTCGGACAACTATAAGTGATGTCCTACCACAGGAGGATACGGGCGCGCGACAGTTCCGGACGGGATTCCGGATCAGGGGGTGGACAGGGTTCAGCTGGTGCGCAGCACGTTGAAGCCGATGAGGTCGCCGCGATGGTAGTCGCGGGAGTAGAGCACGCGATGGCCGTCCCTGGTGAAGGAGGTCTCCTCGATCAGCAGCCAGGGATCGAGGCCCTCCAGGTGGTACCGCGCGGCCGGCTCGGCCGGGAGCGTCGCGGCGGTGATCCGGGCGGCGGACGAGGTGAGGTGGTGGCCGTGGGCGGCGAGCGCGGACGTCAGCGACACCGACCAGTCGCGGTAGCGGACCGGACCCGGCAGGGCGTCCCTGGGCAGCACGTTCTGGGAGAAGACCAGCGGCTGGTCCCCGGAGACGCGCAGCCGGGTGAGCGCGATCACCGGGTCGCCCACGGCGAGGTCGAGCATCTCCGCGACCCGCGGCTCGGCGCGCGCCTCCTGCACGTCCAGGACGACCGTCGTCACCGCGAAGCCGAGGGACTCGAGCATGGCGGTCGTGGACTCGTAGCGGGTGACCGGTCGCTCCACGCTGACCGAGCCCATCGGCGAGACGAACCTGCCCCGGCCCCGCACCGAGTAGACCAGCCCGTCCTGCTCGAGGGCCTTGAGCGCCTCCCTGATCGAGGAGCGGGAGACGCCGTGCTGGACGGCGAGCTCGGGCTCGGACGGCAGCCGATCGCCCGGCACCAGGCCGGTCGTGATCAGCTGTCGCAACCGGTCGGACAGCCCCTTCGTCGCCGAATCGCGGCCACCCGGCTCCTGCACCTCGACCCCCGTCACCAGACCGACATCACCGAGAAGCTAGCACGCCGGCCGCACTCGTAGACTCGGGGCTGGCAGCTGACGGGAGGAACCATGCGGCAACTCACCACCGATGTCTTCTGGCTGACCCGTGCGATGGGCGCCCACTGCTACTGGCTGGACGCCGGCGACCGGGTGGCGATCATCGACCCGGGGATGAAGGTCGGGCTCAACCGGGTCGCCCGGGAGCTGCGGGACGCCGGCCGCTCGCCCTACGAGGTCACCGACATCCTGCTCACCCACGCCGACGCCGACCACGCCGGTGCCGCGGCCGAGTGGCAGCGGCGGACGGGAGCCCGCACCTGGCTTGGAGCGGCGGACGCGGCCGTGCTCACCGGCGCACTGGTCCCGGCCACCCCCTTCCGGCGGCTGACGGCGAGCGTCGCCCGTCCCGAGCTGCCCGGCAACCTCCACCTGCTGGACGGTGACACCGAGCTCTGGCCGGGCCTGGTCGCCCTGCACACGCCGGGCCACACCCCCGGTCACCACGCCTTCCGCGCCGGCGACGTCCTCTTCGCCGGGGACTCCGCCACGGCCAAGGACGGCCGCCTCGAACCGATGCGGGCCCTGTTCATGACCGACGTCCGCCAGGGCCTCGCCGACCTCGCCCGCCTGCGCGCCCTCGGCGTCGCCTGGTACTGCTGCGGCCACTCCGACCCCGTCCGCCGGACCTGACGACCTCGCGCGACTGCTCAGGCGCGGTGTCTGCCTCAGGCGGGTGCCTGACCGGTCGACCCGCGGATGGTGAGGAAGACCGGCAGTTCGACCGTGCGGACGCGGGTGCCGGCGTTCGTGAGCCGGGCGAGCAGCATGCTGGTGGCCTCGCGGCCGATCCGGCGAGTGGGGGCGGTGATCGTGGTCAGGGGTGGCGAGCAGAAGTCCGCGCCGAAGATGTCGTCGCAACCGGTCACGCTGACCTGCCCGGGGACGGGCACTCCGCGCTCGGCGAAGCGGCGGAGCATGCCGATCGCGAGGATGTCGTTGAAGGCGATCGCTGCGGTGGCTCCCGTCACCAGCACCGCGTCCGCGGCCGCGGCGCCCGACTGCGGCTTGGGGTTGAACGGTCCGATCCGGACGATCTCGATGCCCAGCCGCTCGCCGGCCGCCTCACAGGCCGTCCAGCGGCGTTCGTTGGACGCGGACTTCTCCGGTCCGGACACGTAGCAGACGTGCCGATGGCCCAGCGACGCCAGGTGCTCCACCGCCTGGCCGAACGCGGCCGGCGTGTCGACCATCACGCTCGGCACGCCCGGGATCTCCCGGTTCACGGTGACCAGCGGCAGCCGTCCCGACCACTCCTCCAGCTCCTCGTCGCTGAGCCGGGTGGCGGCGAGGATCGCGCCCGACGCCGACTCCTCGAGCAGTTCCAGTGACGCCCGCTCGTTGTCCGGCGACTCCTCGGTGTCGATCAGCAGCTGGGTGTAGCCCGAGTCGCGCAGCCGCTCCTGCGAGCCGCGGATGATGTCGAAGTAGAACGGGTTGGTGATGTCCGGGACCAGCAGCGCCACGGAGGCGAGCCCCCGCCGCTGTGGGCGGGCGGCCGCCGAGCTGTAGCCGAGGTCGCGGATCGCCTTCAGCACCACCTGCCGGGTGGCCGGACTGATCCGGTCGGGAGTGGAGACCACCCTCGACACCGTCGAGACGGCGACGCCCGCGCGCTCCGCGACGTCGCGCATGGTCACAGGACGGTCGGCCACGTCGCTCCCCTCTCCGTGCTGGCAAGCCGTTGCCATCCTTGCACAGCCCGCGGCGCCGCGGCCGTGCGTCACGAGGGGAAGGGGCCCCGGACCGACACTCCGCCGTCGAGCACCAGCTGCTGGCCGGTCATGTACGCCGAGCTGTCCGAGGCCAGGTACACCGCTGCGGCCGCGACCTCGGCGGTCGTCCCGTAGCGGCCGGTCGGGATCTCCTCGACCCACCCGTCCGTCCCGGCGTTCGAGGAAGCGTCGGTGGCGATGGCTCCGCCCACGATGACGTTCATCCGGATCGCCGCGTGCGAGTACTCGGCCGCGACCGTCCTCGCCAGGCTCAGCAGGCCGGCCTTCATCACGCCGTACGCGGCCTGGCGGGGCGCGGCCATGACCCCCGCGACCGAGCCGATGCCCACGATCGAGGCACCCGTGCCCTGCTCCAGGAGCCGGGGCAGGACGAGGCGCAAGGTGCGAGCGACGTACCGGAGGTTGAGCTCGTAGACGGTGTCCCAGTCATCGTCCCCGATCTCGTGCAGCGGGACGGCGGGGACGAAGGCGACCTGCCCCCCGACCACGGTCACGACCACGTCCAGGCCACCCAGCCGGTCGATGGACTCGTCGACCATGGCGGCGAGGTCGGACGGCGACCGGACGTCCGCGATCAACGGCAGACCCCGCTCGCCGAGTTCGGCCGCGGCCTCGCGGGCGCGCCGCTCGTCCACGTCCGCGACCGCGACCCGCGCCCCGGCCTCGCCGAAGGCACGGGTGATGGCGCGGCCGATGCCTGTGCCACCGCCGCCGATGACCAGGCAGCGCTTGTCCTCCAGGGTCACCCGGTCCCGGTACCCACATCGCGGCGGAACCCGCACCCGGGCGTCGGCGCTCGTCACGGCCGGGCGGGCGGCACCGGGTGGTTGCCGCGGATCAGGTCGTCGGGGTCGTAGGCCGTCTTGACCGCCCGGAGCCTGGCCCAGGTGTGCGGGTCGTAGAAGCTGCTGACGTCGCTCGGCTGCTCGGCGAAGTTGAGATACATGCCCTGCGCGCGCCACGGCGCCAGCGCCTCCAGCACCGCCGTGACCGCCGCTCGCACCGGGGGAATCGACCCGGGTTCGGGCGTGACCCCGAGGGCGAAGCCGAGGAACGCGCCGGGCAGGCCGTCGACCGCTCCGCCACTGCGGCCGGGCGTGACCGCGGCACCCAGGTGGCGCAGGTCGATGGCCAGGATGGGTGTGTCCACCCCCGGGCCGGCTGTCCGCACGAGCGCGTCGACCGCCTCAGGGCCCAGTTCGGTCTGCAGCCAGCCGTCCCCGTACATCGGCACGGGCGCCGGCGGATCCATGTTCAGCTGGTCGAGCTGCTCCACCGGGATGGTCGCGAAGGTGTCGTCCGCCGGCCCGAGCGCCCGCAGCGGGGCGAGCAGGTCGTCGGCGGTCACCGGGTCGAGGGTGGTCGCCACCTCGACCACGGCGAAGGACCGGCCGGACAGCTGTGGCGGCAACTCCGCCATCACCGGGAACCGGATGAGCCGGCCGATCGACATGGCCTCCGCGGGGGCGGTGTCCGTCCAGCGGGCCCAGGCGTTCAGTACCTCTCGGGCGCGCTCCAGCGGGAAGAACAGCGCACCGGCGTACACCTCGCGGATGCCGAACAGGGCGAACTCGATCGCGGTGACCACGGCGAAGCTGCCCCCGCCGCCACGCAGCGCCCAGAACAGGTCGGGATCGTGCTCGGCGTCCACCCGGCGCACCTCGCCGTCGGCGGTGACGACCTCGAACGCGCGCACATGGTTGAGCGCCAGGCCGTGGGAGCGGGCCAGCCAGCTCACGCCGCCGCCGAGGGTGTAGCCGGCCACGCCGACATCGGCGGACGAGCCGGCCAGGGCGGCCAGCCCGTGCTCCGCCGCCGCCGACGTGACGTCGCCCCACTGGGCGCCGCCCTCCGCCCGCGCGACCCGTCCGGACGGATCGACCGTGACCCCCCGCAGTTCCGACAGCCGCAGCAGGATCGTGCCGGCGAGATCGGTCATCGGCGAGGCGTTGTGGCCGGTCGACTGTGCGGCGACCCGGAGTCCGAGGCGTCGGGCCGCGATCACCACCGTCCGCACGTCGCGCACGGACGTGACGGTGGCGACCGCCACCGGCTGCTGGTCGACGGCGAGGTTCCAGGCCTGCCGGGCCTGGTCCCAGCCCGGACCGCCGGGCACGGTGAGGACGCCGTCGAGGTCCAGGGCGAGCAGTTCGAGATCGACGGGGACGGACATGAGTGGCTCCTTCTCTGGTGGGTTGCCGCGGCGGCGTGCGCCCCGGCCAGACCAGCCTGCGGGCCGCGTCACCGGGTTCCCATCCCTCAATGGCCCGCCGAAACCGAGGCAGATCCCCTACGTTTGGAGGGTTCGCGGTCCTCCCTCGGACGCGCACACTGGATCGGGTGACCACCAGCACACTGGAACGCGGAATGGCCGGCGTCCGGGATGCGACCGGGCGCGCGGCCAGCGGCGAGGAACTCCTCGAACAGGTCTCGACGAGGCTGCGCCGGATCGTCCCCTTCGACGGGGCCACGTGGTTCGCCACGGACCCGTCGACCGTTCTGGCCACCCTCCCGGTGCGGGTGGAGAACGTCCAGGACGGCCACTGCGAGACCTTCTGGGAGCGGGAGCACCAGGTGGAGGACGTGCTGCTCTTCCGCGACCTGGCGCGCAGCCAGGACGGCGTCGGCACCCTCCACCACGCGACCGCGGGGACCCCCGAGCGGAGTGCGCGCGCCCGCGAGTTCCTCCGTCCGCAGGGCTACGGCGACGAGCTGCGCGCGGCGTTCCGCACCGGTTCGAGCACGTGGGGCGTCGTGGGCCTGTTCCGCGAGCGGAAGCGGACGCCGTTCACGGACCGCGAGCTGCGGATCCTCGCCGGCCTGGGTCCCGAGATCGCCGAGGGACTCCGCCGGATCGCCACCCGGCGCGCTGACGCCGCAGCTGACGGGGACGTGGCCGGGACGCTGCTCTTCGACGCCGACGGCCGGGTCCTGTCCCTCGATGCGGCGGCCTCCCGGTGGCTGGACGAACTGGCCGGCCCCGGCTGGAAGTCCGTCACCCCCGAGCTGAGCATGATCTCCGCGGTGGTCAGCCGGGCGCCCATGGTCGCCGCCGGCCGGGAGGGCGTTCCCGCCGCCTCCCGCATGCGGGCCCGGTCCGGCCGGTGGATCGTCGTGCACGCCTCGTCGCTGCACCACCCGGACGGCTCGACCGGCCCGATCGCGGTGACGATCGGCCCGGCGAAGTCATCCCAGATCGCCCCGATCATCATCGAGGCCTACGGCCTGACGCCGCGCGAGCAGGACATCACCCAGGCGGTCGCGCGCGGGCTGTCCAACGCGGAGATCGCGGCGGCGCTGCACCTGTCCCCGTACACGGTGCGGGACCACCTCAAGGCCGTGTTCGCCAAGGTCGGGGTGGTCACCCGCGGCGAGCTGGTCGCCAAGCTGTTCGCCGACCACTACGAGCCCACCATTCACGCCCCGGGGGCGGCCACCCACGCGTCCTTCTGAGCCCAGCCCCGTTGGCCGTGACGTGATCCGGCCACTCGCGGTGTCCCACGGTGCCCACACGTCACGCTGGAGGATTCGAGCGGCAGAATCGCGACAGGCAGGTCACCCACGACCGGACTGGCAACACCGCGCTGCGCCAGGTGACCAGCTCGTTGCCGGAGACCTGAGTTAGTCGCGAAATGGCCAGTCTTCGTCCGTGGTGTGGCCACAGGGGCATAGGGGACCTGCAGAGCGGCCAGATCGCGACAGCAGCACGCCGCTCGCCCGGGTCCGGCGCGACCGGCCGGCGCGGCGGGCCGCGACGTCGCGTGCTCCGCTCAGCCGGCCAGGGTCAGCAGCTCCCCGGCGAGGGCCTCGACGCGCTCCGCGACGGCCGGGTGCTCGGACAGCCCGAGGAAGCCCAGCACGGCCGCCACGCTCTCACCCAGCGAACCGGCCCCGAGCGGGGTCACCCGGTCAGCGTTGACGTCCCTGACCGGCGCGCCCACGCCGCGCAGGTGCAGCACCCACGCCGCGATCGCGCGGCAGGCGCCGTCCGGCACCCGGCCGTCGGCGAGTTCGGCCTGCAGCGTCGGCAGGATCCGGACGCCGAGCTTCAGCGATCCGTCCGACGCGATCTGGGCGAGCGCGTGCCGGATGTTCGGGTTCCGGTAGCGGTCGAGCAGCGCGGCACGGTAGGCCGTGAGCTCGTCGGCGGGCAGCGGCAGGTGCCGGCAGGCCTCGTCCCACCACTGCTCGACCCAGGCGAGGCAGCGCGGGTCGCCGATCGCCTCGTCCACCGTATGGTGGCCGAGGATCGTCGCCGCGTACGCGAGCAGGGAGTGCGAGCCGTTGAGCAGGGCGAGCTTGCGCCGCTCGAACGGGACGACGTCCGGGACGATCCGCGCACCGGCCGACTCCCACGCCGGACGGCCCGCAGGGAAGGACCCCTGGATCACCCACTCGCTGAACGGTTCGGTGGGCACCGGGGCCGCGTCCTCCAGCCCGGTGACGACGAGGACCGCAGCCCGGTCGCCGTCGGTGGTCGCCGGAGTGATCCGGTCGACCATCGTCGTGCAGAACGAGACCTCGGTGTCGAGCCAGGCGACCAGCGACCCGTCCACCTCCGCCGCGAGGTCGCGGACCACCCGGGCGAGCACCTTGCCGTTGTGCGAGAGGTTGTCGCAAGAGACGATCGCCAGCGGTCCGGCCGCGGCGGCACGCCGGGCCAGCAGGCCGGCGACGACCCGGGCGGGTGCGGTGCCGACGGGGGCGTCGGGGTCGACGCGCAGTGCGGCGAGGTCGGCCGCCACGGCCGGATCGGTGCGGTCCAGCCCGCCGTCCGGGCCGCGGCGGTAGCCGGCCTCGGTGACGGTGAGGGTGACGACGGCCAGCGCGGGCGAGCGGAAGTAGTCCAGCAGCGCGGCGTGTTCCCCGGCGGCATGGACGGCGGACAGGCTCGAGATCACCTCGTAGCTGTCCTCGTCCGTGCCCTTGGTGACCAGGGTGTACAACCCGCCCTGGGGACGCAGCGCGTCCGCCATCGCCGCGGACCGGCCGGTGAAGGCGGCGATACCCCACTCGGCGGCGTCGGCCGCGTGCTCGGTGTACCAGGCCTGGTGGGCGCGGAAGAAGTTGCCGACGCCCAGGTGCACGATCCGCACCGGAGCGGCGGGACGGCCGTGGCCGGCGTCGCGGGAGAGCCGGGCGACAGCGGTGGTGGTCATAGCTTGAACGCCTTCCGTGGGTTGCCGGCCACCAGCTCGGTGGCGGCGTCGATGGCCTCGTCGAGGGTGAGCCGGTGCTCGCCGACCAGGCGGGCCAGGTAGCCGGCGTCGATCCGGCGGGAGAGGTCGTGCCGCGCCGGGATCGACAGATAGGCCCGGGTGTCGTCGATGAACCCGGACGTGCGCCCGAAGCCGACCGTCTCGGTGATGGCCGAGCGGAACCGGGCCATGGCGTCCGGGGCGTCGATGAACCACCACGGGACGCCGACGAACACGGACGGGTAGAAGCCGGCCAGCGGCGCCAGTTCGCGGGCGTAGACGGTCTCGTCGATGGTGAAGAACACCACCTGGAAGTACGGCGAGGTGCCGAACGCGGCCAGCATCGGCTGGACGGCCGCGGTGAACTCGACCTGCAGGGGGATGTCCGCGCCCACGTCCGCGCCGTAGCGCTCGAAGGTGCCGGGATGGTGGTTGCGGTACACGGCCGGGTGCATGGTCATCACCAGGCCGTCGTCGGCCGCCATCCGGGCCTGCGTGAACATGAAGTCGCGGCGGAGGGTGTCGGCCTCGTCGGCGCAGATCCGCCCGGTCCGGGCCAGCTGGTACAGCCGTTCGGCCTCCGCCCCAGGCAGCGGTTCGACGCGGGCGTCGCGGTGGGAGTGGTCGCTGGACACCGCGCCGTGGGCCTTGAAGAACGCGCGCCGGTTCTCCATCGCGGACACCCAGCCGGCGTAGCTGCCGGTGTCGACGCCGCTGACCTCGCCGAGCCGGTCGACCAGGTCGTTCCAGGCGGGCAGGCCGGGCTCCAGGTATTTGTCGGGACGGAAGGTCGGCGTCACCTGGCCCGTCCAGGTCGGGTCGTCGGCCAGCGCGCGGTGGTGGCGGAGGTCGTCGCAGGGGTCGTCGGTGGTGGCGATGAAGTCGAGGTTGAACCGCTCGTACAGCGCGCGCGGCCGGAACTCGGGGGTGGCCAGCCTGGCTGCGATCGCGTCGTACAGCTCGTCCGCGGTCTCGGCGCTGGGCGCGATGTCGAGGCCGAAGATCTCGGCGAGCTCGGCCTCCAGCCAGAATCGGACGGGGGTGCCGCGATACGCGCTCCAGTGGGAGCACAGCAGGCGGAACGCGTCCCGGGACTGCTCGTCGCTGAACGCGGACTGGCCCACGCCGAGGGCGTCCAGCGAGACGCCGTTGGCGTGCAGCAGCCGGTTCACGTAGTGGTCGGGCGTGATCAGCAGGGAGGTCGGGTCGGTGAACGCCTCGTCATCGGCCAGCCACTGTGCCGGCACGTGTCCGTGGGGGGAGATGATCGGGAGGTCGCGCACCGACTCGTAGATCTCGCGGGCCAGCGGCCGCAGGCCGGGGTCGGCCGGCAACATCCGGTCGGGGTGGAGGTCAAGTCGCGCCATGGACCCATCGTGACGACCGGACGCGTCGTGGCAAACGCGTTGCCGACTGTTGCCGCCCGACTCGGAAGCCCCCGATGTCATCCCCGGACCCCCCACGTCATCCCGGACTTGATCCGGGATCCCGTGCGTGCCATTGCCGGGCCGCTTCCGGGATCCCGGCGTTCGCCGGGATGACGAGGTGTGGGCATCCGCCGGGATGACGAGGTGCGGGCGTGCGCCGGGACGACGAGGTGTGGGCGTGCGCCGGGACGACGAGGTGTGGGCGTGCGCCGGGACGACGAGGTGTGGGCGTCCGCCGGGACGACGAGCTGTGGGCGTCCGCCGGGACGACGAGGTGCGGGCGTCCGCCGGGACGACGAGGTGCGGGCGTCCGCCGGGATGACGAGGTGCGGGCGTCCGCCGGGATGACGAGCTGTGGGCGTTCGCCGGAGGTCAGCCGCCGCCGACAGCCGCGGACGCGGGCCGCGCGCCGACCCGTCCACTGCGCCGCCGGCCGGTGGAACCGCGCACCTTGAGCTCCACGGACATCACCAGCGGCTCCTCCGTCCGGTGCCTGGCGCCCCTGATCAACGCGACCACGTTGTTCACGGCCGTCGCGCCCATCTGTCGCATTGGCGCTGCGACCGTGGTCAGCGAGGGCATCACCAGGCGGGAGATCAGCAGGTCGTCGAAGCCGATGATGCTCACCTGGTCCGGCACGGTGACACCCTCGCGAAGGAAGCCGTGCATCACGCCGATGGCGATCAGGTCGTTGTAGGCGATCACGGCGGTGGGCAGGCGCTGCAGCAGGATCCGGGACGCCGCCAGTCCACCCTCGAAGGTGGGCAGCACCGGACCGACCTTCTGCACGCCGAGTCCGGCCTTGAGGCCCTGGTCGCGCAGGGCGCGGAAGCGCATCCCGTCCGCCCAGGAGGCCTCGGGCCCGGCGACGTAGGAGACCGACTCATGCCCCAGCTCGACGAGGAGCTTGATCGCTGCCCGGACGCCGCCCGGGTTGTCGGAGACCACGCTGGGGACGTCGGGCAGCGCGCGGTTCAGCACGACCATCGGGCGCTGCTTGGCGATGTTGCGTAGGGCGGAGTCGGACATCCGGGAACTGCCGATCACAAAGCCCTCGACCACAGGCACCAGCCGTTCGAGGGCCGCCCGCTCCCGCGTGCCGGACTCGCGGCAGTCGGCCAGCAGGATCTCGTAGCCGGCCTCCGTCGCGGCGAGCTGGGCCCCGCGGATCAGCTGCGAGTAGAAGGGGTTCGCGACGTCGGAGACCATCAGCCCGAGCAGCTTCGTCTGCGAGGTGGCCAGTGCCTGCCCGATCGGGTTCGCCCGGTAGCCGAGCTGCTCGGCCACCTCGCGGATCCGCGCGGCGGTGTCGGCGTTCACCCGGCCCGGACGCGCGAAGGTGCGGCTGACCGTCGAAGGGGCCACCCCGGCGGCCTTGGCGACGTCGTAGATCGTGACCGGGGTGCGTGGCTGCTCCGTCACGCGATCAGCGTATGGCCGTCCTGCGGGTTGAGGCACCATGCATGGACGACTTCCGGCCACCTCCCACCGCGGAATTGCGCTCTCGACGGCTCACGAGCGCCGAATCGGGCGTCTTCAGGGCGTCGATGGTGCAATTCCGCAGGGGCAGCCGCGCGGGAGCGAGTCGAACGCAACTGGCGGCAACAGATTGAGCTTGTGGCGTCCGGCTGGTTGATTGGGTATCGAGCAGACGATCCAGCCACCAGGAGCCCGAAGATGAGCAGCCCCGAGTCCACCGCACCCGCGACCGCAACCGCCGACATCGGCGTGGTCGGCCTGGCCGTGATGGGCAGCAACCTCGCCCGCAACTTCGTCCGCCACGGCCACACCGTGGCGCTGTTCAACCGCACGCCCACGCGCACCAGCGAGCTGGTCGCCGAGCACGGCGCCGAGGGCGACTTCGTCCCGTCCGAGGACCTCGCCGGGTTCGTCGCCAGCCTGAAACGGCCGCGCCGGATGATCCTCATGGTCAAGGCCGGGGACGCGACGGACGCGACCATCGACTCCCTCGTCCCGCTGCTGGAGCCCGGCGACATCATCGTGGACGGCGGCAACTCCCACTTCCCGGACACCATCCGCCGCGAGGCCGCGCTGAAGGAGCAGGGCCTGCTCTTCGTCGGCGCCGGGATCTCCGGCGGCGAGGAGGGCGCCCTGAACGGTCCGGCGATCATGCCCGGCGGGCCGGCCGAGTCGTACGAGAGCCTCGGCCCGCTGCTGGAGAGCATCTCGGCACACGTGGACGGGGTGCCGTGCTGCACCCACGTCGGACCCGACGGCGCCGGGCACTTCGTGAAGATGGTGCACAACGGCATCGAGTACGCCGACATGCAGCTGATCACCGGCGACCTGGAGTCGTTCCTGATCGAGATCACCGCCGAGGTGCTGCACCAGGTGGACGCGGCGACCGGCTCGCCGTTCATCGACATCGTCGTGGACGAGGCCGGCCAGAAGGGCACCGGACGGTGGACCGTCCAGAACGCGCTCGACCTCGGCGTACCCGTGACCGGGATCGCGGAGGCGACCTTCGCCCGGGCGCTGTCCAGCTCGCTGCCGCAGCGCGAGGCGGCCCGCCGGGTGCTGCCGGCGTCCGCGCAGCCGCTGTCGGTCAGTGACCGCGCGCAGTTCATCGAGGACGTCCGGTCCGCCCTGTACGCGTCCAAGGTGGTCGCGTACTCCCAGGGCTTCGACCAGATCGCGGCGGCCAGCGCCGAGTACGGCTGGGGCATCGACCGCGGCGCGATGGCCCGGATCTGGCGCGGTGGCTGCATCATCCGCGCGAGGTTCCTGAACCGGATCACCGAGGCCTACGAGCGCGATCCGCAGCTGGCGCTGCTGCTCGCCGACCCGTACTTCACCGACGCGGTCACCGCGGGACTGCCGGCCTGGCGTCGGGTGGTCGCACAGGCCGCCCAGGCGGGCATCCCCGCACCCGCGTTCGCGTCCTCGCTCGCGTACTACGACGGACTACGCGCCGAGCGCAGTTCCGCGGCCCTGATCCAGGGCCAGCGCGACCTGTTCGGCGCCCACACCTACCGCCGCGTCGATCGTCCCGGCAGCTTCCACACCCTGTGGTCCGGCGACCACACCGAGGTGGAGGCCTGAACCACCGGGGACAGGTCCCATTCCCGTTCACCGGCTCCGGTCCTCGTCCCGGCGTTCGTCGGGATGACGTCTTGGTGAGTTGCGGGGGCTTGTCCCCGGGATCGAGTGAAGGGAGGCTGGGCGCATGACGCAGACCCTGCCGGCCGATGTGGCCGAGCTGGCCGGACGCGTGGAGGCGCACCTCGGCTCGCCGGCGCGCCTGGGCGTGGCGTTCTCCGGAGGCGTCGACTCGTCCGTCCTGCTCGCCCTGGCCACCCGCTCGCTGGGCCCGGATCGGACGCTGGCGATCCTCGGGGTATCGCCGAGCCTCGCTGCGTCCGAGCGGCGGGCGGCACACGAAGTGGCGGCGGGGATCGGTGCGCCGCTGGTGGAGCTGCCCACACACGAACTGGAGCGGGCGGAGTACCGGGCCAATGGCCCGGACCGCTGCTTCCACTGCAAGACCGAGCTGTTCAGCCGGATCGATGACGAGGTGGCCGCGCGGTACCGCCTGTCCGCCATCGCCTACGGCGAGAACGCGGACGACATGGTGCGCCCGGACCGGCCGGGTGCCCGGGCCGCGACCAACCACCGTGTGCTCCGTCCGCTGGCGGACGCCGGGCTGCGCAAGGCGGACGTCCGGCTGGTGGCCCGCGCGCTCGGGCTCCCGTCCGCGGACAAGCCGGCCGCGCCGTGCCTGGCGTCCCGGATCCCGCACCACGA
>DAINOM010000060.1:0-17327 GCA_036735445.1 Propionicimonas sp.
TACGAGACCGGCCAGGCCGTGCCGGTCACCGGCGGCCAGAACATGCTCAACTGACCAGCAGAAGCCAGCCCAGGAGAACCACCATGACCGACCTCCCGACCACCCAGCACGCGATCCAGTTCGTGGGCGCCGACGAGGTGGTGCACAACGAGGCGAAGCCGATGTACGAGCTCGGCCCGACGCAGCTGCTGCTGAAGCCGGAGGCCTGTGGCGTCTGCTTCTCCGACACCAAGCTGCTGCACGCGTTCACGAACCACCCGCGCAAGAGCGCCGTGCTCAGCGGGCTCGCCGCCGACGAACTGGCCGGGATCCCCAGCTACCGGCCCGGGGATGCCCCGATCGTGCCCGGCCACGAGCCGGTCGGACGGATCGTCGCGGTCGGCGCGGACGTGCGGCACCATCGCGTGGGGGAGCGGGTGCTGGTGCAGACCGACTACCGCCACCTGCCGACGGCAAGCTCGAACGCCGCGTTCGGCTACAACTTCGAGGGTGCGCTGCAGGAGTACGTGGTGCTCGACGAGCGCGTGATCATGGACCCGGTCACCGGCGAGCGGTTCCTGATCCCGGTGAGCGAGGGCCCGTCCGCGTCCGCGGTGGCGCTGATCGAGCCGTGGGCGTGCGTCGAGGCGGCCTACGCCTGGGGCGAGCGGCAGACCCTCAAGCCGGGCGGCCGGCTGCTGGTCGTGGCCGATGCGGCGGTCGGGCTGCCCGACCTGCTGGCGCAGGCGGTCCCGGGGTCGATCACCGTCGTGGGCGCGGCGGAGGTGCCGGGCGCGACCGTGGTCGGCTCGGTCGGCGACCTGGCGGGCACCTTCGACGACATCGTCTACGTCGGCTCCGACGCCGACGTGGTGGAGGCGCTCGGGGCGCACCTCGGCTTCGGCGGGGTGCTGGACGTGGTGCTGGCCGGCGGCGCGTTCGCCCGTCCGGTGAAGATCGACGTGGGCCGCGTGCACTACGACCTGATCCGCTACACCGGCACGGCCGGTGACAACGTGGCCGAGGGCTACGCGCGCATTCCCGCGCAGTGCGAACTGCGCGAGGGCGAGCGGATCGCGATCGTCGGCGCGGCCGGCCCGATGGGCCTGATGCACACCGTGCGGACGGCGGTGTCCGGCGTCCCGGGCATCTCGATGGACGCCGTGGACGTGGACGACGCCCGGCTCGCCCACCTGGCCGCGGTCGTGGCCCCGGTGGCGGCGGCGAACGGTGTCCCGGCGACGTTCCGGAACAGCCGGACCGAACCGCTGGAGCCCGGCTACACCTATATCGCCGCGATGGTGCCGGCGCCGTTCCTGATCGCCCAGGCCGTGGACATCGCCGCCGAAGGTGCGATCGTGAACGCCTTCGCCGGCTTCGCGATCGGCACCATGGCCGAGCTGGACCTGACTGCGATCGCCACGAAGGGGATCTACCTGGTCGGCACCTCCGGCTCGCGGATCCAGGACATGAAGACCATGCTCGCCAAGGTCGAGTCGGGCCAGCTGGACACCAACGTCTCGCTGTGGGCGGTCACCGGCATGGCCGGCGTGGCGGACGCGATCGAGAGCGTCAACAACCGCACGTCCGGCGGCAAGATCATGGTCTACCCGATGCTGCCCGACCTCGGCCTGACAACCCTGGACGAGCTCGCCGAGAAGCTGCCCACCGTAGCCGCCGCCCTCGACGCGGGCCGCTGGACGAAAGCCGCCGAGGCGGCCTTGCTCGCCAGCCAGCCCTGACCCCGACCCCCGACCCCCGGCCCTGGTCCCCCCGACCCCTCCCGCAGACGCTGCCGAAGACTGCCGAAGCTGCCGAACCTTCGGCAGCTTCGGCGACTTTCGGCAGCTTCTGTGGCGGGGACGGAGTGGTGGGGTAGGGGCGTGGGCGGCGGCACCGTGTCGGGTCAGGCCGGGACGGGGTCACGCGGCAGGCGCTCCAGCAGGTCGGCTATCGTCGACAGCACGCCGTACTCATGGTTCGGCGGCGCCACGTACCTGGCGAGCCGGCGGACCTCGGCGTGGGCGTTGCCCATGGCATAGGAGTGCGTGGCCTCGGCGAGCATCTCCAGATCGTTCAGGTAGTCACCGAACGCCACGACCTGGTCGGCGGTGACGCCGAGGTCGTCCTTGAGCGCGCGGACGGCGAGTCCCTTGTTCTGGTCGGGGTCCATGATGTCGAGCCAGCAGCCGCTGGACGCAACAACCCGACAGGGCCGGCAGGCCTCTTCGAAGAAGGGAGCCGCGACATCGGCGCCGCCGGCGTCGAACGCTGCGAACTTCAGTGGGACGTCGGTGACCTCGTGCAGGTCGTCCACCCGTTCGAGCCGGTCGTAGAAGACGGCGGCCTCGCGCGCAAAGGCCTCGTCGCCCCGTTCGATGTACGCCGAATGCCGACCGCACCAGACCAGGCCGATGTCGCGCTGGGTCGACAGCTCCCGGACGGAGTCCACCAGCCGGTCGGCGACGTCGCGCGGCAAGGCGGCCACCCGGACCTCGCCGCCGGCGCGAACCACGTGGGCTCCGTTCTCCGCGACGAATGCGATCCGGGCGGACGCGGGGCCGAAGAGCCCGCGCAGCGTCTCGTACTGGCGGCCGCTCGCGACGGCGAAGACGATGCCGCGGCGATCGAGCTCGGTGAGCAGGGGCCAGAACGCGTCGGGGATCGCACCGTCGGGCGCGAGCAGCGTCCCGTCCATGTCCGTGATCACCAGACGCATGTCGACGGGACTGCCCGGATGGTCTCTGACCGCTGAGTGCGTCATGGACGATGGCCCTCCTTCAATGACCTGAGGTTACCACCTTCGATCAGGTTCATTTCGGTGTTACGCTGCACCGTAAGGTCAAACGGTGGCTCACGGTCGAGTTTCCGTGGCGCGTGGTGACGCCAAGTGTTCCGATACACGCCTCAGGTGTTCGGATACACCACTTGACCTCAGTACGCAACGATGCGTAGTCTTCTTCGCGACACAGCTTTCGGATTGCCCCAACTCGAAAGTTGGCGACGAACCGGTCGCAGGTCGACCCCAGTACTCACTCAAGGACGTGTGAAACATGAGCGCAGAGCGCCACCTGTTGGCCATCACGGCGTGCCCATCCGGCGTCGCCCACACCTACATGGCCGCGGAGAACCTGGAGCAGGCAGCCCGCAGGCTCGGCTACACGATGGACGTGGAGACGCACGGCTCCATCGGAGTCGAAGGGGCCTTCTCGCCCGACGCCATCAACCGTGCCGAGGCGGTGATCATTGCCGCCGACTCCAAGATCGACCTGGCCCGCTTCGAGGGCAAGAAGGTCGTCGTGACCGGCGTGGCAGAGGGTATCCACAAGCCGGAGGACCTCATCCGGCGGGGGCTGGAGGCCAAGCCGCTCGCGCCGAGCGGAGCACAGTCGAAGGCCACCCAGCAGCGGACCGGCATCTACGGGATCCTGATGAACGGCGTCTCCCACATGATCCCGTTCGTCGTGGTCGGCGGCCTGCTGATTGCCATCGCGTACGGCATCGGTGGCGTCCCCGGCCCGACCGGACTGGCGATCCCCGAGGGGTCCTTCTACGCGACCCTCGCCGGTCTGGGCGGCCTTGGCTTCACGCTGATGGTGCCGATTCTGTCCGGCTTCATCGCCTACGCGATTGCCGACCGTCCGGGCCTTGCACCGGGAATGATCACCGGCATGCTCGCGATGACCCCCGCCCTCTACAACTCCGACTCCGGAGCGGGCTTCATGGGCGGCATCGTCACCGGCCTGCTGTCGGGCTACGTCGCACTGGCGATCAAGAAGATCCCGGTGCACAAGTACCTGGCGCCGATCTGGCCGATCATCGTGATCCCGATCGGCACGTCGCTGATCGTCGGCCTCACCTTCATCTACGTGCTCGGCGGACCGATCGCCTTCATCTTCACCGGCCTCACCAGTTGGCTCGCCGGAATGCAGGGCGTCACCCCGATCTTCCTCGGCCTGATCCTGGGCTCGATGATCGGCTTCGACATGGGCGGCCCGGTCAACAAGGTGGCGTACCTGTTCGCCGGCGGCCTGATCGCGACCGGCAACTTCATCCCGCAGGGCATGACCTCGGTCGCGATCGCCGTGCCGCCGATCGGCATGTTCATCGCCACGCTGATCGCACGCAAGCTGTTCGACGACTCCGAGCGCGAGAGCGGCATCGCGGCCGCCTTCATGGGCTTCTTCGGCATCACGGAGGGCGCCATTCCGTTTGCGGCCGCGCACCCGCTGTCGGTGATCCCCGCGAACATCGTCGGTAGCGCCGTCGGCGCCGCGCTCGCCGGCGTCCTCGGAGTGGAGAGCCACGTGATGTGGGGCGGTCTGATCGTCGCTGTCCTCGGCGGCGTGGGACAGCCGCTGTTGTTCGTGCTGTGCATCGCGGTCGGCTCTGCCGTCACCGCCCTGATCGCGGTCACGCTGATGCGGATCGGTAGTCGCAGGAAGCCCGCAGCGGGCGACCCGCTCGTGGCGGAGCCGGTGGAAGTCGCACCGCTGTCCCGGTCGGTGCCGTCACCGATCGACGTCGCGCCGGCCACCGGTGGCGGTGTGGCGGCGGCGACGCTCACCCGGCCGGCGACCGTGCTCGACTACATCAGCGAGGACACGATCGTGCTCGACTCGGCGGCCACCGATCGGGACGCGATGATCCGTGAGCTGGTCGCGCTGGGTGTGCGGACGGGCCAGGTTGCCGATGCGGATGTCGTCCTCGCGAGCGCCCTTGCCCGCGAGGCCTTGATGTCGACCGCCGTCGGCGAGGGCATCGCGATCCCGCACGCCAAATCGGCCGGCGCGGCGCGCCCCATGGTGGCGTTCGCCAAAGCCCGGAACCTCGACTGGGCGTCTCCCAGCGGCGACCTGGCCAGGCTGGTCTTCCTGATCTCGGTGCCGGAGGCGGACGCGGGGGACGAGCACCTGCGGATCCTGGCCAAGCTCTCGCGTGCGCTGGCGCGACCCGCGGTTCGCGATGCGCTCACGGATGCGACCACCAAGCCCCAGGTCCTCGAGGTCCTCCGCGGCGCCGTGGACTGAGAAGATCAGCCGGGCGCGGCGCGACGGTCGCGACCCCGGCCCGACGAGTGTGCGGCAAGGGCCCCGGGTTCACCGGGGCCCTTTGCTCGGTCTGGACAGCACCCGCGCTCAGGAGGTCCCCGTGTCGCCTCGGATGGCGTCCACCACCCGCAGGGTCTGCAACGTCCGGTGCTGGTCGGACGTCCCGTCCGCGCCGGCGACGACGTCGACGAACCGCTCGATCTCGTGGGTGAGGTTCGCCGGCGACAGGTCCAGGTCGTGGTTCTCGGTAGTGCCGTCCACGAAGCGCAGCCGGAGTGTCCGCGGCGCCGCCACGTGGTCGATCTCCAGGCTCGCCCGTTCGCCCTGGATCTCATTCGGCCGGGCGGAGGCGGTGATCTTCGACCAGGACAGGTCCACGACGTAACCCGGGTACTCGGCCAGCGCCGCTCCGGCACCGTCGACCCCGGACCCCACCGTCACCGTGCTCCCGAGCACCCGGGTCGGTGCGCCGAACAGGTCGACCATCATGCTCGCGCAGTAGACACCCAGGTCGAGCAGAGCGCCGCCCGCCAGCCGGGGGTCGAAAATGTTCACCTGCTGGCCCGCGAGCACCTGGTCGTACCGGGCGGACGGCTGGCTGTAGCTGAACGAGGCCCTGCGGATCGCGCCCAGTCGGGGCAGGAGGCTCCGGACGGCGGACGTGCCGGGGTCGTAGGCGTTACGCATCCCCTCCAGCACCACGACGCCATGGGACGCCGCCGCCGTGACCAGAGACTCGAACTCCGCGGCGCTCGGGACGGCCGGCTTCTCCACGAGAACGTGCTTGCCCGCCGCCACGGCTGCGAGGGACTGGGCGAGGTGCGCCCCGTTGGGGCTGGCGATGTACACGGCGTCGACGGCGCCGTCGGCGAGCAACTCGGACAGGTCGCACCACCAGCGGGGAGCGTCCAGCTCGACGGCGGCGCTCGCTGCGGTGGCCGCCGTCCGGGAGTACACCCCGGCCAGGGTGATGCCGCGTACGTCCCGCGCGGCCCGGATGAACTGCCGGGTGATTGTGCTGGTGCCGATCGTGGCGATACGGATCATCGGGTGTCCTTGCGATAGGTTTTCGGAATCGGTTCCGCTGAAAGCAGTGCACATGGGTGAGAAGCAGTCACGCGAGGCCTACATCCTCGATCGCCTCGCGAAGGACGGGTCGCTCTCGGTCGCTGCCCTGTCCCGTGACCTCGGCGTCTCCGAAGTGACGATCCGTTCGAACCTCCGGGAACTGGAGAGCCGGGGCCTGCTCCTGCGCACCCACGGCGGCGCGCAGGCGAGCACCTTCCAGACCGTGCTCGAACGGCAGCGCCACCAGGTGGCGGAGAAGGAACGTATCGCCGCGGCGGCCGCCACCCTCGTGCGGGACGGCGACAGCCTGATGGTCGAGGCGGGCACCACGACCGCGATGGTCGTGAAGAACCTCACCGGCAGACAGGGCGTCCAGGTCGTCACGAACTCGACCCTCACCTTCGCCGCGGCCCGGCTGAACAGCGCGCTACGGCTCATCATGACCGGCGGCCAGTTCCACCACGAGTCCGAGTCCCTGGTGGGGTCGCAGGCCCTGGCCACCATCGGCGAGTACAACGTGCGGCTGGCGTTCATCGGGACAGACGGTTTCACCGGCGAGCGCGGGTTGACCACGCAGTTCGCGGAGGGCGCAGACATCATCCGGGCCATGCACGACCGGGCCGAGGAGACGTGGCTGCTCGCCGATTCCTCGAAGTACGGCAGGGCCGGGTTCGTGAACGTCCTGCCGCTGAAAGAGGTGGCGGGGGTGATCACCGACTCGGGCATCGGCAAGGAGTCCGTCGAGGCGCTCCAGGAACTGGGCGTGCGGGTCATCGTCGCGTAGCGGCACTCAGATCGTGACGAGGTTGCGGACCCCGTTGTCCCTGGCGACCTGCTGGAGGGCTGCCATCTGTTCCTTGCTGAACATGCGGGGATTCTCGTCGGTGTCGAAGACGTACATCACGCCGGGCAGGAGGTCGTACTTCGCCGCGGCGAGCGGGTTGTAGTTGAGCAGTTCGTAGGTCACGTCGGGGTAGAGGCCGGTGATGAACCGGGAGATGCCACCGATGTTGGCTTCGCTGTCGGTGATCCCGGGGATCAGCGGGGTTCGGACGGTCACGTCGTCCCTGCGGTCGCTGGTGAGCAGTGCGGCCAGGTTGGCCAGCACCCTCTCGTTCGACTGGCCGGTGTGGCGCTGGTGGGCGTCGGGATCGATGAGCTTGCAGTCGGCGAAGACGTGGTCGGTCCAGGGCAGTGCGCCGAACAGGAAGTCGGTGCGGACGTTCAGGGCGGTCTCCACGGCGGTGTTGATGCCGTCGGCCCGCAACGCCCGCAGCAGGGCGCGGGCGAAATGGGGCAGGAAGAGCGGCTCACCACCGGAGAGGGTCACCCCGCCGCCGGATCCGAAGAACACCCGGTCGCGGCGGGCGAGCTCGACCAGTTCTGCGACGGTGTACCGCTTGGCGTCGAACGCAATGGCCCCGGTCGGGCAGATCCGGGCCAGGGCGTCCCAGTCACCGTCGGGGACGGTGGTGTCGACACGGATCCGGCCCGTGTCGTCCCGGCTCGCCACCGCTGGTCCGTCCGTGTTCAGGCACAGGCCGCAGTCGATGCACCGGGACCGGAAGAACACCGGACGGATCCGGGGGTTGATCGCCTCGGGGTTCTGGCACCACGCGCATTCCAGGCTGCATCCCTTGAGGAAGATGGTGGTCCGGATGCCGTGGCCATCGTGGGTGGAGAACCTGCGGATGTCGACGACATTGGCCGCCAGTTGCGACTCCTCGCGCACCTCTTCCGGCCTGGTCATCCGTCCCCGGCTCACAGGTCCTGAGTGGTCCGGGCGATGATCTCATCCTGGAGGTCGCCGGCCAGTTCGGTGAAGTACGCGGTGTAGCCGGCCACCCGGATCGTGAGGCTGCGGTACTGATCGGGGTTGGCCTTCGCGGCGATCAGGTCCTCGCGGCGGACCACGTTGAACTGGACGTGGGGCACCTCGAGTTCGACGAACGCGCGCAGGAACTGGGCGAACTTGTCGACGTTGCTCTCGGAGTCGAAGAACTCCGGCAGGAACTTGAGGTTGAGCAGGCCGCCGTTGGAGGTGTACTCGTTCTCCATCCTCGCCACCGACTGCAGTACCGCGGTGGGCCCGGCCATGTCCCGGCCGTAGACGGGGGACAGGCCGCCGTCCGCGAGCGGCGTCCCCGACGTGCGCCCGTCCGGGGAGGCGCCGACGTTGGCCCCCATCGGGACGTGGGCCGACACCGTGTACATGCCGGTGTGGTAGCGCCCGCCGCGGACGTTGGTGTAGGTCGCGAGGCGCTCGGCGAAGTACCCGGCCCACTGCCTGCCGAGGTCGTCGACGTAGGCGATGTCGTTGCCGTACTTCGGTGCCTTGTTCGCCAGCATGGCCTGCTCCACCTGGTAGCCGTCGAAGTCGGCCCGCAGCGCCTCCAGCAGCCGCTGCCGCGAGATGGCACCCTCCTCGAAGACCAGCTTCTTCATCGCGGCCAGGCTGTCGGCGAGCGAGGCGACCTGGATCATCTGGATGCCGGACAGGTCGTAGGTGGCCCCGCCCGCGGTGACGTCCACTCCCACGGCGAGACAGTCGTCGATGACGGCGGAGAGGAACGCGGTCGGCAGTACGTCCATATGGGCGCGCTCGACCACTTCGCAGGCTGCGATCATCTTGTCGATGTAGTGGTCGATCATCCGGGCGAACGCCGCCTCGAACTCTGCCCAGGTCGCGTAGTCGACCAATGAGCCGAAGTCGGGTCCGATCCGCTGCCCGGTCTGCAGGTCGACGCCACCGTTGAGAGTCAGTTCGAGCGCCTTGTTCAGGTTGAACATGGCCGCGTCGCTCCAGCCGAGGTTGTTGCCCTGCGTGGTCAGCTCCACACAGCCGACGATCGCGTAGTCGAGCGCGTCGACGTGGCTGATCCCGACCGCCTCCAGGGCGGGGATGACCGAGCGGTCATTGAAGAACTGCGGCATGCCGCTGCCTTGCGCCACCACCCGCACCGCCTCCTTCAGGAGCGCGTCACCGGTGTGTTCGTGCAGCCGGACGGACAGGTTGGGCTGCGGGAGGCCGAGGTCCTTCTGGGCGTGCAGGAACAGGAAGGACAGCGGGTTGGCCACGTCGTTCCCCGCCCGGTCCTGGCCGCCCACGGCGATGTTGAAGCCGATCGGGAAGCCGGCGAAGTACCGAGCGCTGTGCGAGTTGCGCAGGTAGACGATCTGGTTGAACTTGAGGTACAGGCACTCGATCAGTTCCAGGGCGCCCTCATCAGTGAGCTCCCCTGAGGCGATCCCGGCCTCGTAGTAGGGGAGCAGCGCCAGATCGAGGCGTCCCGGCGAGAACGAGGATGCGTTCGACTCGGTGTGCAGCACCACGAACAGCAGCCAGACCGACTGGACGGCATCGTGGAAGCTCTGCGCCGGGCCGTCGGCCAGTCTGGTCAGGCTGTCGGCAACACGCAGCAGGTCCGCCGTGTCATCGGTCTCCGCCGTGGCCGCCATCGTCGTGGCCAGTGCCGCGTAGCGGTGCATGAAGTCCTGCACGCCCTGCATGGTGATCTCGACCGCACGGTAGAAGTCAGCCTGTGCGCCGGACGCCGTCGCGCCTCGCAGCGCGGCCTCCCGTGCCAGGCCCGCCGGCCCGGCAGCGAGCCAGCGGGCGACGTTCGGGCAGATGTGGCCCTGCGCGTGATCCTTCTGGTTGATCTTGACGATCTTGGCGATCTCATCGATCTCGTCGCCGTAGCGCTGCCGGATCACGTCCTCCAGTGACACCCCCTGCCAGGCGGGAAGCACCAACTCGCGAAACGCCCTGATCGTGTCCGGGTCCACGCCGAAGCGATCCTGGGGGCGCGTGGACAGCGTCTCGATCTCCTTGTCGATCCAGGCGGCGCCGGCCTCCGGCGTGATCACGCCTGCGCGGACGGTCGGTGTCCGATTGCCCACGAGCAACTCGCCCGGAGTGATCCTGATCGGCAACTCATGAAGCGCCGCAGCCAGGGCCCGGGCGCGTCTGATGATCACCGGTTCGTCCCGGTGTTCCGCATAGACCCGCGTCGTCACCAGGGCCTGGTCGGCCGACACCACCCGGGGTTCGGCGAGCATCGCTTCCCGGAGTCGGGCGATCCGGGCTGCCGCCGGACGCGCGGCCGCACGCGGTCGGGTTGTTCCAGGAGCTGACGTCATCGTGTGCCCTTTCCGGGTGGGTTAAGGTTAGTGTATCGATGTACTAACGGTAACGGCACTTCCGGACAGGGGTCAAGCGAAAGTTGGAGTCAGAGTTGAGTGGACTCGCGGACGACGAGTGCGCCGGGCACGGTGAGCCGCTGCCACTCCCGCTCGGGGTCCTGCGCGCGGGCGAAGAGCAGCCGGACCGCCTCCTGGGCGAGGAGCCCCGCATGGTGGTCGACCGAGGTGACCGCAGGCTTCACCTCCCCGCTGAGCGGAGAGTTGTCGAAACTGCCGATCGCGACGTCTCTACCGGGCTCGAGGTCTCGGTCACGGAGGACGTGCATGACCGAGAGCAGGTGGGTGTCGTTGTAGGTCACCACGCAGGCGGGGGTGCCGGCACGCAGGGCGGCGTCGAGTCCCTGTGCGCCGCCGAGGACGGCTCGCACGTCGCCGTCGAGGCCCGAGCGAAGGCCGGCCAGGCGGTCGTTGAACTGTGCGGACGCACTGTCCCCGCCGACCAGGAGGGCGTCGCGAAGTCCAGCGTTCCGCAGATGCTCACCCAGCAGCTGGCCGGACGCCCGGTTGTCGACCCCGACGTAGTCCGAGGGAAGGTCCGGCACCTCGCGCAGCAGCTGGACCAGCGCCAGCGGCCTCGGACCGCCGAGGCAGGCGAGGCCGGCCGCCGTCGACTCGGCGGTGGGCAGCAGGATCAGGCCGCCGATCAGGTGCTCGACCAGCGAGAGCGCGATCTGCGACTCCCGCCCCGCGCTGCCGAAGGAGAAGCCGAGGATCGCGCTCGTGTCGAACTCCTCCACCGCCCGGTCGACCGCCATGGTGACCTCGGCGAAGAAGGGGTTGCGGATGTCGGTGACCAGCAGGCCGATCAGGGTCGACTTCCCGTAACGCACCGCGGTTGCGGCCCGGTTGTAGACGTAGCCGAGTTCCTGCATGACCTTCCGGACCCGCTCTTTCGTCGGACCGGTGATTCGCGGGTGGTCGGCGAGCACGAGCGAGACGGTGGTGCGGGATACTCCGGCGGCCTCCGCGACATCGCTGATCGTCGCGCGCCGTGGCTTGGGGGGACTCGCCTTCGCTGGCACGGACGTCACTGTACCGGTGCCTGCCCAGCCGCAGAGAGGCGAATCACCATGCGCTGGTCGAGATTCCGTATAGATTGCGATATCCTATGAAACGAAAGTCAAACGTAACGTTGCCTCGTAGGCATGAAGAGTGAGGAACCATGGAGATCCTGTTCGACACCGCCAACCTCGCGGCGATCGAGGAGATGACGCCGCTGTATCCGGTGTCGGGGGTGACGACGAACCCGACCATCATCAGGGCGGAGGGGCCGATCGACCTCTACGCCCACTTCCGGCGGATCCGGGAGCTGATCGGCCCCGACCGGACCTTGCACATCCAGGTGCTGGCGCAGGACGCGGACGGCATCGTCGCCGACGCACACCGGCTGCTCGACCAGGTCGACGGCAGGGTCTACGCCAAGATCCCCACCACGGAGCAGGGCATCCGGGCGATGCGTCTCCTCAAGGAGGAGGGTGTCGGCGTGACCGCTACCGCGATCTACTCCAAGACCCAGGGCATGCTCGCCATCGCCGCAGGAGCCGACTACATCGCTCCCTACTTCAACCGGATGGAGAGCCTCGACATCGACACCGGCGCGACGATCAAGTCGCTCGCCAAGTTCATCGACCGGCACGGAGCGGCGTGCAAGATCATGGCGGCGAGCTTCAAGAATGTCGCCCAGGTGAGCGCGGCGTTCGAGGCGGGCGCTGCGGCCGTCACGCTCCATCCGGCGCTGCTGCGTGCCGCTCTCAGCGCTCCGGACATCACCCAGGCAGTCGCAGCGTTCGCCGAAGACTGGTACCAGACCTTCGGCACGACGACCCTGCCCTGACGGTGTCGGGGATCAACCGTCCGGTCGCCGCGGCGGAGCGCACCGGAGGCGCGGCGGTCGTGGTCGGTGGCGGGATCGCCGGCCTGGCCGCCGCAGCGGCGCTGGGCGGCGCCGGCTGGCGCGTCACCGTCCTGGAGCAGGCCCCGGTCTTCTGGGAGGCCGGAGCAGGACTCACCCTGACGCCCAACGGGCTGCGGGCGCTGGCTGGTCTCGGCATCGAGGGCGCCGTCCGGGACGCGGGGTGGGTGCTCCGGCCCGACGGTGTCATGGGCAGCCACGGGGAGCGGCTGGTCCGGTTCTCGTCCAAGGTGCGCGCGATGCCCGTCGTCGGCATCCATCGCAGATCGCTGCACGGCGTGCTCGTGGACGCGGCGAGCGCCGTGGTGGACCTGCGCCCGGGATGCCGGGTGCTCGGCATGGACATCGGAGCGCCCGGCGGCCGCCCCGCCCGCGTGCGCTGGAGAGAAGGCGGGGCCGATCACGTCATGGCGGCCGACTTGTTGGTCGGTGCGGACGGCGTCAACAGCACCGTCCGACAGCGAGTGGCGCCAGCAGTGGACGTCCGGCCCAGCGGTTTCGCCGCCTGGCGTGCCGTCGTCCCCGATGTCGGGTCAGGCCCGGACTGGACCGCATGGTGGGGCGACGGGGCAGAGTTCGGGGCCCAGCGGATCGGGCCGGACCGGGTGTCCTGGCACTGCCTCTTCCGTGTCGACGCCGCCGCCCGGCTGGATGAGGGTGGCCGGGGCCTCGACGAGTTCATTGCCGGCTGGCCGAGCCAGGTCCTCGACCTCGTGTCCCGGAGCGACCCGGAGCGAATCCTCAGGCACGACATCTCGGTTGCCCGCGGCGAGTTCCGTTCATTCGTCGCGGGACGAACCGTGCTCGTCGGGGATGCGGCTCACCCGATTCTGCCGACGCTCAGCCAGGGTGCGAACCTCGCCCTCGAGGACGGGGTCACCCTCGGCCACCTGGTGCGCGGGGCGTCCGTCGACGCGGCACTGCGGAGCCATGACGCCGTTCGGGCTCCCCGCGCACGCAGGGTCGCGAAGAGTGCGCGCGCCCTGTCGTGGATCGGTGCGGGATGCCCACGCGGACTGGGACAGACCGTTCGCAACCGGATCCTCGAACGGCTGCCGGCGCAAGCCGTCGAGCGCTACATCTCCGGGATCACGGAGTGGGACGTGCCGGTGGGGTGAGGGCGGTGCGAAGGCATGTGCGCCTGACTCGCCTTGCGAAATGTCAGCGGTTGCCTTACGCTTGATTCGATAAAGCGGTGAAGTTGAAAAGCTAATCGAAAGGGCCGGTCGATGTCGATCGAGCGCACCGAGCGCGAGTCCCTGATCCTCGTGCGGCTCGCGCGGGAGGGGACGCTCTCCGTGGCCGCGCTGTCGAGGCAGCTCGGGGTCTCCGAGGTGACGATCCGCACCGACCTGCGGACGCTCGAGGAGCGGGGTCTGCTCGCCCGGACCCACGGGGGTGCGGAGGCCACTGGCTATCGCAACGTGCTGGAACGCCAGCTGCAGCACTCCCGGGAGAAGGAACGGATCGCGGCCGCCGCGGCAGCGCTCGTCCAGGACAACGACCTGATCATGATCGAGGCCGGCACCACCTGCGCGGAGATCGTCGCGCACCTCGGCGCGCGTCGCGGCGTCCAGATCCTCACCAACTCGACGCTGGTGCTTCGGCACGCGCGGCTGTACGCGAACCTGACCGTGATCCTCACCGGCGGCACCTTCCACCGCACCAGCGAGTCGCTGGTCGGCCCCGGCGCGCTGCGTGCGATCGACGACTTCAACGTCCGGCTGGCGTTCTTCGGCACGGACGGCTTCAGCGCCGAACGCGGCCTGACCACGGCTTTCGCCGAAGGCGCGGACGTGATCCGGGCGATGAAGGCCCGCGCGAGCGAGTCGTGGCTGGTCGCCGACTCGTCCAAGTACGGCAAGGCCGGCTTCGTCTCCGTGATGGAGCTCGCCGGCCTCACCGGCGTGATCACCGACTCGGGGCTGCCGGACCCGGCCCGCACAGAACTCACCCACAGCGGCGTCGACGCCCGCTTCGTCTAGGAAACAGGAGTACCAATGGCCCAGGTCGTGGTGATGCCACAGCTCGGCAACACGGTGGAGTCGTGCCTGATCACCACCTGGCTGGTGAAGGTCGGCGACACGGTGGACGCGAACACGCTGCTGTGCGAGATCGAGACCGACAAGTCAGCCATGGAGGTGCCCTCCGGCGTATCGGGGACGGTGCTCGCGCTGCTCGCCGCCGAAGGCGACGACGTGCCGGTGAAGGACCCGATCGCCGTCGTCGGCGAGCCCGGCGAGGACATCTCGGAACTCACGCCTGCGGGAACGGTCCCTGAGGAGCATCCGGGTGAGGAACGAACCGGAACGCGTCACGAAGGCGCATCGTCGCCAGCCCTTCGTGACGACGACTCGTCCCTCGCCGTCTCCTCAGGGAGCGCTGGAGCCGGCGCGGTCTCAACCAGTGGCTCAGTGTCGCCACGTGCGCGCGGACTCGCGGCGTCCCAGGGGATCGCGGCCGAGCAGCTGACCGGCACCGGTCCGCAGGGACGGGTGATCGAGCGGGACGTGCAGGCTGCGATCGCGGCCGGCCCGGGCCTCACGGTGGGCGCCCGCGCCGAGGCCGAGGGCTTCGTCCCCGGTGCGGCCGGGACGGGCATCGGTGGCCGGGTGACCCGCGCCGACCTGGCGTCCACCCCCACGGTCCCTGAGGAGGCTGCGAGGGACGAGCAGCCGTCACGAAAGGCTGCTGCGGTCGACTTCCCCGGCGCCTTCACCGACACCCCGCTCAAGGGCATCCGCAAGGTGATCGCGGAGCGGATGATGAACAGCCTGGCCACCTCGGCGCAGCTGACCTACACCGCGACCGCCCCGGCAGCCGGGCTGCTGGCGCTGAGGAAGCGGCTGAAGCACGCGTCCGACCCCGAACTGGCCGCGGTCACCATCGGCGACCTGGTCGGCTATGCGACGGTGAAGACCCTGTCGAAGCACCCGGTGGTGAACGCCCACCTCTCCGGTGGCGTGCTGCGCACGTTCGCGAACGTCCACCTCGGCATGGCCGTGGACACCCCGCGCGGCCTGCTCGTCCCGACGCTGCGGTTCGCCGACACGCTCACCCTGCGGGAGTTCTCGGTGCAGTCCAAGGCGCTGGCGAACGAGGCGATCGGCGGCTCGATCAACCCCGACCTGCTCGGTGGCGCGACCTTCACCGTGTCGAACCTGGGCGCGTTCGGGATCGAGTCGTTCACCCCGCTGCTGAACGTGCCGCAGGTGGCGATCCTCGGCGTGGACGCGATCTTCCCCCGCGCGGTGATCAACCCGGACGGCTCGGTCGGCGCGGAACAGCGGATCGGCTTCTCGCTGACCGCCGACCACCAGGTGATCGACGGCGCAGATGCCGCCCGGTACCTGCGCGACCTGTGCGCGGCGATCGCCGACATCGACCTCACGGTCCTGGGTTAGGAAGAGACATGGCTGACTATGACGTGATCGTCCTCGGCGGTGGCCCCGGCGGCTACCTGGCCGCCGAGCGGCTGGGCCACGCCGGGAAGCGGGTGCTGCTCGTCGAGAAGCAGTTCCTCGGCGGCACCTGCCTGAACGTGGGCTGCATCCCGACCAAGTCCCTGCTGAACTCGGCGAAGCTGTACGACCACGCCCGGCACTCCGGGCAGTTCGGGGTGACGGCGGAGAACGTCACCTTCGACTGGGCGACCGTGCAGGCGTGGAAGGCCGATGTGGTCACCAAGCTGGTGGCCGGCGTCGCGGCGACCGAGAAGCGGAACAAGGTCGAGGTGTTGGTCGGCCAGGGCACCCTGGTCGGCCCCGGCGTGGTCGAGGTGGACGGCGAGCGCAGGACCGCCGACCACGTGATCATCGCGACCGGCTCGGTGCCGGTGATGCCGCCCATCCCCGGCGCCACGGACAACCCGAAGGTCGTCGACTCCACCGGGCTGCTGGCGGTCGAGGACGTCCCGCAGCGGCTGGTCGTGATCGGCGGCGGGGTGATCGGCGTCGAGTTCGCGTCCCTGTTCGCGGCCTTCGACGCCCACGTCGAGGTCGTCGAGATGCTGCCCGAGATCCTGCCGTTCATGGACGACGACCTCGCCGCCCGCACCCGCAAGGCGCTCAAGGCGGTGACCTTCCACCTCGGTTGCCGGGTGACCGCGATCGAGGACGGCACCGTCGTCTGGACCGACGCCACCGGCGCCGAGCAGCGGGCCGAGGCCGACCTGGTGCTGATGGCCGTCGGCCGGCGTCCGCTCGTGGACGGCTGGGGCGCGGCCGAGGCCGGGCTGGAGGTCGGGCCGCGCGGCGTCGTGGTGGACGACACCATGCGCACCAACCTGCCAGGAGTCTGGGCGGTCGGCGACGTGACCGGACGCAGCCTGCTCGCCCACGCCGCCTACCGGATGGGCGAGATCGCCGCCGCCCACATCATCGACACCGCGGCGGCGTCCCGGAACGGCCAGCGGCTGCGGACCGACACGATCCCGTGGGCGGTCTACTCGATGCCGGAGGCCGCCGGTGTCGGACTCACCGAGGCCCAGGCGATCACCCGCGGCCACGAGGTGACCACCGCCACCGTCCCCCTCGCCGTCTCCGGCCGGGCCGTCGCCGAACAGGGCGTCCGCGGGCCCGGTGCGGTCAAGCTGATCGCCGACCGGGCGACCCGCGCCGTCCTCGGCGTCCACATGCTCGGCACCTATGCCCCCGAGACCATCTGGGGCGCGGCCGCCGTCCTCGAAACCGAACTCACCGTGGACGACCTGCGCCAGCTCGTCTTCCCCCATCCCACCGTGTCCGAGGCGATCCGCGAGGCCGCCTGGGCCATCAAGGACTGACCCACCCCCAACCGAGTTGTCAGAATCTGAGCCGGCCATAGGCGGCCGAGATTCTGACAAGTCGGGAGGGGGAGCATCCGATACACAAGGACGAACGAGAAGGAAGAAATGCCCAAGTCACTGAACGTCGATCCGGCGAAGGTCCGCGCGGCCTCGACGATCACCGTCCCGCCGATCCCGGTGAACGCCTACACCCGGGACTACGCCGCGGCCGCGCAGCGCTACGGCGCGGACGGCCTGGTCGCGATGCTGCACGACATGCTGGTGATCCGCGAGTTCGAGTCGATGCTGAACTCGATCAAGACCACCGGCGGGTGGCAGGGCATCG
>DAINOM010000061.1:0-16935 GCA_036735445.1 Propionicimonas sp.
ACCAGATCATCAGCGGGTTGAGGACGGTGAACAGGATCGCCCGGGTCTGGATCTTCCGGTCGTCGTGCGCCATCAGGACGGCCAGCGCGCCGATCACCAGGAACGGCAGCAGCGCGAACATCTGCAGCCAGAACACGGTGTTGTGCATGTTGCCGTTGCCGAGCCAGGCCGCCAGCCACTGCGAGGCGGACGCGAGCGGGCCGTACACGCTCGGGGTGTCCTGCCAGGGCCGTTCGGTCAGGATCAGGACGGGGTCGTACTCCTGCCGGAAGATCTCGGCGGGGGTGATGTCGTAGGGGTTGAGGTTGAGGACCTGCAGCCGTCCGTACGCCGCGTACATCAGCACGTCGGCGGACGTCATCGGCGGGACGAGGCTGGTCAGGATGCTCAGCACCGCCCCGAGCAGGAACAGCCGCCGGTTGTTCGGACGCCAGCCCGCGTTGACCGCGCGCCAGCAGATCCACAGGCCCGCCGTGCCGAGGAAGAGGGCCAGCCACAGCACGGGCACCGCCACCCACTCGCTGAGCTGGATGGTGCCGACCTTCAGGTACCACGGCGGCAGGTAGTCGATGCGCGGGCCGAGCCTCAGCGCGACGGACGACGGGCCGCAGGCGGCCACCGCCAGGATGAGGACGGCGCCGGTGACGATCAGCCACAGGCCGAGCCGCGGGTTTCGCGCCCACGGCGCGGAGACGATGTCGCGTGCCCGCGCCATCACCCTCGTCACCACGGACCCTCTTTCCGCCACTTGTCTCGTCTCCGCAAAGCAGGCTACCGGCTGGTCTGACCAGTTCCACGGCCTGCCCGGACCCGAGACCGGACCGTTATCTTCCTCACAGGAAGCCCGTGGCGGGAAATGGGGACAGACCCCTTTTCCACCACCACTTCGGGTGGAGTGGTGGAAAAGGGGTCTGTCCCCATTTCCCGCCAGCTGGAGGACTCGCTGGCACTCGCTCTCGGGGAACCGGTCGTCGAGGGGGTCGGGGACGCGGCGCTACTTCAGCAGCTTCGACAGGCGACGGTCGGCGAGGGGCTTGCCACCGGTCTGGCAGCCGGGGCAGTACTGCAGCGCCGAGTCGGCGAAGGACACCTCTGCGATGGTCGTGCCGCACACCGGGCAGGCCTGGCCGGTCTTCCCGTGGACGCGCAGGTTCAGCTTCTTGTCGCCCTTCAGTTCCTTGGCCGCCAGTCCGGACGAGCGCGCAACGGCGTCCGCCAGTTCGGTGCGGATCGCCTGGTAGAGGGTGTCCCGCTCGGCGGCGTCCAGTCCGCTGGCCGGCTTGAACGGGCTCAGCCTCGCGGCGTGCAGGATCTCGTCCGAGTAGGCGTTGCCGATGCCGGCGATGATCCGCTGGTCGCGCAGCACGCCCTTCAGCTGGGCGCGTCCGGCCCGGTCGAGGATGCCGCCCAGCACGTCCGGGGTGAAGGCATCCGCCAGGGGATCGGGGCCGAGGGTGGCGATGCCCGGGACGTCGCCGAGTGCTCTCACCACGTACACGGCCAGCCGCTTCTGCGTCCCCATCTCGGTCAGGTCGAAGCCGGAGTCGTCGTCGAAGACCACGCGCAGCGCCAGCGGCCCCTTGCCAGGACGCGCGGGCTTGTCCGGCATGGTGTCCTTCCAGGTCAGCCAACCGCCCCTGGCAAGGTGGAACACCAGCCATAGCCCGCCGACGGACAGGCAGACGAACTTGCCGCGGCGCTCGACCCCGTCCACCTCGAGTCCCGCCAGCCCGCCGAGCGGGATCTCGAACGTCTTCAGGCAGGCGAACGCCACCAGCTCGGTGCGCGCGATGCTCTTGCCGACGCAGGCGCCGGTCAGGAAGCCGCGGAGAGCCTCGACCTCTGGCAGTTCAGGCACGCTGCTCCTTCCCTCGCGGCCACCGTGGCTCCGGGACGGCGAGCGCCTCGGCCAGCAGGCCCAGGTACTCGTCCCGCTCGACCTCGACCACGCCCAGGCTGGCCAGGTGGTCGGTCTGCCACTGGACGTCGATGATGCGGTCCTCAGCATGCTCGTCCGACAGCAGTTCCACCAGTGCCAGCAACGCCACCTTCGACGCGTCCCTGCCGTGCACCGGGTCGTGGAACATCGACTCCCCGGCGAACAGGCCGCCGAGCGACACCCCGTAGAGTCCGCCGACCAGCCGGCCGTCCCCGTCCCACGTCTCGACGGAGTGGACGCGGCCCTGCCCGTGCAGCGAGGTGTAGACCCGGCGGATGTCGTCGTCGATCCAGCCGTACGGCCGGGACGGGTCGGCGCAGCGCTCCAGCACGTCGGCGAAGGCGAGGTCGACCGTGGTGGTGTACCGCGCGGCGGACCGGCGCAGCGACCGGGTGACCCGCAGCGCGTCCGGCAGCAGGAGGCCGCGCTGCACCGGCGACCACCAGCCCATCTGGCCGAAGGCCGACGCGTGCAGCGGCATCGGGAACACGCCCTCCGCGTAGGCGGCGAGCACCAGCGCCTCGTCGAACTCGGCCGAGAACGCGATCAGGTCCTGGGCCGGCCAACTGCGTGGTGGCCCGAAGATGCCCGGACGGCGTGCCATGGCCCGATTCTGCCAGCAGCCTCCGACAGCACCGGGATCAGAAGTGCAGCCCCGCGCGGACAAGGGGTTGTCGCAATTTGGCCACTCAAGGAGGTTCACCCGTCCCACTCGTCACATCCGGGCGTTCCAGTGGCCAGATCGCGACACCTCCCGGCATGGGGGTTCGCCCGGGGTCAGGTCGGGGACCGTGCCCCTGCCGCGGGTCCCGGGCGGGCGCCTAGGCTGGTCGCGAGGAGAGGAACACCGATGGCGAATGCCGCGTCCGAGTTCGGCAAGCAGCTGGTCACCCGCACCCCGGAGGTCGCCGGTGGCCTGTTGCGCAGCATCGTGGACTTCGCCATCGACGGCAGCCCCGCCTTCCCCGGTGCGAAAGCCGCGGCGGCGCGCTCGCTGCAGTCGAAGAGCGACCGTGAGTCCGCGATCGACACGCTGGTCGTCCAGCACGTCGGGATGGCGTCGGCGCAGGGCTTCCTGACCAGCGTCGGCGGGCTGATCACGCTGCCGGTCGGGCTGCCGGCCAACATCGCCGGACTGGCCGTGCTCAGCGTCCGGATGATCGCCGGCATCGCGCACCTGCGCGGCTACGACGTGGACGACCGGCGGGTGCGGGCGGCGTTGACGCTCGCCATGCTGGGCGACGACGAGGTCCGTCGGCTGGTCGCGGACGGCAAGCTGCCGACCTCACCGCTGGCCATCGCGACGGCCCCGATGTTCGACCCCTCCCTGGAGCGGGTGATCAGCGAACGGGTGATGGGCTCGCTGGCCGGGCGTCTCGGCGGCAAGCACCTCGCCGTCGTCGTCGTGCGGCGGATCCCGCTGGTCGGCGGCGGCGTCGGCGCCGCCGTGGACGGCTGGCTGACCTTCGGTCTCGCCGCCTACGCCAAGCGGGAGTTCATCGCCCGCCACCAGGCGTCGATCCCGCGCCAGTAGTCGGCGACCGTTCCAGTGAACGACGCTGAACCACGGGGACGGTTCCTGACTCGGTTCAGCCACCTTTCACGGCGGAGGTGAACGGTAAAGAGAACCGTCCCCGTGGTTCAGCTGACGTATGCCCGGGCCACCCGGCGGGTGATCAGGCAGGTGACCTCGTAGGGAATGGTGTCCATCAGGGCGGCGATCTCGGTGGTCGTGATCTCCTCCTCGCCGCTGCGGCCGACCAGGACCACCTCGTCGCCCACGGCGACGTCCGTCGAGGGCCCGAGGTCGAGCATCGTCTGGTCCATGCAGACCCGGCCGGCAATCGGATAGCTGCGTCCCCCGACCAGCATCCGGCCGCGATTCGACAGCAGCCGCGAGTAGCCGTCGCCGTACCCGATCGGCACGGTGGCGATCCAGGTGTCGCTGGGCGCCGTCCAGGTGCGGCCGTAGCCGACCGTCTCCCCCGCGCGAACCCGCTTGATGAAGGTCACGCGCGTGCGCCATTCGAGGGCCGGCAGCAGCGGGACCGTCCGCTGCGCCTCCGGGTCGGGGTACGCGCCGTAGATCATGATTCCCGGACGGACCAGGTCGAGCCACGCGTCCGGGTGGCCCAACACGGCGCCCGAGTTGGCAAGGTGCTTCAGCAGCGGGCCGCGCGCCTGCTCGACCTGCTCTGCGGTCGCGCGGAACAGCTCCACCTGAGTCTTCGTGAAGTCGTCGCCGCGCGGGGAGTCGGAGATCGGCAGGTGCGAGAACAGGCCGTCCAGCCGGACGCCGGGAGTGGTGTCGGCGAGCGCCGCCAGACCGGGTGCCTCAGCCGGTTCGCAGCCGATCCGGCGCATGCCCGTATCGACCTTCAGGTGCACGGACGCCGTGGTGCCCCCGGACGCGGCCGTCCCCGCCTCCTGGATCGACGCGGCGTCCGTGACGGTGAGGGTGAGCCCGGCCCGGACCGCCGCCGTGACCTCATCTCCCCTTGCCACAGACAGTTTCAGGATGGGCAGGGTGATGCCGGCCGCACGCAGTTCCAGGCCTTCGCCGACCGTCGCCACGCCGAGCCAGTCGGCTGCCCGGGTGCGTTCGATCATCCGGCCGACCTCGACCGCGCCGTGGCCGTACGCGTCCGCCTTCACGGCCGCCAGCACGAGACGGTCGCCGACCCGGGCGCGCACCGCGGCGAGGTTGGCGCGGATGTGGTCGAGCCGGGTCGTCGCCGTGCTCGATGCGCCGATCGTCATGATGCGGGCCCGGTGGCGACCGGACGGGCGGTGTCGTTCGACCAGCCCGACCAGGACGCAGGATAGAGCGCCGCCTCCGCCCCGAGGCTCGCCAGCGCGAGGACGACCTGGGCCGCCGAGACCCCCGAGCCGCAGTAGACCGCGACCGGAACCGCCGGATCGGCCAGCGGTTCGCCGGCGAGCGTCGCGAGTTGTCCGGCCGAGGGAAGGCGTCCGTCCTCGTCCCAGAAGCCGGTGACCGGACGGTTCACCGCGCCGGGGATGTGGCCGGCGCGAGGGTCGATCGGCTCGACCTCGCCGCGGAAGCGCTCCGGCGCGCGGACGTCGATCAGCAGGCCGTCGAAGCGGGCGACCTCGTCGGCGTCCAGGGTGGGCAGGTGGCCGGTCGTCAGGGAGAGTGGCGGCCTGCCGTCAACGTCGGGTTCGTCGGTCTCCAGCTCGCGTCCGGAGGCCAGCCAGGCCCGGATGCCGCCGTCGAGCACCCGCGCATCGAGGCCCGCCCAGCGCAGCACCCACCACGCCCGGCCCGCGGCGAACGAGCCGGGATCGTCGTAGACGACGATCGGCCGGGCCGGGTCGATCCCGATGGCGCCCAGTCCCGCGCCGAGCTGCACGGCGTCGGGCAACGGGTGCCGGCCGAGTGTCGGTTCGGTCGTCGGCCCGGTCAGCACCGCCTCGAGGTCGAGGAAGCGGGCACCGGGCAGGTGCCCCTGGAGGTAGCGGCCGAAGCCCGTCCCCGGCTGTTCGCCGAGGCTCCAGCGGACGTCCAGCAGCTGCGCGCCCGCGCCGAGCGCATCGGCGAGCTCATCGACAGTGATCAGCACATCGCTTCGCGAAGTCACGTTCCAGACTCTAGAGGACGAGCCGCGCACACCCACGGCCGCCCGGCCCCGCCTCCCGACCCACGCAAGGTGGACCGAAACCGCCGACATCGGCGGTTTCGGTCCACCTTGCGTGCGGGGATGGCGTGAAGGTCGGCGGCAGCGGAGGTCAGCGGCAGTGAAGGTCAGCCGCCGACGGTGCCATTGCGCAGCAGCGAACCGCGTCCGGTCGGCCAGGCGGACGTGCCGGAGGTCGAGCCCGGTACCGTCCAAATGTCCAGGCCGTGGTCGATCGAGGTGGTCACGATCTCCAGGGTGCCGTTGCCGTCGAGGTCCGCGATGGACGGGGCCGCCGCGATGCCGATGCCGTTGCCGTCCGTGCCCTGCTTCGGCACGGTGAGCGAGGCGATCTTCCCGCCCGTGGGCTTCAGCACCACCAGGCGGCCGCTCTTCTTCGCCCTGCCGTACACGCCGAAGACGAGTTCGGGCCTGCCGTCCCCGTTGAGGTCGGCGGCGGAGACCTCGGAGGCGAACGTCCGCTTCTTCCCGGGTGCGTAGCCGTAGCGCCACAGCCGCTTGCCGGTCGCGCTGATGGCGTAGATGTAGCCGTCGTTGCCGGGGAACACGATGTCGAGCCGGCTGTCGCCGTTCAGATCGACGAGGGTCGGGGCGGGGATGCCGTCGGGCGGGTACCAGTCGCCGCTGGAGCGGACGATCGGCTTGCCGGTCTTCGGCAGCGTGGTGAAGCCCGCGTGCCGCCGCCCCGAGCGGACGCCGCCGTTCTGGGCGCCGTCCAGCGCCATCACCGCGTGCGCCTGGGTCTGGTACGGGATCTTCTTCTCCACGTTCGGCACCCCGATCACCTCGGCGTGCCCGTCGTTGTCGAGGTCGCCGATGGACGGCGGCGAGGCCGTCCACTGCAACCAGGACACCTTCTTCGGGCTCGGCCAGGCCCCGGTGTGCGCGTGCCACTGGGCGTCCTCGACCGACGGCGACAGCCAGCGGATGAACTGGCCCCAGCCGAGCCGTTGCCCGGCGTACTCGCTGGCGCGGTTGGTGTACCAGTCGGACGCCAGCACCGACGTCCCGTCGTGGTTGAACAGGTTGATCTGGTGGTTGTCGAAGGTGACCACGATCTCCAGCTGCGGGTCGTCGTCGAGCTGGCCGATGCCGACGTTCAGCCCGTAGGCCCCGTAGCCGTGGTTGCCGTAGCCGTTGAAGTCCTTGTCGTTGCCCGATCCGGTGAGCTGGTTGTAGCGCGGCCACGCGGGACTGTGGCCGCCCGCCGGCTGGTAGAGACTGCCGTTGGCCGAGAAGACGAAGACCTGGGAGCCGGTCGCCGAGGTGTTGGTCGTGGTCGCGACCACCTCGATCGTGCCGTCGCCGTCGAGGTCGGCTGCGGCGAGTCCGCGCACCTCCGGCTTCTGCCCGCCGCTCGCCACGGACGCCGGCCAGCCCGCCTTCACGCCCAGCGCGCCGTCGCGCCACTCGTAGGCCGCCACGGTGCCACTGCCGCCGACGACGACCTCGGTGGTGCCGTCATGGTCGAGGTCGGCAACCACGGAGGGCGCGTACACCCGTCCGGAGGTGGCGGTGCCGGTGGCCAGCTTCGTGCCGGACGCCGAATAGACGTAGGTGGAGTACAGCGGCGCGACGATCTCACGGGTGCCGTCCCCGTCCAGGTCGACCAGTGCCGGGGACGAGAACCAGCCGGTCTGTCCCGGGTCGATCCGCCGGACGTGGACGGGCTTGCGCACCGCCGCGGCCTTCGCTGCCGACGGGACGGGTTGTGCGGGCGCGGCGGCGTCCGCCTGGACGACCTCGGCCGGCACCGGGACGGTCGCGCAGCCGGCGGCCAGCGCGACCGCGCACAGGCTCGCGAGCAGGGTCACACTCCGGGGGTTCGAGCGCATCCCCGCACAGTAGCCGGAGGTCGTCCGACCCCCTCGCTGTCCCGGCATGGGGACAGGTCCCATTCCCGTTCACCGGAGCCGGTGCCGGCGCCTCCCGCTCAGCTTGGGGACGGTTCTCTTCTCGGTCCGCGACGGTGGACCGAGAAGAGAACCGTCCCCGTTTCTGTTCAGAAGAGCAGGGCCAGGGCGGGGTCGGACATGATCGTGGACACGTCGGCCAGGAACTTCGAGCCCATCTCGCCGTCCACCAGGCGGTGGTCGAACGTGATCGTCACCGTGCAGACGCTGCGCGGCTCGATCCGCTCGGTCTCGCCGTGGCCGATCACCCAGGGCTTGCGACGGATCGTGCCCAGGCACATGATCGCCGCCTCGCCGCTGTTCGGGATCGGCGTGCCGCCGTCCACCCCGAACACGCCGACGTTGGTGATCGAGAACGTGCCCCCGGCCATGGACGACGGCGGCACCTTGCCCTCCTTCGCCAGCGGGACGAGGTCGTTCATCGCCCGGGTCAGCTCCAGCAGGTTGAGCCGGTTGGCGCCCTTGATGTTCGGCACCAGCAGGCCGCGGGGCGTGGCCGCGGCGATGCCGAGGTTCACGTCCTCGTGGAGCACGACCTCGTCGGTGCGTTCGTCATAGCTGGAGTTGATCTCGGGGACCCGCTCGATCGCCAGGCAGGCGGCCTTGGCGAACACCACCAGCGGCGAGATCCGCAGCCCGGTGAAGTCCCGCCGCCGCTTCAACGTCTCGATCAGCTCCATGGTGGCGGTGACGTCGACCTCGAGGAAGGCGGTCGCCTGCGGGACGCTGAGCGACGCGGTCATCGTCCGGAACATCTCGCGCCGGACGCCGCGGAGCGGAATCCGCCGCTCCCCCGGCGTGCCGGACGCCGCCACGCCCGCAGCCGCGAGCACGTCCTCGGCGGTGATCGTGCCGTCCTGGCCGGTCGGCGTCACCGTCGCGAGGTCGATGCCCAGGTCGCGCGCCACGCGGCGGACGGGCGGCTTCGCGCGCGGGGCGGACGGAGCGTCCACGGGCGCAGGAGCAACCGGGGCGGGTGCTGCCGACGGCGTGGGAGTGGTCACCTCGGCAGAGCCCTTCCGCGCCCGGCGGTGGACGGAACCCTGCTTCGCGCCGTAGCCGACGAGCAGCGCGTCGGACGCCGTGGACTCGACCACGTCATCGCGGGCCTGACCCGGGATCCCCGGAGCGGCGTCGGGGATCCCGGCGTTCGCCGGGATGACGGACGGGAGCACCGGCTCGACCAGCGGCTCGGCGGGCTCCCCGGCATCGGCGATCCGGATGATCGGCGCGCCCACCTCGACGGTGTCGCCCTCGGCGACCAGGAGTTCGGCGACGACACCCGCGAAGGGGGACGGCAGCTCGACCAGCGACTTGGCGGTCTCGACCTCGACCAGGACGTCGTTGACGGCGACCGTGTCCCCGACCGCGACCTTCCAGGAGACGATGTCGGCCTCCAGCAGGCCCTCGCCCGGGTCGGGCAGCGTGAACTCGTGCATGGGAATCCCCTTGTCAGTGGGCCAGGGCCCGGTCGACGGCGTCCAGCACCCGGTCCAGGTCGGGCAGGTAGCCATCCTCCACCCGGCTCGGCGGGTAGGGAAGGTCGTACCCGGTCACCCGCAGCACCGGCGCCTGGAGCTCGTAGAAGCACTCCTGCTGGATCCGGGCGGCGAGCTCGGCGCCGATGCCCAGCGTCCCGACCGCCTCGTGCACGACGACCGCGCGCCCGGTGCGCCGGACGGACGCGAACACGGCGTCGTCGTCCAGCGGCGACAGCGAGCGCAGGTCGACCACTTCGAGGTTGCGGCCCTCGTCCTCGGCGGCGACCGCGGCCTGCACGCAGGTGCGGACCATCGGGCCGTAGGTGAGCAGGGTGGCGTCCGTCCCCGGCTTGACCACGCGCGCGGAGTACAGCGGCAGCGGGGACGCGGCCACGTCCACCTCGCCCTTCTCCTGGTAGCGGCGCTTCGGTTCGAGGAAGACCACCGGGTCGTCGTCGGCGATGGCCTGCTGGATCATCCAGTAGGCGTCGGACGGGTTCGAGCAGGTGACCACCTTCAGGCCCGGGGTGTGCGCGAAGTACGCCTCCGGCGACTCGCTGTGGTGCTCGATCGCGCCGATGCCGCCGCCGTACGGGATCCGCACGACCATCGGGACGGCGAGCTGCCCGTGCGACCGGAACCGCATCCGGGACACCTGCGAGACGAGCTGGTCGAACGCGGGATAGACGAAGCCGTCGAACTGGATCTCGACCACGGGACGGTAGCCGCGCAGGGCCAGCCCGACCGCCGTCCCCACGATGCCGGACTCGGCCAGGGGCGAGTCGATCACCCGGTCGGGGCCGAACTCGGCCTGCAGGCCCTCGGTCACCCGGAAGACTCCGCCGAGGCTGCCGATGTCCTCGCCGGCGAGCAGCACCTTCGGGTCGTTCGCCAGCGCCGCACGCAGGCCCGCGTTGAGCGCCTTCGCCATGGTCAGCTTCGTGGTGGTCGCGCCGCTCACCGGCGAGCGGTCTGCCGTCGGGGCCGCGGCATCGGTCCGGACCGGCTCGACCAGCGATTGACGGGTGCTCACTGGACCTCCTCGAACGACGCCGCGTAGGCGAGGTACTCGTCCCGCTGCCGGACCAGCAGGTCGGGGGTGTTGGCGTAGACGACGTCCCAGGCGTCGGCGAGGACGGGCTCGGGCAGCGCGACGCAGCCGTCCCGCAGTCGCTCGGCGAGCGCGTCCGACTCGGCGGCGAGGGCGTCCAGCCAGGCCTGGTCGATGGCCCCGGCGGCGAGCAGATAGGCCTGGACCCGCTCGATCGGGTCCTTGCCGCGCCACTCCTCGATCTCGGCGGCGAGGCGGTACTTGCCCGGGTCGTCGGACGTGGTGTGGGCGCCCATCCTGTAGGTGTAGGCCTCGATCAGGACGGGACCGTCCCCCCGGCGGGCACGGTCGAGCGCCCATTCGGTCACGGCCTGGACGGCGAGCACGTCGTTCCCGTCCACCCGGACGCCGGGGAAGCCGAAGCCGGATGCGCGCCGGTACAGCGGGATCCGGGACTGCAGGGACGTCGGCTCGCTGATTGCCCAGCCGTTGTTCTGGCAGAAGAACACCACCGGCGCGTTGGCCGAGGCAGCGAACACGAAGGCCTCGTTCACGTCGCCCTGGCTGGTGGCGCCGTCGCCGAAGTAGACGAGCGCCGCGGCGTTGTCGCTCGCGTCGGGGTTGCCGACGAGTCCGTCCAGCCGCAGGGCCATCGCCATGCCGACCGCGTGCAGCGTCTGGGTGCCGATCACGAAGGAGTACATGTGGAAGGTGTCCGGACGGGAGGGCCAGTCGGCCATCACCGTCCCGCGGAAGGTGCCGAGGATCTCGACCGGGTCGACGCCCTTGCACCACGCGACGGCGTGCTCGCGGTAGGACGGGAGGATCAGGTCGCGGTCGCGGGACGCCCGGGCCGAGCCCACCTGTGCAGCCTCCTGGCCGAGCAGCGGCGGCCACAGGCCGAGCTGGCCCTTCCGCTGCAGCGCCGTGGCCTCGGTGTCGATCCGCCGGGCCAGCACCATGTCGCGCAGGTGGGCGGCGATGTCGGCGTCGGCGCCGTCGAAGTGGAAGTCGGGGTGCTCGACCCGCCGTCCGGAGGGGTCGAGCAGCTGGATCGGTACGTCGCGGTCGGACGGGGTTCCTGCGGGCTCGGTCAAGGGATCTCCTGGTCGCTGGGGCTCCGGCAGGACCCCTAACTTACGGTTACGTAACCATAGGTGTCAATGCTGCCGGCCGTCCCGCGCGTCGGCCGGGCCCCATCCCGACCCCGGTACGGGATCCCCGCCCCCCGAATCCCGCAAGGTGGACCGAAAGCGTCGTCGTCGGCGGTTTCGGTCCACCTTGAGCCGGGAACTGCGGGAACTGCGGGGACGGTTCTTGACTCGGTCCAGCGGACCGAGTCAAGAACCGTCCCCGCAGTTCAGCTGGCCCAGCGGCCGGTGAAGAACAGCCAGGCCCAGGCGGCCTGGACGACCAGGGCCGCCAGGACGAGCACGACCAGCAGCACCACCCGCCAGACCGGCAGCTTCCGCCGGCCCTCGCCCAGCCGTCCCAGCAGGATCCACAGCGGGAACCACAGCAGGACGGCCCGGTTCACGCTCATGTACCAGTAGGACGTGCCGAACGCCACGACCTGCACGCCGACCCAGGTGGCCTCGCCCCACCGCCGCTGCACCAGCGACACCAGGGTCACCAGCAGGCCCACCGCCATGCTGATGATCTCGGCGAGGAACACCCACCGCCACTCCGGATGGTCGGCGTACGCACCCGGCTCCAGGACGCTGAGCGTGTGCTGCAGCGACTCCCACGGCGTGGCGAAACCGCGGGCCCAGCCGCTGGTCTGCGCGTCGAACCACGCCGTCCAGCTGTGCGTGAGCGTGTAGAGGTAGCCGATGTACGCAGCCACCACCGCCACCGGGATCGCCAGCCACAGCAGCCGGCGCACCCGCTCCTTCGCCGGGCCGGCCTGGGTCAGCGCGAGCACGGCCAGCGCCATCACCAGGAACACCCCGGACACCCGGACGGACGCGGCCACGGCCGCCAGTGCGGCGGCCGCTCCCCACTGCCGGGCCGTGGCCCGTTCCCACGCCCAGAAGGCGACCGCGCAGAACACCGCCTCCGTGTACGGCACCAGGGTGAACACCGCGGTCGGCGCCAGCAGCCAGGCGATCGCGGCGGGCGCCCCGCCCAGCCGGTACAGCGCGGCTGCCGCAGCGCCGGACGCGACCATCGTCAGCAGCATCCCGGCCAGCAGCGGCGGCAGCCCCGGCAGCGAGACCAGCCGGACCAGCAGCGGCCAGCCGGGGAAGAACGCGATCGAGTTGGCCTCCGCGTAGCCGTCCCGGGCGATGCCGAGGTAGTGGACGACGTCCCAGTTGCCGAACACGTCGCCGAGCGAGCGATGCTCGGTGACCATCACCCACACCGCGACCACAGCCATCAGCAACCGGGTGCCGAACCAGGCCTGCACGACCAGCCGGGCATCGGCGCGAGGCCTGGGACGGGCCGTGCGCCGGCGGGGCGCCGCCACCGCGGCCGGACTCATGCGGCCGGCAGTCCGCGGGTCAGCCGGGTCACCCAGGGCGCGTCGGGCGCCTCGTCCAGCACCCCACCGTCCGGATCATCCAGGCCACCGGCGCGGACGATGTCCCGCCGCGGGTCGAACATGTCGCGCACCACGCGGCCACAGAGCCACAGCTGGACGCCGATCCTGACCAGGATCGACAGCACGTAGAGCCGGTCCTGACCGGCCCCGTTGGTCATCTGGCCGGCGAGGTGCCCCCAGATGGCGGCGAAGTAGGCGGTCTCGGCGATCGTGAACACGACCCAGTCCACCCACCGCGGCCGGGCGAGCACGAGCAGCGGCAGCAGCCACAGCACGTACTGGGGTGAGTACACCTTGTTCACGATCACGAACAGCGCGACGATCAGGAACGCGCCCTGGGCGAGGCGCGGACGCCGCGGAGCGAGCAGCAGCAGCGCACAGATCACGATCGTGCCGACGACCATCAGCGCCGCCACCAGCCGCGAGACCGACCCGATCTCGATGTCCAGCAGGTTCAGCGCGTACCACAGCGAGCCCAGGTCGCCGCCGCGGTCGGCGTTGAACGTCCAGAAGTTCAGCCAGCCCTGCGGGGTGGCGAGGTAGACCGGCAGGTTCACCGCGACCCAGGACACCGCCGTCCCGACGTAGGCCAGCACCAGCGGACGCCACCGGTTCGCCCGCACGCACAGCACGGTCAGCGGGACGAGCAGCAGGACGGGATACAGCTTCGCCGCGACCCCCAGTCCCAGCCACACCCCCGCCCAGAAGGGCTTCTGCCGCGACCATGCCAGCAGCGCGAGGGCGGTCAGCGCGAGCACCAGCGCGTCCCAGTTGATCAGGCCCGCCGTCCAGATGGCCGGGGACGCGGCGATCATCAGTGCGTCCCACGGCCGGTGCATCCGCAGGTGCGCCCAGACCAGCACGCCGAACAGGACGAAGAGCAGCAGGGCGGTGACGCCGAAGAACAGCTGGGTGGCGTGGGCGACCTCGGCCTCGCTGAGGCCCGGCCGGCTCTCGCCCCCGAACATCAGGACGAACCGGCGTGACAGCTCCATGAACGCGCCGGTCAGCACCGGGTACTCGAGGTCGCTCTGCAGGAAGGGGATCTGGCCGTCCTTGAGCCCCCGCCAGTAGTACAGGACCGGAATGTCGGAGTAGCACATCCAGGGCAGGAACTGGTTGTCCTGGTGACCGCTGTTGCACGGCACCTGACGGGCCATGACGACCAGCCACGAGATGGTCAGCGTGAGGTAGGCCCACAAGCTGGGGGAGTGCCAGGTGCCGCCCGGTCCGGCATGCCGGCCGAGTGGGCCGCCGAGCACCCTCGACAGCGCGGGCGCAGGGTTGGTCACGCGCCGATCCTAGGGTGCCTTGGTGCCCGAACTGGTCGGTTTCGCCTCAGCGGTCTCCGTCGGCTGCTTCGTCGGCTCGGTGCTCGGCTCGGTGGGGTCGGTCGTCGGTTCCGTGGTCGCCGTCTCCGTGGGTGTCGCGGTCGCCGTGGCGGTCTCCGTCGGCTTCGGCTTGGGCTTCGCTTCGGGCTTCTGGGTGGACGTCCGGTGGGTCGGCGGGTCGAACGACAGCTTCTCCTTGCCGTCCATCGCCTTGTTCATGTACGCCAGCCAGGTGGACAGCGGGTAGCCCGAGCCGTAGAACGCGCGGCCCAGGTCGCTCGTGCCCTGTTCGCCCTTCACGAAGACCACGGCGGTGGTGATCTGCTTCGTGTAGCCGACGAACCACACCGCCCTGGTCTGCCGTTCGGTGACCGTGTAGGACTTGTTGCCGACCTTCTTGGTCACCTTGACCGGGTAGCCGACCGTCCCGGTCTTTCCGGCGACCGGGTAGCCCAGGCTCGCGGCGCGGTAGGCGGTGCCGTCCTGGGTGACCTTGGTGAGCGCGTAGGTGACGTCGGTCGCCACGTCGGTCTCGATGGTCTGCGTACCCTCGGTGTCCGCCACGAACTCCTTCTTGCCGTCGGGGCCGGCGACCTCGGCGACCACGTGGGCGTCGTGCCGCAGGCCGCTGTTGGCGAAGGTCGAGTAGCTGGCGGCCTGGTGGACCGCGCTCACCTCCGAGTTGCCGAGCGGAATCCGGTTGCTGAGGTCCCAGTGCCCGTCCTCGGGAATCCCGGCGTCGAGGGCGGCCTGCTGGACCCTGGCCGGGCCGTCGTCGATCTGGGTGACCAGGTCGACGTAGGCGGAGTTCACCGACTTGGTGGTGGCGGTCTGCAGGGTGATCCGGCCGTAGTTGTAGCCGCCGTTGGTCACCGGGACGGGGTCGCCCTTCGGCGTGAAGGAGTTGCCGTTCAGCTTGTCGTTCAGCGTCCAGCCACTGCGCAGGGCTGCGGTGAGCGCGTACGGCTTGAACGTCGACCCGGTCGGACGCGGGGTCGCCGCCCAGTTCAGCTGGCTTTCCAGGAAGTCGGGACCGCCGTACAGGGCGATCACGCCGCCGGTCGCGTTGTCGATGGACGCCAGCCCCGCGTGCAGCTGCCTGGCCGCCTTCTTGTTGCCCCCCGCCGCCTGCAACGTCATGGTCTGGGCCGCGGAGACGGCCGCGTCCTGGGCGTCCGCGTCGAAGGTGGTGACGACCTTGTAGCCGCCCCCGCTGATCTGGCTCTCGGTGAAGCCGTTGGCCAGCAGCTCCTTCTTCACCATGCTCAGCAGGAAGCCCTTCGGGCCGCCGTAGGCCGAGTTCTTCGCCTGCTTGGGGAACTTGGGCAGCTTGTCGTAGATCTCGGCGCGCTCGGCGGGGGTGATGGCATTCATCTCGACCATGCCGTTGAGCGTGTACTGGTACCGCTCGAGCAGGCCCGCGGCCTCCTGCTTGCCGCTGGCGGGGTCGAGGTTGCCCGGCGAGTTCAGGATCGCGGCCAGCGACACCGACTGGGCCAGGTTGAGCTTGGCCGCGGGCACCTTGAAGTACGCCTGGGCCGCCGCCTCGATGCCGTAGGCGCCGCGGCCGAAGTAGACGGTGTTGAGGTAGCCCTCGAGGATGTCCTGCTTGCTGAGCTCCTGGCCCATCTTGGTCGCCAGCAGGAGCTCCTTGGCCTTGCGGGTGAAGCTCTTCTCCGACGTCAGGTACATGATCTTGATGTACTGCTGGGTGATCGTGGAGCCGCCACCGGTGGCGGTCGCGTCCGCCGGAGCGAGGCCGACGAGGCCGAGCGCGGCGCGGAACAGACCGGTCGCGGAAATGCCGGGGTCGGTCCAGAACGTGCGGTTCTCCGCGGCGACGACCGCGTCCTTAACGTGCTGCGGCATCTGGTCATAGCTGATCGACTGCCGGTTCTGCACCTGGAAGGACCCGATCTTCGTCTTGCCGTCGTTGTAGTAGACGAAGGTGGTGTTGGTGCTGAAGTCCGAGTTGGGGTCGGGCAGCTTGATGGTCGTGTAGGCCCACGCGACCACGCCGGCGCCGATCACTCCGACGATCACCAGCACCGAGAGGATCCACAACGGGATCCGCACCCACAGGCTGCGCTTCTTCTTGCCTGACTTGGTGGTCGGTCTCCGCTGGCCGGTGGAGCGTTTGGGTTCAGCCATAGATGTCCTCGGCGGTCTGCTGGCGGCGCGGTGGACGGCGGCGGACGCCGTCCCCGAGCAGGTAGGACGTGATCATGTGGTTCCAGCCGCAGTCGACGCACACCTCGACCACGCGGACGGTGAACTCGCCGTACTCCGACTGCATCTCGTCCAGTTCAGCGGTGGACTTGATCCGTCCGGAGTACTGGCCGAGCTGCTCGCCGAACACGTAGTTGAGGTTCAGCAACCGGGGTGCGTCACAGATGGGGCACGGCACCGCGGACTCCTCGCCGTGGTGCAGGGCAGCACGCAGCAGGAGCGGGTCCGCGTCGCACACATTGGTGCCTTCCAGGACGCGCTGGGGTCGCTTCAGCGACTGCAGCGTGTTGCGCCGCTGCAGGGCATAGTCGACCTCTTCCCGCCGGGACCACATGGGTTCAAGGGTAGATGCCGCCTCCCAATTCGGCGATTCAGGGTCTCCTCACCGGAAGCATCCGTTGGCTGCCCCGCCTGAGGTGCGTTGTCGTGATCTGGCCAAGCCGCGAGTCACAACTGCCTCTGCCGTCACGCCACAGTCCTGAAGTGGCCGGATCACGACAGGTTCGCGAAATGGCGGGTCGGGCGTGCCGCGGTGCGGGCCGGGGCCGGTCTGGGCGGCGGCGGGGGCCGGCTGTCGCGATTGCGCCACTCGAGTCGCTGGATGTGACGTATGGGCAAGGTGGGACACCTCAAGCGGCTGGATCACGACACGACAGCCTTCGGCGAGCGAGCCAGGCGCCGGCAATCGTGGTTTGGGCGCCGCTCCCCGCTGATGCCACAATGGGCGCCGCGGGGGGCATTAGCTCAGTTGGTAGAGCACCTGCTTTGCAAGCAGGGGGTCAGGGGT